>JANXSE010000196.1 GCA_025356695.1 Betaproteobacteria bacterium
AAACGCAGGCGCTGGTCGAAGCGAAGAAGATCAGGCTGCTGGCGACTTCGGGCAACAAGCGCGCCGCGTTCGCGCCCGATGTGCCGACACTGAAAGAGTCCGGTTATCCGATCGTGCTCGGCACCGGTCGTGGCTTCGCCATGCCGGCGGGCGTGCCGAAAGAGGCGGCGGCGGCGATGGAGGCGGTGTTGAAACGCGTGCACGACAGTGCGGCGTGGAAGGAATTTGTCGCGCGCAATGCCTATGAAGATGTTTACATGAACGGCGCCGAATTCAGCGCCCATCTCACGCGCAGCCGCGAGGAAATGGCGCAATTTCTGATCGCCATCGGCGTTTCGCAGATCAGGAAGTAGGTTACTCATTCGGGGACGAATTACCCCGTCCCCCTCCCGTCCTCCGCCTTGAAAGGGGCGGTGAGAAATGCGCTGCGCGTTAAATCAATCGCCGCTGACGACGCCGCTTTTCTTCAGCGCGGCGATATCGGCGTCGCTCATCTTCAATACTTCGCGCAGTATTTCCGTGCTGTGCTGGCCGTGCAGCGGTGCCGGCGTGTCCGGCATCGGCGGCATTTCCGGCAGACGCAAGGGCGAGCGCACCTGCTTGACCTTGCCGGCTTTCGGATGCGTGGTTTCGATAATGATGCCGCGCGCTTTCACCTGCGGATGCTCGACTACCGTGGCGACGTCGTTGATCGCGCCGACCGGAATGTTGCTGGCGAGCAGCAGCGGTTCCCACTCTTCGTAGGATTTGGTCAGAAAAATCGCCTGCAGCTTTTCGATCAGCGGCACGCGGTTTTTCATGCGTAGCGGGCCGCTGGCGTAGAGCGGGTCGTTTTCGAGTTCCGGCGCGCCGATCAACGGGCAGAGAATTTTCCACAGCTTCTGGCCGGCGATGGCGAGTGCGAGGTCGCGCGTTCTGGTGCGAAAGGTCTGGTACGGCACCACCACCGGATAGGCGGTGCCCATCGGCGTTGGCAGATCGCCGTTGGCGAAATAATTGCCGATCGTCGTGCAGAGCAGTGAGAGCTGGCCTTCGAGCATCGACACATCGACATGCTGGCCTTCACCGGTGCGTTCTTTCATGCGCAGCGCCAGCATCACGCCGTAGGCCGCGTTCATGCCTGCGGCGAGATCGGCAATCGATACGCCGCAGCGCACGCCGCGACCGCCGGGCTCGCCGGTGACGCTGATCATGCCGCTTTCCGCCTGCAGAATAAGGTCGAGCGCGGCGCGGTCGCGATAAGGGCCGTCCTGACCGAAACCTGAAACGGAACAATAGATGATGCCGGGATTGCGCTTCTTTGCTTCGGTGTAACCGAGGCCGAGACGGTCGAGTGCGCCAACGCGGAAATTCTCGAGTACCACGTCGGCTTTTTCGACCAGCTTGAAGAACAGCGCCTTGCCTTCGGGTTTTTTCAGATCGACGATGATGCTGCGCTTGTTGCGATGGATCGTCACGAAATACGAATAGTCGGGGCCCGGCATCGGCGAGCCCCAGACGCGTGCCAGGTCGCCGGCGCCCGGTGGTTCGAGCTTGATTACGTTGGCGCCGTAATCGGCGAGCATGGTGGAACAGTACGGACCGGCGAGCGCGTGGCTCAAATCGAGTACGGTGATGTCGTCTAGCGGGCGGGACATTTAAACCTGCAGGTAGAAAATAAAAAAGAGCGGCTGGCGCCGCCCGCGTTAAAACGCGCTCAGGCGTGGTGCGCGCCGTCCTTCGGCAGTTCGGCGAGTTCGATCAGGCAGTTCTCGGTGGCCTTCGGGTCGATGAAAGCGATGCGGCAGCCTGCATGACCGGGGCGCGGTACTTCGTCCAGCAGCGGAATACCTTTCGATTTCAATTCCGCCAATGCTTCGTCGATGTTCTCGACTTCGAAGCAGAGGTGATTGATGCCGCCTTTGCCGTCGGCCACCATCTTCTGATGTTTGCTGTCGGGCGTGGTGCCGGCGATGAGTTCGACCATCGATTCGCCGACCGGGTAAATCGCGAGTTTCACCGGTTTGGTCGGATTGATTTCGACGCTGTCGAGTTTGATGCCGAAACAGCCTTCCCACAGCGCGCGGCTGGCTTCGACATCCTTGACGACGACGCCGACGTGTTCGATGCGTTTGATCTTCATTTCAATTCCTCTCCCGATAAGGCTTTGTTGTATGCGAGCAGGGCTAATTTTGCCTGAAATCCTGCACCGATTTTGCGAGATTGCCGTCTTTGGTTTTCAGCGCGCGCGTCACCGCCTGGGTGGCGCCGAACGTATGTATATAGGCGGAATGTTTGCCGGCGCCGCCGATGACGACCACCAGCAGGTCTTCGGCGCGCTGCACCATCGGCACCAGCGCGTCGAGCGGCGCATTGGCAAAGCGGTTGGCAATCTTCACGCGCAGCCGGCGCTCGATGTTCTCTTTCGAGAATTTACCCAGTGGCAACTGGCCGTGCGCCTGCAGAAATTTTTTTACGTCCATTTTGCTGAAACCGTCCTGCGCCACGGTCTTCGCATGCTCGGGGCCAAGGACCGCGACCGGCTGCGCTTCGTAGCAGGGATCGTTGGAGCCGGCATCCATCATGGTGCCGGCGATTGTGGTGAGGATGCCTTCGGCGTTGAGGCTTTCGTGATCGTTGACGTTGTGCGGGCACTCGGCGCCGATTACGGTGACCGTGCTCGCTTCGAGCGGAAAGCCGCGCTCGACGTGCAGCGGTTCCCACGGGCTTTCGGCCTCGTTCTCGGCGACGAGGTAGCTGTATTTGGCCGGCGAGCCGAAAGTCGACATGTCACCGGTTTGTGGAATGGCGCCGCCGATATTGACCAGCGCCAGACGAATCGCGCGGCCGATGGTTGCGTTACTCTGCGTGCCGGGACCAAAAGCGTTGTGGCCGCCGTTGATGCCGAGTTCGCGTGCCACCGGGCCGTTGACGATGACGAGCGGCGCGCACATATGCGTGGTGGCTTGTACGCCATAGAGATTGAATTTCTCTTCGCACATTGCTTCGATCGCCAGCACGAAGAGCGGAAAATATTCGGGCCTGCAGCCAGCCATCACTGCGTTGGCGGCGAGCCGCAGCGGTGTGGCTTCGCCCCAGCGCGGCGGAATTTTTGCGATCGGTTGGTCCCACGGGCGGTCGCAGTAAGCGAGCATTTTTTCGACGCGCGCTTCGGTTGGCGGTACGATCGGCAGGCCGTCGGTCCAGCCGCGCTCGAGATAGAGCGCGTTGATCGCCTCGAAATCGTCGTCGGCGTCGAGGCTCGCGCCTTCGTTCTTCAGCAAATCGGTCAGGTTACTCATTGGAGGCCCAGGCTAGAACGGACGCAGAGTATTTTGTAGCCCGGAAGGAGCGCAGCGCATTCCGGGATTGCGGCTGCATACAGAACCCCGGAATACGTTTCACTCCTTCCGGGCTACGATTCTTGCTCACTTCAATTGTTCCTTGATGAGTTTTATAACCTGCGGGATCGCCACCAATGCGCGGCCCTGTACCTGCTCGATCGACAGGCCGCCCAGCGGATGCGCGATCATCACCAGCGGCAGATCGGGCGCGCCGAGTACGCGCGACTGCGTCTTGCCGAGCGTGCGGAACGGGTCCGAGCAAATTACTGCGGCGAGCACGCCGCGTTTATGCATCTGGGTCATGTCGTGGACACTCCACGACGTGCAGGCCCCTCAATCGGCCATCGCGCTGATGACGACGTCGGCCTCCTCCTCGAGTTGTTTCAGTACCGCTGCGGTTGCAGGAAAAGTAACGTGGGGTTTACGCAGCGACACCACCGACTTGAGCGGAATTTCTGCACGCACGCCTTCGATGATCATGGCGAGCAGATGGTCGGCGTTGCCCTTGCTGTTATCGAGCACACCCAGGCGTATGCCCTTTGGATCGAGTGTGCGGCGCACGATTTCCACGGCTGCGGCGGGTTGCGGCGATGGTGCGTCGGGTGTCACCAGCGTGATTTTGCGGTTCATGATGGCCTCATCAGCAGTGCCCTGCGGCGAAATCGCGGCGCGGGGAACATTCGATATACCGCGTGCGCGGCGGCACTGTCAAGAAACGCGGCGGTCGTTTACTCGGCCTTGAGTCCGCCCGCCTTGATCAAGGCGGCGAAACGCGCGACGTCGCTGCGGATGATGTCGTCGAACTGCGCGGGCGAAGTCGGGCGCGGTGTAGCGCCGAGCGCGAGCAGGCGTTCTTTGGTGTCCGGCAGGGCGACGATGCGTGCGACTTCGGCGGCAAGCGTGTTCTTCAGTGTTTGCGGCGTTTTTGCCGGTGCGATAAATCCGTACCACGGCGAGAAATCAAAACCCGGCAGGCCCGCTTCCGCCATCGGCGCCACTTCCGGCAGCGCCGGCACGCGCGCCCGGGTGCTGACAGCGAGGGCGACGAGCTTTTCGGATTTTACCAGGGCCACCGCCGCGCTGACCGAAGCAAACACGAACTGCACATTACCGCCGATTGTATTGGTCAGCGCTTCGGGCATGCTCTTGTACGGCACATGCAGCACTTTGACACCGGCGGCCTGATTGAACAGTTCGGCATTGATGTGCGCTGCGCTACCGATGCCGGCGGAAGAAAAATTGAACTGCGCGGGTTTTGCCTTGATGCTATCGATGAGTTCGCGCATCGTTTTTACCTTCAGCGATGGCGCTACCACCAGCACATTCGGAATGTCGGCCACCACCGAGATGCCGGCAAAATCCAGCAAGGTATCGTAGGGCAGCTTCGGCAGATAGTTCGCGTTGAAGGCATGGCCGAGCGACACGATCGCCATGCTGTGGCCGTCGGCTGTGGCGCGCGCCAGCATTTCAGAGGCGATCACCGCGCCAGCGCCCGGCCGGTTGTCCACCACCACGCCCTGGCCCCAGCGCTCAGCCATTTTTACAGCGACTTCGCGCGCCAGTATGTCGGTGCCGCTGCCCGGACCGAAGCCGACGAGGATGCGCAGCGGGCGCGACGGGAATTTTTCCTGCGCTGCGGTTGCGCCGGCCGCCAGCAGCAGCGCGCAGGCAACTAACGTGGTCAGGGTTCGCATGGGTTTCTCCTCGATCCGATTATTGTTCGCGGCAGGTGATGCCGTCGTATTGCGCGGCGAAGTGCAGCAGATGGTTGGCGCAGGTCGTGGGATACAGCGTCAGTATGGCGTGAGATGCCGATGGCAGGTGGATCAGTTGCAAATCGCGGATGCCGGCGCGCAGCAGATCTTCCTGTTCATTGCCGGTCAGCAGGCCGGCGGTTGGATAGAGGCCCAGCACAGGTGCGGCGATGCGCGGCAGCAGTGCGCTCGCATTGGCGTGGCGCAACAGGCCGTAGAGTCCGCACAGCACTTCGGGATCGGTGCGCGCGATCTGGTCTACGTACCAGCTGCGCAGACCGTCGGCGGTGCCGGCCGGGAAAAACTCCGGCGCGCCATAAATCCGTTCCGCCCATTTGCGCGTGCCGAGCGTGCGCAGCGCTTCTTCGCGCGTCGCAAAGCCGGCGGCGTAGACGTCCTGGCTTTTCTGGTTTTGATAGACGGGCGACGAGACGAAGGTCAATGTGCGCACGCGCGCCGGATGTTCGGCCGCCAGTGCCATGCCGATGATGCCGCCGAAGGACTCGCCGCAGTAGTGCACGGATTCGAGTTTGAGTTCGTCGAGCACGGCGACGACGTCGGCGACGTAATTTTCCAGCGTGCTGCCGGTTGCGGTGTCGTAATCAACCGGCGCGCCGGCATGACCGCGCAATTCGGGGCGCACGATTTTGTAGAAGCGCGATAGATAGGGAATCCACGCCTGCCAGAACTGCGACGAACGCGCATAACCGTGCTGCAGTACGATGGCGCCGGCACGTTTCCACGGATCGGTATAGTCATCGACGCGGTAGTGCAGGGTGGCCTGGTCTTTTCTTTTTATCGCGGGCATGAGGTTTTCCTTGGCGTGCTATTGTGAGGGCCTGCGTGCAAAAGATAAAGAGCCGTGCTTGACGCGGCGACCCGCGCAACAAATAATTACCCGCCGCACCACTATTTTCGAGGAGAGTTTGCAATGGCAATTTCGATGTTCAGTATTTCCGTGCCGATATTCGTCCGTCACTTGAACGGTCTCGCATTTTGCATGAAGAAAGCGCAAGCGGTTTATACCGAGAAAAAATACGACGAGGGCACGCTGGTCAACTACCGCCTGTTTCCCGACATGTTCAGCTTCACGCGGCAGATTCAGCAGGCGACCGACCACGCGCGCAACTGCGCTGCAGCGCTGGCCGGTGTCGAATCTCCCGCGATCGAAATGAACGAAAAGACCATGGCCGAGTTGACCGCGCGCGTGGAAAAAACCCTGACCTTTCTCAAGGGCCTGACCGCCGCGCAGATCGACGGCAGCGACAGCAAGAATCTGACCATCAAGGTGATGGGCAAGGACACCGATTTTGTCGGCATCGATTTGCTGCAAAACCGCGCGTTGCCGAATTTCTACTTTCACGTCACCACCGCCTATGCCATTCTGCGTCACAATGGCATTGAAATCGGCAAACGCGATTTCATGGGCGCAACGGCGCAATAAGTTGTTCCGGCGGAAAGCAGTGGCCGCGCTTTCCTGATCCTGATGGCGCGCAGACAAATCGCATGGCGGCTGGCTGTTGCCGCCGTGTTGTTTGCGGGCGCCGCAGCCGCGCAGAATTATCCGGCCAAAGTCATTCGCATGCAGACCACCGAAGCCGGCGGTTATCCGGATGCGGTGGCGCGCCTCATCGCACAGGGTTTGAGTGCGGGCCTCGGCCAGCAGGTGATTGTCGAGAACCGCGCAATTGCCGCGGTCGATCTGGTGGCAAAGGCACCGCCCGACGGTTACACGCTGTTGTTCTATACCAGTGTGTTGTGGCTGGCGCCGTTTTTGCGCGACGGCGTGACCTGGGATCCCTTGCGTGATTTTGCGCCGGTGATGCTGGCGACCAATTCACCTAATATCGTCGTCGTCCATCCGTCGCTGCCGGTGAAATCGATACGCGAGTTGATCGCGCTGGCGAAGGCTCGGCCCGGCGAACTCAACTACAGCACCAGTTCGCCGGGGTCGTCGAACCATCTCGGCGCCGAACTCTTCCGCGTGATGGCGGACGTGAGGATCGTGCGCATCAACTACAAAGGCACCGGCTCGGCCCTGAACAGTCTTGCCGCGGGTGAAGTGCAATTAAGTTTTCCCAGCGCCGGCTCGGCGATGCCGCATTGGCGCGCTGGCCGCGTGCGTGCGCTCGCCGTCACCAGCGCGCAGCCGTCCGCACTCGCGCCGGAATTGCCGACCGTCGCGGCGGCGGGTTTGCCCGGCTATGAGGCCACCGCCTACAACGGGCTGCTGGCGCCGGCGAAAACGCCCGCAGCTATCATCGCCAGACTCAATCAGGAGGCGATGCAGATCATCCAGCGCGCCGAAGTGCGCGAGCGCATCGTCAACGGCGGCGGCGAAGTTGCCGCCGGCACGCCGGAGGAATTTGCCGCGACCATCCGCATTGAAATGATCAGGTGGGGCAGACTGATACGCGAGGCAGCGATCCGCGCTGAATGAGCGCAGCGCGTAGCGGCAGCGAATTGGTTATGCAACGCGCGCTGTCCTCCGGCGCTGAAAAGCGGCATTCTCGCGCGCCAACCGGCACGTTAGTGCATTGCCCGCAGGAGCGCTGGTTTGCGCCGACCAAAGATGGCAAGTGGCCGGCGGAATTGCTCAATTCCGAACTGCATGCGTTCTACAACCCGGAAGGCGAGATCGAAGGCTGCGACTGGATCAAGCACTACGCCCAGATGCCGCATGCACGGCGACTGGTTTATCGCTGCATCGAAAGCCCGATGAATCTCGATGGCGTCGAAAACAGCCGGCGTGCGCTGACCCTGCTGTATGGCGCGGCGACGGTGCGCCAGGCCGAAGCGCTGCTCAATCGCAGAGAACGTTATTTCGGACTCGCGGGCGCCAACATGCAGGGCAGCACCATGCGCCAGACGCTGCTGGCCGGGTATGACAAATTGTTTGCGCCGGCGCACTAACGCGCATAATGGCGGTGTGCATTCCGCGCGCAGAGGAGGCTCAAATGGTTTTATGTCCCGGTGCAATGGCAATAGGCTGCAAGAAATGTCCGGTGGTCGGTTTTTGCCCGCTCAAAAGCGTGATCGGCGATTTCAAGAAAGAAGCGGCAGGCGAGGCCAGTGCGCAGGCTGCCAAACCGGATAAGCAATAGTTTGCCCGCCCCTGCGGCGTCGATCGTTCCGCCGGTGCAGTCATTCAGGTTAAAGTTGCAGCCCCTGCTGCCGTAATCGATTGATATACGTTTCGCGACGAGGCTGACCGGAGCCGTTCCATGCGCAAGAACATGCGGCCGTACATCATCGATGTCGAGGCTTCGGGCTTCGGCCCGCACAGCTATCCGATCGAAGTCGGTGTCGTCATGGGGCCCGGCGCCAAGTTCTGCAGTCTGATTGCGCCCGAGCCGGGCTGGACGCATTGGGACGACGCGGCGGAAAAGGTGCACAAGCTGCCGCGCGATATTCTTTTAACTTACGGCAAACCCGCGTTGCAGGTCGCACACAGTCTAAATGAATTGCTCGGCAATGGCACGGTTTACAGCGACTGCTGGGGTGTCGATCAGCCCTGGCTCACGCAGTTGTTTAGCGACGCGCGTGTGTGCCAGACATTCTTCGTCAGTCCGCTGGAGTTGATCCTCTCGGAAGAACAGATGGCGGTCTGGCACGAGGTCAAGGCGCAGGTCATTAACGATCTGGCATTGACGCGGCACCGCGCCAGCTTTGATGCATTGATCATCCAGGAAACCTGGGTGCGCACGCGCGCGGCGACGGTGCACGTGTGTGCACAGGCTAACGCTGCATCGTTTTGACCGGACCCCGGCGATTTAACGCGCTCGACGCGGCCAATCTGGAATTACGCGATCACCGGTCGAGTATCCGTACTGGCGCGGCTGCTGCGCCGGAGCGCGATTCAACGCCGATCTTGTTGTAAACGTGCTCAAGGTGTTTGTGTGCGGTGCGGTAGCTGATGCCGAGTATCTCGGCGATATCGCGGTTGGATTTCCCGCGCGAGAGCCAGTACAGCACTTCGGCCTCGCGGCTGGTGAGAGTAAAATATTTTTGCAGTTTTGCGATGCCGCCGCGCTCCACTTCCGACTGTTCGGCCTGCTGGATGACGAGCAGGATTTCGTCTTCACTGACGCGGCTCAACAAACGGAAGCGTATTTTCAGATCGTGCGCGCTGGCCACTACGCTGTCGTTTGCCGGTGTCACCGCGCCCGTGCCGCTGCGCATGAGCCAGGCTTGCACCGGCGGCGGCAGTTCGTTGGCGTGGCCCGATGCGGCCTCGCTTTCGCTGCCGCTGCCGGTCATGGCCGAGATGTCGATGCCGCCCAGCTTCGCCAGTATCTGTTGCGCCTGCGGCGTCGCCCATTTGATGCGGCCCTGCGCATCGACCGCCAGCATGGTGCGGCCGCTGACGTCGAGCGCGGTTCTGACGCCGTGGGTTTCGCGCGCGCGCGCCAGATGGACGCGCATGCGCGCGAGCAGCTCGTCGGGCACAATCGGTTTGGTCAGGTAGTCGATGCCGCCGGCTTCGAGGCCGCGTACGACGTGTTCGGTGTCTTCCAGTCCGGTCATGAATATCACCGGCACATCAGCGGCGACACCGGCTTTCAGCATGCGGCAGGTTTCAAAGCCGTCCATGCCAGGCATTACCGCGTCGAGCAGGATCAGATCAGGCAGCAGATGCACGACCTGATCGAGCGCCTGCCTGCCGCTGGTGGCAACCAGCACGGTGACGCCGGCGTTGTCGAGTGCGTCGATCAGCAGTTGCAGCGTGTCGGGGTGATCGTCCACCACCAGCACGATCGAACGCCTGAGTATGCTAATGCTCACGTTCGCGCAATCCTTCGAGTGTGTCGAGATAACGTTTGAACTGGAATGTTTTGATGTAACCGCCTAGTTCATGCAACAGAGCGCCGGAATCCGGCGTCAGGCGCTGCAGCGAGGCGAGCTTGGACTCGATGCCGCGCACGTAGCCGATGCTGCCCAGCGCAATGAGTTCTTCGATATGATTCCTGTCGATGCGCATCACCGGAATGTCGCTGTTAAGGTTGCCGCGGCGCAGCGATTGCTCGGCCGGCGCGACTGTCCATTCGAGCGCGAGCAGTTTGCGAATCAGTTCGAGCAGGCGCGGAATCACGATCGGCTTGACGAGGAATTCGCAATTGCGCGAAGACTCGTCGCGCGGATGCTGGCTTTCAAAGGCATTTGCCGAGACCATGATGATCGGTAGCTCGGCATATCGGTGCGATCGTGCGCACACTGATGGCGCTGTTCGAAGATGCGCGCGTCGAGGCGCTGGCGGTCGCCGAACTGCCGGGCCTCGCCCGCTTGTGGAAGACGCAGCACACCGCAACGCCGGAAAGCGGTGCCGATTTTGAAACGCTGCTGCAGCGGCTTGCGCGCGCGCTTGCCGATCCCGCGTACGATGATCCGCATCCGTGGGTGCGCAAGGGCTGTGTCCTGTGCTACGGCGAGAGGCGGCAGGGCTTGCCGCTGTTGCAGACGGCTACGGACATACGCAGCGCGGCGATGCGGCTGGGCCACGACATCGGCCAGATGCGCATGCAGTTCAATGCGAAAACCTACCGTTCGGCGCCGGCTTATCGCGACGACCATCGCTGGATGTGGACGGCCGAGATGTTGAGTGCGCCGCCGCCGGCGAAGGTTGCCGTTGCTACGCAGAACGACGATCCCGCCGTCACGCCGCCGGAGACGCTAACGCGTTATGCGGAATGGGATCGCTTGATAACACGTCTGCGGCCGGGCTGGTGCAGTGTTTTCGAACAGACCGCTCATGCGGCCGCGAACGTCGATATCGATTCCGCAGAGCTGATGCGGCACATCACCGCGCATCTGCGCCGACCGTTGCGTGCGCTCGCGCAGCGTGTGAACTCGCCGCTGCGCCGCGACGACGGCGAGTGGTTTGACCTCGGCGCACTGGTCGACTGGCAGGTGGCACGGCGCCGGCGCAATGCGGATGAGCCGCGCGTTTATCGCGCGATGGAAGACCACAGCGCGCGCGCCGCGGTGTGGCTCTTGATCGACCAGTCCGCATCCACTGCGGACGTGCACGTTGCCGGCGCACAGAGCGTGTTGCAAACCGCGACGGTTGCGGTGGCCGCGTTGGCGAACGCGCTGGAGCAGGCCGGTGTGGATTGCACGGTTGCCGGCTTCAATTCGAGCGGGCGTCATGCAGTGCGTGTAAACATGGTGAAGCAGGTGCACGAAGCGGCAGGTAACGGGATGCAAATACGCCTGCAGGCGCTGCGCGCGGGCGGCTCGACGCGGCTTGGCGCGGTGCTGCGGCACGCCAGCGCTCGGTTGGCACAACAAGGTGGCGGTCCGCGCTGGGTGATTTTGTTTTCCGACGGCGAGCCGTATGACATTGACGTGCATGATCCGCGCTACCTCGTTGAGGATGCGCGGCATGCGGTGCGCGCGGCAGCGCGGCGGGATGTGCGTGTAGTTTGTCTTGCAGTAGCGGCGAATCAGGACAGCGACGCGCGGCGGATTTTCGGCCGGCCCGGCGTGCAGGCCTTGCGTGATGCGGGCGATTTGCCGCGGGCGCTGAGCCGCCTGCTGACCTGAGTCGGCGTTAAACCGGTGTCAAAGCGGATCGAAGCCCGCTGCCTTGAATGAACGCGACGCCTGCGGTGTTGCAAGAAAATCAATGAAGCTGCGTCCTGCAGCCGCCTGTGTTGATGAAGTGAACACGCCGGCCGACAACACGCTCATCTTCTGCAATTCGGCCGGCAGCAGGGCGGCGAGTTCGATGCCGGGGCCGGCAGCGAGCAGTTCCGGCACCTGCTGAATCGCAATATCGGCGCGGCCGTCGATCAACTGTTCGGCACAAAGTCCGCCGGGCTGGCGGCTGGCTTTGGCGTTGACCATGTCCTCAATGCCGAGACGTTTGATCAATTCCGAAAAATAAATGCCGCTGGCGCCGTCTACGGTGCAGGCGATTGATTTTGCCGATTGCAGCGCGCGTTTGAATAGCTCAACCGTGCTGATGTCGGGTTTCGGCGCGCCGGTTTTGACCGCGATGCCGATGCCGTAATGCGCGAACTGGCGGCGCGTTGCGGTGTCGAGCAGGCCTTCGCCGATCATGCGATCGATCGCTGGCGCATTGCTGACCGCAACATCGGCGCGTTCGCCGGCGGCAAGGCGCATCTGCACGCGTTTGGCCGGATCGTAACTGGCGTCGATTTTGATGTTGTGTGCGCGTTCAAAGGCGGGCACGAGTTCGCGGAATACGCTGCGCAGCGCGTTTGAGGTCATTACCTTGAGGGTGATATTGCCGGCCATGATTGTTTCCCCTCAGCGCAGATGCGGAAACACGGATAGCGCCGTTTCACCGAAAATCCAGCGACGGTCTTCTTCCGATAAAAACGCCAGCACTTTTTTTGCTTCATCGAGGCGGCTTTTGATGCTGTTGAATTTCGGATGTGCCGGATAATTCGAACTCCACATGATGCGTTTGGCGCCGAACACCTGGACGAGTTTTTCGTAGAGCGCTTCGGCGGTGCCGCCGGCGTCGCGCGCGGCGGCGATGTTGTTGATCGCGGTCTTGATATAGACGTTCGGATTGCCGGCGAAGGCGAACAGCGGTGCGAGATCGGGATAGGGCGGCGTGCCGACCTTGTGGCCCCAGGCGTGTTCGAAGCAGACCTTGACGTCCGGGTAGCGTTCCAGTGCGCGCGTGATTTTCGGCAGTTCGTGGATACGGTCGTTGACGGCGAGCGGGATTTTCAGTTTCTGCATGCGCTCCCACAGCGGAAAGGTCACCGGTTCGCCGAGCGAGGTTTGCGGCAGGCGGCCGCGCATGAAGCGCAGGCCGGTGACGCCGTCTTGTTCGACCAGACGCGAAAGCTCGTCGGGCGACTTCGGATCCATCGGATCGAGCACCACCACGCTGGCAAAACGTTTCGGATTGACGCGCGCGGCATCCACCGTGTAGCTGTTGTCGTATTCGTAAACAAAATAGGCTTGCACCAGTGTTGCCTTGTCGACGCCGGCTTCATCCATCAGCCGGGCCAGTATTTCCACCGTCGTCACCGGCCATTCGGTCTGGCCGATTTCACTGATGGTCGGGATCGAGCCGGCGCGCGCGGTGTCGCGGATCTGCGGATATTTTTTACGGTCGTCCGTGAAGACGTGGACGTGGGTATCTACGATGACCATGATTTCCTTTCGAAGCCTGTTTTTTATTTTGTCGCGGGCAGGGCAATGTGCAAGCGGGCCGCGCACGCTATTATAGCGGCGCATTGCACAGGCATCGATTCGACATTCACGCAGGGGGCAGAGGACAGCATGAAAAAAATCAAATCCGAATTGCAGGTATTCAATCAAGCCGACGAACCCGATTTTCCCGGCGTGATTCCCGGTCTTACCATCAAGAAGCTTGCCGGCTGCAAGGAACATCCGGCCGAGCGCATCAGCGTCGGTCTTGCCACCTTCGGCCCGGGCACGCACGAGCATCTGCACTGGCACATGATCGAGACCTTTCATTACATCGTCGCCGGCTCGGGCATCGTGCGCGACATCGAAGGCAACAGCCGCGAAGTCGGTCCCGGTGACGTCGTCTTCGGTCCCGCCGGCCTGCGCGGCGCGCACGAATGGGAGATCAAGGAATCGCTCTCGCTCCTGACGATCAAGGGCACGACTTCGGCAGAACGCGCGATCCAGTTCAATATCGACCGCAAAACCATGGAGTCTTCGGCCGATATGCAGTATCTGGTCGATCGCGGCATCGCCGATATGAAGGGCTCGTTTTACGAGTAAAGCCGGGCACCGCTTGACGGGCAGATTCAAATGCCCGACGATCAGAAAAAAAGCCGCTTCAGCGGCTGACGATTGCGTATAGGCAGTTCAATCGGCAGTTCAATCGGCAGTTCAATCCGGAGGAGTCGCCGCAATGAAACCGTTTCGCATGCTGTTGCTGCTGGCGCTTGCTGTTGCGCCGGCATTGGTGCAGGCGCAAGCCGCGTTGTGGCCGAACAAGCCGGTGCGCGTGGTGGTGCCGTTTGCCGCCGGCGGCAGCACCGATATCGTCGCGCGTATTCTGTGCGCGAAACTGACCGAAACTTTCGGCCAGCAGTTCATTGTCGATAATCGCGCCGGCGCCGGCGGCTCGGTGGGTGCCGACATCACGCAGCGCGCCAATCCCGATGGTTATACGGTGATCATCGTCGCCACCAGTTACGCCACCAACGCGGCACTTTACTCAATGCCCTTTGATCCGGTGAAGGGCATTACGCCGATTGCGCTGCTGCACAGCGGGCCGTGGGTACTGGCGGTCAACATGACGGTCAAGGCCAATAACCTGAAGGAACTCATCGAACTCGCGCGCGCGCAACCCGGCACGCTCAACTTCGGCTCGTCGGGCATCGGTGGCGGCACGCATCTGGCGACCGAACTGCTGATGCAATTGACCAAAACAAAAATGGTGCACGTGCCGTACAAGGGCGATGCGCCGGCGGTCGCTGATTTATTGGGCGGCCAGATCCAGTTGATTGTTTCATCCGCGCCGGCACTGCTGCCGCACATCAAAGCCGGCAAGCTGCGCGCCTTCGGTGTTACCACCGAAAAGCGTTCGCCCGAATTTCCGGACATCCCGGCGATTGGCGAAACCGTGCCCGGTTATGAAACCAGCCCGTGGAACGGCATGTGGGGCCCGCCCGGCATTCCGAAAGACGTGGTGGCGCGAATGAATCAGGCGCTGAAAAAAATTCTGACGCTGCCCGAAATGCAGGAACGTCTGCGCGCCGAGGGCCGCGAAGCCACCCACACCTCGCCCGAAGAGTTCGCGCGCATCATCGAGCGCGACGTTGCGAAGTGGAAAAAGGTCGTCAAGGAAGGCAATATCGTCGTTCAGTAATTCAGGTTCGCCGCACGCACGCGCCCTGCGCGGCCGTCAATTCAATATCCGAAAGGCAAGGAGAAGCAATATGGTGGAATTCGCATCGACGCTGCAGGTATTCGATCAGGCCAATGTAAAAGAAACGCGCGGCGTAGTCGACGGGCAGACGCTGCGTCCCTTGATCGGTTGTCCCGACCGGCCGAGCGAACGCGTGCGCGTGGCGGTGGCCAATTTTAATGCCGGCGTGCACGAGCATCTGCACTGGCACGCCATCGAGGTGTTTTATTACGTAATGGCCGGTAGCGCCATCGTGCGCGATTATCACGGCAAGGAATTTCCGGTGCACGCAGGCTCGGCGATTTACGCGCCGGCCGGCATTGCCGGTTCGCACGAATGGCAGGTCGGCAAGGATGGCCTGCAACTGCTGTCGATACGCGCTACCACCGACGGACATCGCCGCATGCAGTACACGGTGGACCGCGAAACCAAACGTTCGTTTATCGAACTCGATGAGCTCGCGGTAATGGACGGCATCAGTTACAAATCGCATTATTGAAACGCGATAGCGCAGACAATCAGGTTAAAAGGAATTGAAATGTCGCAAACCAGTTTGATTAAACCAATCCGCCGCGTTGTTACCGGCAACGACGCCGGCGGAAAATCCACCGTGACGTGGGACGGCGCCTCGCCGCATTCGCATGAAGCTTCGATGGGTGCCGGCCGCGGTCATACCGATCTGTGGGTGTGGACGCAAAGCCCGGCGCCGCTCTCGGGGAGTACTGATGACGGCGGTTTGCACTATGATTTTCCCGGCCCGCCCGCCGGCGGACATCTGCGTGTCGTGCAGGGCGTCGGCAAGCCTGCCAATTACAACGCCGCGACCGACCCGAACATTGTCGCGCCGCACGCGCCGAAAATCCGTCCGCCCGGCCGCACCTGGGATAGAGGCGGCCATAATCTTTACTCCGGCGGCATGCACAAAACCGAAACAATCGATTACGCCATCGTGCTTGAAGGCAAACGCACGCTAGTGCTCGACGATCAGGAAGTCGAATGGGAACCCGGTGACGTCGTTATCGACGTCGGCGCCTGGCACCAGTGGTCGAGCCGGCAGGACGGCGGCGCGCTTGTCATGTTCGACATGATTGCAGCAACCTTTGTTGACGGCCCGGTCGGCCTCGCGCAGGGCAATGATCGCGTGATGACGGCAGCGGCCAATCACAAAGTACCCAACGGCGTGAAACCCACGCGCCGCATTGTTTGTCTGGACAAAGTGGCGAACAAATCGACGCTGGCGAGTGATGCCGCTACATCTGACGTGCGCACCGATCCGGCGCGCTCCGGTTATGCGTCGCAGCGTTTGTGGGTCACCGACGGCACGCCGGCGAAAATCGTGCTCGAGACCCTGCATCTGCCGCATGCGCTGACGCCGCCGAAAAACGGTTCGGTCATGCGCACGGTAACTTATCCGCCGGATACATCGTGGCAGGGCAAGGTGGGGCAAAAGGAAGTCGCCGCATTCTTTCAGGCGATGGGCTCGCCGCAGGCGTCGACGTGGTCGGCGAATGCGAAACATCCCTATATGCAGAAAACCGAGACGCTCGAATTCGCGCTCGTCACCGACGGCGAAATCGTGCTGGTGCTCGACACGCAGGACGTGACGCTGAAAAAAGGCGAGTTCGCGATCATCCGCGGTAGCAATTACGCTTTCAGCAATCGCACCGGCAAGCCGGCAACGATTGCGCTGGCGTCGCACGACGGGAAGTACTGAGCTGCGTTGGTGTATGCGCGCGCGATGATTTTGGTTCCCCCTGAGAGCCGCCGAGCAGCACAGGCGCGCCGGGGGAAGTCGGCGAGGACTGTCTGAGCCCTCGCGTTGTTTGCGAGGGCGAGTTCCGCAGCCGCCCGGCGTGGCGAGCAGCACAGGGGAGTCCGAAGGACCGGCGAACCGGGGGCCGCTTCTTTGGGTTACTTTTCTTGGCGGTTCAAGAAAAGTAACCAGCCGCCGGGCTGCCCCCGGCGAAGTTGAAGTTCGTCGTTGAACGTCGTGGGGTGTGGAACTGCAATTTGCGCGATGAAGAGGGAGGATACGTAAATGACGATGCTTCCACGGTTGCAAATCGCGGTTGCCGTGGCGTGTCTTTTCACCGCGACGTGCGTCAACGCTCAAAGCGCATACCCGTCCCGTCCGGTCCGCATCATCGTGCCGACTTCGCCGCCCGGCGGCGCCGATGCGGTGGCGCGCGCGATTGCGCCGATACTCTCTGAACGCCTTGGCCAGCAGGTGATTGTCGACAACCGCGCGGGTGCGAGCACCATGCTCGGCGGCGAACTGGCGTCGAAAGCGCCGCCCGACGGCTACACGCTGGTGATGGGCATCAGCACGCTTGCGATCAATCCGGCGACATTCAAACAGGTGCCGTACGACGCGCTGCGCGATTTCGCGCCGATCACACACGCCGCGATCCAGACCCTGCTGCTCGCCGTGCATCCGTCGTTTCCGGCGAAGAGCGTGAAGGAACTCATCGCCATTGCCAAAGCGCAGCCGGGTGCGGTGAATTATTCTTCGCCGGGCTTCGGCACCAATCCGCAGATGGGCATGGAGCTTTTTCTGTTCATGAGCGGCACGCGCATGCTGCACGTGCCGTACCGCGGCGGCGGTGAATCGATCATCGCGCTGGTGTCGGGCCACGTCTCGGTCACCGTCGCTTCGATGCTCGGTACCATGCCCAACGTCAGAAGCGGCCGGGTGCGCGCGCTCGGCGTGACCAGTGCGCGGCGCGTGGCGAATGCGCCGGACATTCCGACGATCGCCGAAGCCGGCGTGCCCGGCTACGAGTCGCTGCAATGGTACGGCCTGCTTGCACCGGCGGCTACGCCGAAGGAAATCATCGCGCGTCTCAATCGCGAAGCGGTCGCCGCGTTGCGCACGCCGGAAATCGTCGCACGGCTGGCTAACGACGGCGCCGAAGTGGTTGCCGGCACGCCCGAGGAATTCGGCGCCTGGCTTAAAGCCGAAACCGAAAAGTGGGCGCGCGTCGCCAAAGCCGCCGGCATCAAGCCGGAGTAAGGTTTGGCATCTGTATAATTGCGCCTTGCAGATTTCCGGAGTGCGCATGAAAAGAACATCCAGTATCTATTTGACGGCGGCAGTGGCCGCCGCATTTGCATGTGCGGCGCAGAATGCCGCTGCGCAGAGCGTATGGCCGAACAAGCCGATCCGCATGACCGTCTCGTCGGGCGCCGGCGGCGGCCTTGATTTCGTCTCGCGATTGATTGCGGCGCCGCTGACTGAAGCGTTGGGGCAAAGCGTGGTGGTCGACAACCGTGCCGGTGCAAGCGGCAGCATTGCCGCCGAGGTCACCGCGCATTCAGCGGCTGACGGTTACACGGTGATGATGTTGTCGGCGAGTCTGGTGGTCTATGGCATCGTCGCCAAAACGCCGTATGATCTGTATCGCGATTTCGACGCCGTGTCGCAGGTTGCCGGCGGCCCCTACATACTCACTGTGCATCCCTCGCTGCCGGTCAAAACGGTCGCTGATCTGGTGGCGTATGCAAAAACCAATCCGTCGAAACTGAATTTCGCCTCGACCGGCAACGCTTCGCTGGCGCATCTGGCCGGTGAACTCTTCGGCCAATCGACCGGCACCAAAGTCACGCACGTACCGTACAAAGGTGTGGGCGCGGCGCTGACCGATCTGTTGTCGGGGCAGGTGCAGTTCAGTTTTTTGAGCGGCGGATCGATTTATAACCAGGTGCGTTCGGGAAAGCTGCGTGCACTCGGCATCGCCAGCAATAAGCGCGCGAAGGCGGCGCCGGATCTGCCGACCATGATTGAGGGCGGCGTGCCCGGTTACGTGGTCACGCAATGGCACGGCATGGTCGCACCGCGCGGCACGCCCAAACCGATCATCGACCGGCTCTACAAGGAAATCGTCAAAGGCGTGCAGCGTGCCGATGTGATGTCGCGCCTTGAGCAGGACGGCACCGACGGCATTGCGAGTTCGCCGCAGGAATTTGCCGCTTTCCTGCGCGCTGAACGCGATCAGTGGTCGAAAGTTGTAAAGAGCGCCGGCATCCGGATCGAGTAGGCGATCCAGGCGGCGCGCTAACGCGCCACTGCCTGCAGCACCGGCACTTCGGGATCGGCGGGCGGTATTGCCTTGCCGGCGATCAGCAGCATTGCAACGAGATCGTAGTAACCCATCAACCCGATCAGTTCGACGATGCCGCGTTCGCCGAATTTCGCTAGTGCTTTGGCGTAAGTCGCATCGGTGATCGCTTTGTCGCGGAACATTTCTGTCGCCATGTCATAGAGCACTGCTTCATCTTCAAGCATCGCTGCGGGTTTTTTGCCGGTGGCGAGTTCGGCGCCGGTTTGCGGATCGAAACCGCCCTTGATCGCCAGTTTGTAATGACCGCGCCAGATCCAGTGCGAATTCCAGTTGCGTGCAGTGAGCAGAATCGCAAACTCGGTCAACCGCGCCGGAAACTCGGTGTTCCAGCGCAGATAATCCGACATGCCGGTGATGCGCGCCGCGAGCTCGGGGCTGCGCATGTAAATGCGGTAGGGCGGCAGTTTGAAATTGGCGCCGCGCGGTGGCGCTGAAACGCTGTCGACCCATTTCTTCTGTTCGGGCGTCAGCTGTTCGAGCGGAATTTCCGGGAATCGCTGCGCGCCTTGCGCCGCGGCGACCTGCGGCAGCGCGAATGCTGCGATGGCTAAAATACTATTTAACAGACGTTTCATCATTTCCTCTTTTATTTGCCGGGCTCCATGCCTTTGGCCCTGATCACGTGTGCCGCCTGCGGCGTCAACAGAAAATCGATCAGTGCCTGCGCCGCCTGCGCTTGTTTTGCCGCCGTACACAGGCCCGCCGAGAACGCCGTCATGAATTGCACTTCCGAAGGCAACGGTCCGACGAATTGCACTCCCGGCGTAGCCATCAGCTCGGGTATTTGTTGCACGGCCATTTCCGCTTCGTTTCTGGCGACGAGTTCGCCGGTCGAACCGCCGGCCGGAATTTTTGCTTTGGCTTTTACCTCGGCGGCGATACCGAGTTTTTCGATCAGGCCGGCGAAGTAAGTGCCGCTTTGCCCGGTGCTGGTATAAGCAATCGATTTTGCTTCGAGCAGCGCGCGTTTGAGCGTGGCCACCGTGCTGATGTCGGGTTTGGGCGCGCCATTGCGCACCACGATGCCGACGCCGGAGCGTGCCAGCGTGACGTTGCTGCCGGCTACGGTGCGCCCCAGTTTGGCGAGTTCATTGAGCAGGGCCGGCGTGAGTATCGCGAGATCGGCGGCCTCGCCGTCGCGCACGCGGTTCGCCATGATGTTGGAGGTTTCGAATTCGATGACCACACGGTGGCCGCTGGCGCGCTCGAATGGCGGAATCATTTCTTCCATCACGGAACGCAGCGCCATCGTTGACAGCACCTTGATTTCGGCGGCGCCGGCCATTGTGCTGGCAGCCAGCACGATGGCGGCGGCGATGCGCAGCATTGCCTTCAGCCCCGCGTGTGGTTTCATGATGCGTCCTCAGCGGCCGCTTATTCGAGGCGCGTCAGCGTGATCTTCGGCCCCGCCGGCTTTTGCGTCAGCACCAGCGTGTTGCCGCTGAGCGCGATATCGAACTGATTGCCTGCGTTAGCCATCGCGAATGCGCTTTTGGCGACCAGCGCCTTGGTCTCCAGCAGGTTGCCGCTGACGGTATAAGTGCCGGCGTTGACATAGATTGCATTGAACACCGCGACCTTGTCGGCATCGCTGGCTTTGTCGTTCGACGGATATTCCGGCAGCGGTTTGGTGCCGTTAATACGCGTCAGGCTGAAGTGCCGGCGTGTAAAAATCAGCAGCCCCGGCTGCGGCTCGGTGATTGGCGGCCGGTTGGTTTCGGCGATTTCGCTGACGCGCCAGGCCCCGATCAGCGGATTCTCCGCGGCGGATTGGGCCTGCGCTGCGGGGGCGCCGGCGCACACAGCGATAACGCCGGACATTACGATGATTGTTGCAACGCGCATGATATCTCCCTGGGGTGTGCGATCTGCAGATCGTCTTTGATTGTTGTGGATGCGCCGCTATTCGACCTTGATGCCGGCGTCGCGGATGATCTTACTCCACTTATCCATTTCACTTTTCACGGTGCGGCCGAAGTCCTCGGGCATGCCGCCGGTGACAACGTAGCCCACCTCGGTCATGCGTGCGCGCACCGCCGGCATCAGCAGCACCTTGTTGATCGCCGCGTTCATGCGCGTGATCGCTTCACGCGGCGTGTTCGCCGGCGCGAGGATGCCGCGGTGGCTGGTCGCATCGATCGCCGGCCAGCCGGTTTCGGCAAAGGTCGGCACCGCCGGCATGACGTCGCTGCGCGTTGCGCTCGCAATTGCCAGCGGCCGCAGCTTGCCGGTGTCGGCAAGCCCTTTGGCTGCGAAGATGCCGCCGAAGGCAACCATGGTCTCGCCGCTGGTCACCGCGTAAATTGCCAGCCCGGTGCTTTTGTACGGAATGTGCATGAGTTTGATTTTCGCCACCGCGTTGAACAATTCGCCCATCACATGCGGTACCGTACCGTTGCCGCCCGACGCAAAATCCAGTTTGCCCGGATGCGCGCGCGCCAGCGCGACGAGTTCCTTCACCGATTTCACCGGCAGCGAAGGGTGCACCACCATCAGCGTGGTGCTCGACGACGAGATTCCGCTCACCGGAACAAAATCGCGCAGGCTGTCGTACGGCAGCTTGCCGACCAGGACCGGGTTGACGATAAAGGCGTGGTCCATCACATACATCGTGTAGCCGTCGGGTTTGCTGGTAGCAACCGCTTGCGTGGCAATCACGGTGCCGCCGCCGGGCCGATTGTCGATGATGACGGGTTGTCCGAGCGCTTCGGAAAGTTCCGGTGCAACCGCGCGGATGATGCCGTCAGCGCCGCCGCCCGCGGCGTAGCCGACCAGCATGCGCACCGGTTGCGACGGATAGGTTTGCGCCTGCGAGTTGACTGCAGCAGCGAGCGCTATGCCTGCAGCGAGTGCTGCGCAGGCCGGATATTTCCAGCTCATTACTCCTCCTGTGGATCCGGCGTCTTTTTGTGCGGCGCCCGGTCCTTTACTTTAATCCATAACCGCCGACGCCGACGCCGCAGGAACTTTGCACCGGCACTGCAGTCCATCAAATATGTCAGCGCATTGCGGCGCACCGGCTGCCGCCGGCAAATATTTTGCCGGCGCGTTAACTTTTGTCACATTGCTCCGTTATAAAGATAGGTGAAGTGGATGCGATGGCGGTGAGGCCGTCGCGCCGCGCCGGAATTGGTTTTTGCCCCGCACGCCGCCGGCGGGGCGCTTGTTAAGGGGTTCATCACGTGTTTCATCGTTACAAGCCGAGTGCCGAAAGCCTGAGCCAGAGCCGCTGGCTGCGCTGGCTCGGCCCGCGCGCGCGCGAACCCCGCGCCTGGCGTTTTGACCGGCGCGGCGTCGCGCGTGGTGTTGCCATCGGCGCCGCGACCGCAGTCTTGATCCCGATCGGTCAGATCCCGGCTGCGGTGATTGCTGCTTTGCTGCTGCGGGCAAGCCCGCTGGCGGCCGCAACCTCGACGTTCATCAGCAACCCGCTGACCTTCGGGCCGATCTATTACGCCGCCTACCAGCTCGGCGCGCTGCTGTTGCAATCGGTCGGGCTGCGTGCGGTCGCGCCCGAAGTGCCAGCCAGTGAGTGGATGGGCGCGGGCTGGAACATGTTTCTGGTGCACGGTCAGCCGTTGTTGCTCGGCACCCTGTTGCTGGCGATTGCCTCGGGTGCTATCGGTTATTTCGCAACGCACCGCATCTGGCGTCGCCGCGTGCTGGCACGGCGGGCGGCGGGGCGCGCTGTCGTGCGCGTCGATGCGATCGCCGCAGTGGCTGTGCCCTGTGTGCCGTTTGTCGAGCGCACGGCCGACGAGGGCTGCACGCCATAAAGCGAGCGTGCGGCGGTTGGTGTGCGCTTACAACCCGAGCGCGCTCAGCCCCGGGTGATCATCGGGACGGCGCCCCAGCGGCCAGTGATATTTGCGTTCGCTCTCCGCAATCGGCATATCGTTGATGCTGGCATAGCGATAGTGCATCAGGCCCAGCGCGTTGAATTCCCAGTTCTCGTTGCCGTAGGAGCGGAACCAGTGGCCGGAATCGTCGCGCCATTCATAGGCAAAGCGCACGGCGATGCGGTTGTTGTCGAAGGCCCATAACTCCTTGATCAGCCGGTAGTCGAGCTCGCGCGCCCATTTTCGCGTCAGAAATTGCACAACGTCGGCGCGGCCGCGCGGAAACTCGGCGCGATTGCGCCATTGCGTGTCCGGCGTATAGGCGAGCGAGACGCGTTGAGGATCGCGGCTGTTCCAGCCGTCTTCGGCGGCGCGCACTTTCTGGATTGCAGTTTCGCGCGTGAACGGCGGCAGCGGCGGGCGGACTTCGGGATTGGCGCTCATGGTGCGGCTCCTTGCATGAAGAAATTGCGCGCTAGGCGCGTTCGGCGTCGGCCGGTTCGTCGGGCAGCATCAAGACGATGCCGGCCTTGATCAAAGCGATGCCGGCCATTATCCACAGTAGCGCCGAGAAGCCGATGCCCTTGACCAGCGGGCCGAGCAGCCACACCGCCAGCGAACTGATGCCGAACGACACCGTCAGCCGCATGCCGGCAACGCGCGAACGCAACCGGTCGTCGACGTAGCGCACGATCATTGCGTCGGTGAACGGAATCGAGCCGAAGACGAAAATCATTACCGCCAGCAGTGCTGCGAACATGCCCCAGGCCTGCACATGCGCGGCGATGATCAAGAGCGGCACCTGCGCCACCGACATCCACAGCTGCAGCGACTTGAACGGCATGCGGTCGATCCAGCGGCCGACCACGATTTGCGCAAACGACGCGATCGTATAAATCACCGCTAGCATTGCGCCCAGCACCGCCGGATCTTCGATCACACCGAGAAACGCTTCCGACAGCAGTTGCGAATTGCCGTTGGTGGTGAAATTGAACAGCAGGCTGCTGGTGACTGCCGCCGCCGTCATCACGAAAAACGCGCGCGCCAGCAATTCCGGCGTCAGTTCGACGCGCGCCTTGCCCTTGCGTTTGGACGGCGCTTCGGTTTCGCGCGGACATTTCATTGCAAACACGATGCCGGCGGCAATCGCGATCAGCCCCGGTAACGCGAAGGCAGCGCGCCAGCCCGCCCACTTGATCAGCAGGCCCGTCATCACTGCCGCCACCGCAATGCCGAGATTGCCGGCCAAGCCGTTGATGCCGATGACTTCGCCCGGATTTTTCACGTTCTGCACCAGCATCGGAATGCCGACCGGATGATAGATCGCGGCGAACACGCCGAGCAGCGTCAGGCTGGCTGCCAGTTGCCAGGCGTTCTGCGTCAGTGCGACGAGCAGCGCCGAGGCGCCGATGCCGATGAAAAAAACGATCATCATGTTGCGGCGTCCCCACAGGTCGCCAAGACGGCCGGCCGGCAGCGCGCCGAGACCGAACATGACGAAGGCGCCGACGCTGTACGGCATCAGATCGGCCCAGTTCTTGAAGCCGAATTCAACCGCGATCGACGCCACCGCGGTGGCGAAGATCAAGAGAAACATGTGGTCGATGCCGTGGCCGACGTTGAGCATCAGGCTGACCACGGGTGGAAAATCGTGCGGCCGCGCCGCGTTTTCTGTTGGAGTCGTCATAGCCCCCGAGTTTGCTTGAGGCTGCGCGGTCTGTCCAATGACTGCGGCATCAGCGTTATATGTGGCGGAGATGAGTGCTGATCCAGGCCAGCAGATTCTGCAGATCCATTGCGCCGGCCTGACGCGCGATCTCGCGGCCGTTGCTGAAAGCAATCAACGTCGGAATGCTGCGGATGCCGAATCGCGCGGCGATCTCCGGCTCGGCTTCGGTATCGAGTTTGGCCAGTCGCGCTTTCAATTTGAGTTGCGCCGCCGCTGCTGTATAGGCCGGCGCCATCATGCGGCAGGGCGCGCACCACTGCGCCCAGAAATCCACAATCAGCGGCAGTTCGTCAGCGCCAAGGTGCCGGTCGAAGCCGGCGGTGTTGAGTTCGAGCGGATAGGTCGGCAGCAGTGACTCTTTGCAACTGCCGCAGCGCGGCGACGCCTCAAGCCGTTCGCGCACCACGCGGTTGGTAGCGTGGCAATGCGGGCAGACGACGTGAATGGCATCCATGCGCGACTAAAGCAGGTGTTGCGGCAGGCGCGCCTGCAAGGCACGCATTTCATCTTCGAGGCCGCGCACGCGTTCGAGCAGCCGTATCACCAGCGCCAGTGCGCCGGCATCGAGTTCGAAGTCGTTGCGCAGGCGGCCGGCGGTGCGCGCCATGTCCAGGCAGTCGGCGCCGAATGTCGGCGCCGCGGCGTTGCGCGGCGGCAAGGCGTCAAGCTCGACGAGTTGTTGCAGCATGTCCGGCGACAAACCCGATAGCCCGGCCATTTCCAGCAGCGTAAATTCATGTTGCGCATCGAGCCACAGCGCTTCGGTAATTTCGATTTTCATCATGCCGTCTCCTTCGCGCCGCTGAAATGGCTGCGCGGATCGAATTTCGATTCGCCGGCGAGTTGTTGAAACAATTCGCTTTCGCGCGCGGTTGGCGTCGCCGGCACGACGATCTGCGCCACCGCATATAGATCACCTGCGCCATCGCGTGACGGTAGTCCGCGTTTCGACAAACGCAGTTGCTGCCCGGCTTTGGTGCCCGCCGGTACTTTGAGACGCACTGCGCCGTCCAGCGTGGGTACTTCGACGCTGGCGCCAAGTACGGCTTCCCACGGCGCCAGCGGCAGATCGATATACAGATCGTGGCCGCTGGCGCGATACAGGCGATGCGGCGCGAATGAAATGTTCAAATAAAGATCGCCGTCGCGCCCGCCGTCGTAACCCTTGCCGCCTTTGCCGGCAATGCGCAGGCGCTGACCTGCGTTCGCCCCCTTCGGCACGCGCACGCGCAGCGTTTGCGGCACACGCCGCGGCACGCCCTGTGCGTCGTGTTCGACGACATTTAGATTGAGTTCGACTTCGGTGCCGGCGGCGGCCTGTTCGAGCGTGATGCGCGTGTCGACTTCATAATCCCGGCCCGGCATCGACATGCGGGCACCGGCGCGCCGCCCCGACAAGCCGGCGAACAAATCGGCGAGATCGGCTTCATCAAAGGAAGATTGCCCGTTGCCGCCATGGCCGAACTGCTGCCCCCAGTCGGGCGGCGGACGGAAATCCTGCCCGGCCTGAAAGCCGCTGCCGAGTTGATCGTAGGCGGCGCGTTTCTCCGCGTTCTTCAACGTCTCGTAAGCTTCGCCGATTTCCTGGAATTTTTCCTTGGCGTCTTTAACTTTCGACACGTCGGGGTGAAATTTATGCGCGAGCTTGCGATAGGCCTTTTTGATGTCATCGGCGCTCGCCGTTCTCTCGACCCCGAGAACCTTGTAGTAATCCTTGTATTTCATCGTTCAATTCCTTCCTGCGTTACGCGGCCGCGCAGCGCCATCCTGCCCTCTTCGATATGGGGCCGTATTGCGCGGGATCAAGCGCGACAGCAGACGCTGAATCTCCGGCGCACGGGAGCCGTTGTTTTTACTGCGGCGCCGGATTCTGGTTTAATCTTGCTGCAGTATGCGCTGCGCATGCGCGGCAAATCAAAATAAACTCTGAAGGAAGAGTTGCATGTTCAAAAGTGATCTTTATGCATCTGCCGGCGCCGCCTGCCTGATTGCCGCGTTATCGATTGCCGGCATGCGGGCGGCATCCGCGCAGGATCTCAAATCGGGCGAGCAGGTCTATCAGGAAACCTGCGCGACGTGCCACGCCGCCGGCGTGGCGAGCGCGCCTAAATTCGGCGACAAGGCGGCGTGGAAAAAGCTGCTCGGCGAAGGCCAGATTCACGTCACGACCGACGCCTGGATCGGCGAGGGCGGCATGCCGGCCAAGGGCGGCCGCGCCGACCTGAAGCTCGAAGAATTTGCGCGTGCGGTTGCCTTCATGGCGCGCGCCGGCGGCGGTACCTGGAAAGATCCCGATGCGAAACTGCTGTCGCGGATCGCCGAGCAAGAGAAAAAGATACGCGCGGCAAACAGCAAGAAGAAATAGCGGGTGCGATGCGTATTGCATCGGCCGCGCGCATTGCATCGGATTAAAACATGCTCGACTGGGCTGCATATACGAAGTTCTTTCTGGCGCTGATCGTTATCGTCAACCCGATCGGCACGGTGCCGCTGTTTGTCAGTATGACCGCGCAGCACGGCGAGGCCGACCGTAGAAACATCGCGCGCGTCGCCAGCCTGTCGGTTGGCATTGTGCTCATCGTTTCGGCTATCGCCGGCGAGCATCTGCTGGCGTTTTTCGGCATTTCGCTAGCGTCGTTCAAGGTCGGCGGCGCCATTCTCATTCTGCTGATGGCGATTTCGATGATGCACGCAGCACCCAGCGGCGAGAAACAAACCAGGGAAGAAGCAAAGGAAGCCGTCGACAAGGAAAGCATCGCCGTCGTGCCGCTGGCGATTCCGCTGCTCGCCGGCCCCGGCGCGATCTCAACCACGATTATTTACGCCACCGGCCGTTCATCGCTCGCGCACACCGGCATGATCATTCTGTGCTGCGCGCTGGTTGCGCTGGTGACATGGATCGCGCTGCGCGTCGCCACGCCGGTGAGTGCGTGGCTCGGCACTACCGGTATCAACGTCGCCATTCGCATTATGGGTTTGCTGCTCGCCGCGGTGGCGGTCGAGATATTCGCCGGCGGAATACTCGAGTTACTGCCCGGTTTGCGTTAGCCGGCCGCGGCGCTTCGGCGGGCTATGTGGGTTACCGCACAGACAATGACAAAGTTTTGTCGTACACTCCGTTTCGCCCGGTTTTTTGCCGGCGATTAACAGGAGTTCACAATGGATCAAACTTCAAACAAGGCCACACCGGTTCTGAATCCGAACATCGTGCCGGTAGGCAAGGGCGGCGCTGCCGGACATGCGTTCCGCATGATCCTGATGCTGTTGACTTGCGGTTTCGTCTATCCCAATACCTTTGTCGAGGGCATGGACCTCACGGCCAAGCAGAAAGACACCGAAGGCATGCTCTACGACAAGGATAAAAAGGCCGGCGCCAACAAATCGCGTTTTTGAGCAACCCGCCGGTCTGTCGGACCGTCTGAACGGATTCCCGCCGCTAAAACCCGCGCAATATTGATATGCGTCAAAGCGCGGTCGCAAGCGCGGCCTATAAGTAGGATTGTGTTCTTTCTTCTTGTCCCCCGATTTCAAGGAATGGCACGGTGGCGCAAACCACGGGTCAGGTGAACCTCCCAGGCACCTGACCGCTCACGGAGTAGCAAGCGCACATGCCTTGCTGCTCCTTTTTTTTGCGCCGGCCGCAGGCGCGCGCCGCAATTACTCCGGCCCGACGAATCCAACATAGGCACCGCAGGCAAGGTCAGGTGTCGCCAGCATCGCGTGTTCGCCGTTGTTGCGCACGCCGCGCGGCAGCGGCGGCAAACCGTGTTCATGCGCCCAGCGCGCCGCCGCGCCCATGCTGGTGGTGCGATAGAGCACCTGAAACGGGCCCGGCCCGCGGCGCTTCAACGCATCGGCGGCCGGTCCGTCGGCGTAGGGCGTAACCACGCACAAGCCGGTGCTGCCCAGCTGAAACGGCGCCATGTTCGACATGATGACCGTACCTTTGACCAGTGCCGGCGTCGGCACGCCGAATACTTTGGCGTAAACCGCGGCAGCGGCTTCGGCATCGTGATCGACGATATAGGCGCGATCGATAAATGTAGCGCCATTCGGATGTTGGCCTGCCACTGGCACCTGCTTGCGGCGTTCTTCAACCGGCGTCAGATGCTCGATGAAAAAAACCGGCAGTGCATTCTTTGCCCCTAATGTTGCAGCTTTCCATTTGAGTTGCTGCCCGTCCGGCGTGCGCCGGCTGTTTTCAACCGCATCGTTCACATCGACGCCGCGGCTGCGCATCGCCGCCACATCGGCGTCGAGATTGTCGCTTTGTATCGCGATATACCGGAGACCGCCGCCTGCGGCGATGAACCCGGGCAAACCGCCGGCCTTTGACGCCGCCAGATATTCGGCGTTGTCGCGGATTGCCAGCAGCTCGATGTATTCGTCCTGATTGAAGGCGATCGCGTTGTGCGTGCCTTTGCCCGGGTGGTTGCCGCCCGCATAAACGTTGAAGCCGAGTTTTTTGAACTGCTCGATGCCGCTGTTCAGATCGGGCACACAAATCATTACGTGGTCGATGCGGGTAAACATGCGTTGCTCCGGAAATTGAACCGATTGACTGGCGCACACGGGCGCGGATGCGCGCAGATTATAACGCCGCGCGCAACTGGAAACGCCGCGCATTGCGGCTCATAATGGCGCTTGCAAATCCGCCACGCAAAGTGGCGCATATCATCAGGGGGAAGCAGATGGTCAAGCTCGAATTTCACGATCCGTCCGGCACGCTGGATGCATCGACACCGCACGCGAAGCGGCTGTCGTCGCTCGCCGGCAAAAAAATCGGCATGCTGTCGAACGGCCAATGGCAGGCTTATCGCATGCTGCCGATGGTCAAGACCATGCTGGAAGCCGATTTCCCCGGTATCGAAGTATTGTCCGAAGACAGTTATCCGCAGGGCAACACCGTTATCGGCACCGAAGAAGTCTGCCGGCAGGTCAGAGACAGCGGGGTGGATGCCGTCATTGTCGGTAACGCAGCCTGAGGGGCCTGCTCAACAGCCTGCGGCCGTGCAGCCGCGCGATTGGAAGCAATGGGCATCCCGACAGTGGTGCTCACACGTCAGGAATTTGTCGGTGTGGTGAAGAACGCGGTGTCGGGCATCGGCCTGCCGCCGGATATTGCGATGGTGACGTTTCAGACGCCGGAGTTTTTGCCGAGCGCCGATCTATCACCGCTGGCGGCGCGCAAGCAGGAGTTTTACGACGCGCTGACCGGCTGGAAATCAAACAAGATACGCGCCGGTGTCGGGCGCATGTTGAGCGTCGAGGGTGAGACTTACGAAGACGCGCTCAACAAAGCCAATGAATTGTTGATGGCGAATCTGTGGGGCGACGGCCTGCCGCTGTGGCCGGCCACTGCTGAACGCGTCAACTGGATCCTGCGCGGCTCGGCGCTGCCGCGCGCGCAGGTGCTCGGAAAATTTCCTTCGCGCGGCGCCGTTACTACGGTTGAATCCTGCGCAATTGCGCTGGCGATGGCGGGCGGGCGGCCTGAATATCTGCCGGTGCTGATTGCCGTGGTGGAAGCTTTTTTTGAACCGTCGGCGATGGGCGAGCTGCTGCAGGCCACTTCGGGCAGTCCTTTTGCGGTGGTGATTGTGAGCGGCCCGATCGCGAAGCAAATCCGCCTCAATTCCGGTTTCGGTCTGCTCGGCCCAGATCCGCAGCATCCGGCGGGTGCGAGCATCGGCCGCGCGCTGCGATTGATGCAGCAGAACCTCGGCGGTGCATTGCCGGCCACCGGCACCATGGCGGTATTCGGCCAGATGCGTTTTACCAACGCGGTGTTTGCCGAGGACGAAGCCGGCCTGCCCGAAGGTTGGGAACTGCATACCACCGAGCGTCACGGTTTCAAACGCGGCAGCAACTGCATTTCGCTGGCGTTTGCGAACGGCGCGACGAATATTTTCCGCCGCGGTGCAAAAAAAGAAACCAAGGAAGAAGACGTTATCCAGGGCCTGCATCGCATCGCGCAGTACCTGCGTGTGCCGGACATCCATTACATCTACGGTTACGCCGAAGGCACGCCGGGCATCGTCGTGCTGTCGAAAGTGGTGGCGGCGGATCTCGCCTCGCTCGGCTGGACCAAAACGAAGATACGCGAATGGTTGTTTGAACATTCGAAAATCCCGATGGCAGACATGCGCAAGGCCGGCGGCCCCGCGTGGATGGAGATTGCCTCGACGCAGGTCGCGCGCGACAGCATGCAGCTCGATCCGTGGCCGATTGCGGCGAAGGCCGAAAACATCGGCCTCGTAGTTGCCGGTGGCGGGCATTCGAGCCACGCGTTGTGGATGCAGGGCTATTGCCCCGACGTGATCGGACGTGAAATCAGATTGCCTGAAAGCTTCGACCGCCTGATCGAAGAAGCCGCCAGCGCACGCGCCGCCGCAACGCAGTCTTAGTGCGCGCAGTTTGCGCGACCGGCATGCGGTTGTTTGGCCGCCAAGCGCCGCTTCTTGCGCCGGTGCCGTCGTCAGAATGAATGTGAGGTAGCGAACATACGGCGGGCCTTCAACGCTGTAGTGTGCGCGGGTTGCCTGCTGCTTTCGTGTCGTCGGCATGAGTGGTGCGGCAAGGTCATTTTCGATAGAGCCGGCAATGATATCCACGCAAATCATGCAGAACATGCCGTTGTTCGCGACGCTGTCGAATACGCAGCTGTCGGGACTGATGGCGTGCGCCACTGTGCGCAGCCATTCGCGCAAGTCCGTGTTGCTGCGCGCAGGCGCGAAAACCGACGGCTTTTACATATTGTTATCGGGTCGCGCCAAAGTCCTGATCGTCGGCGATACCGGTCACGAGGTGACGCTCTCGCATCTGCGCGCGCCGGACTTCTTCGGAGAAATGGGCCTGTTCGATGACAAACGCTGCCTCGCCAGCGTGCAGACGCAGGAGCCGAGCGAGGTGTTGCATCTGCCTAAAGCGAATTTTATGCGCTGCCTGTCGGAGAATCCTGCCCTTGGCATGTACATGACGCGCGCCATCGTCAGGCGGCTGCGCGACGCCGACCGCCAGATCGAAAGCCTCGCGCTGCTGGATGTGTACGGTCGCGTGGCGCGCGTGCTGACCGACATGGCCGAGCTGGTGGACGGTAAACGCGTTGTTTTGCAACCGCCTTCAAAATGCGAGATTGCAAGCATGACCGGCGCGACGCGCGAGATGGTTCATCGGGTGATGAAGAGCCTGCAGGTCGGCGGGTATGTTCAGGTCGACAAGCGGCGCATCGTATTGCTCGGCAAACTGGGCACGCGGCGACCGCCGGCGGTCCGTGTTTCTGCAAAGGCCGGCCGCAAACACGAAGCCCCGCGATAGATTCGCAGGGCTTCGCAGTTTTGCCACGAGCTGTGGCTTTGGTGTCGTCACGTTGCCGTAACGTATGCCGGTCTTATTTACCCGGTTTCAGGGTCGCGCTGTTGGAAGGTTCATCGATAGAGGTTCTCCATAGACGGCTTCTACTACGCCTGCCATGCCCCGCAGGGAAACAGGTGACGTGCACCATACGCCGCACCCACCTGGCCTACTACTCCGGTGCTTCGATCCGGAACTATCCTCAAACTTGCATCGAGGGTGGTTGCTACCCGTTCGCTTCAGGCTCACCCGCATGAGGGGCGCGCGCAACAGCAAACTTTAAGGCAGCCCCCGGTCATCACTGGTTAGTCTGGGAACCCGTTCCGAACCGAATCGCCGAAGCACATTCAGTTGACTCTTCGCGCAGAGCGACGTCAAGCGCTATTCGATGTCTATTTGCGTGCCAGTTTGATCCGGCGCAAAAAAGATTTCGCATCCGCTTGAATGCCGTTGTGAATTTAAATCCGGCACGGCTTATGCAGTGCAAAACCAAGCGGTGACAGTGACTGCTCACACGTATTAAACCTGTTCGCGCCGCCTCTGCTAAGCTGCCGTTATAAAGCGCGTTATCCAACAAAAAAATCATCAAACGGAGGAGTTACCATGAAGCAGTTTCTTGTGCCGGCTGCCGCAGCATTGATTGCACTCAACAGCGGCGGCGCAGCGGCCGACGAAGTTTCACTCATCGCGCCGGGCGGCATCCGCGCGCCGATCCAGAAAATGATTCCGGATTTCGAGCGCAAGACCGGCCACAAGGTCAATGCGACGTTCGGCTCGGGTAACGGCACCAAGCAGCAGGTCATGAAGGGCGAGATGTTTGATGTGCCTGTCGTGCAGCCGCCGCTCGGTGAAGTTACCGCTACCGGTCATGTCATTACCTCAAGTGAAACGCCGCTTGCCACTGTCGCGGTTGCGCTGGCGGTGCGCAAGGGCGCGCCCAAACCCGATATCTCAACCGCTGATGCAGTGCGGAAAGTGCTGCTGGCGGCAAAGTCGGTATCGATTCCCGATGGTGCGCGCGGCGCGGCCGCTGGCGCAAGTTTCGACGAAACACTGAAAAAGCTCGGCATCGTCGAGCAGATGAAGCCGACATTGAAGCGTGTGCAGGGCGGCGCCGGCGCGATGGAGGCCATCGCCAAGGGTGAAGTCGAGATCGGCCTCACATTCCTGAGCGAGATACACGATCCCGCTGTTGAAGTCGTCGGCGTACTGCCGCGCGAAATTTCAACGCCGACCGGGCTGGTTGGTTACATCCACAGCAAAGCGAAATCGCCGGCTGCTGCGCAGGCGCTATTGACCTATCTTTCGTCGCCCGAAGCGGCGAAGGTCTACAAAGAACTCGGCATGCAGCCGGGCAGGTAATTCTCGTGTCGCGTCCGTTGCGAACGACGGCAATGGCTGTGCTGTCGCTGTGCACAGGCATTGCCGTGGCGCAGACTTATCCGCACAAGCCGATCCGCATCGTTACCACCGAGCCGGGCGGCGTTGCCGATTTGACGGCGCGCCTGATCTCGCAGGGCCTGAACAACCGGTTTCATCAACCGGTGATCGTCGATAATCGCGGCGGCGCCAGCGGCGTCATCGGCATCGATATCGTCGCGCGCGCGCCGGCCGACGGCTATACGCTGATCGTGTTCAGCCCTTCGCTGTGGACGCTGCCGCTGATACAACGCACCAACTACGACACGCTGCGCGATTTCGCACCGGTTACGCTCGCGGTGAATGCGCCGAACATACTGCTGGTGCATCCGTCGTTTCCGCCGACCTCGGTGAAAGCGCTGATCGCGCTGTCCAGGGCAAAGCCCGGTGAATACAACTATGCCGCCGGCTCGATCGGCGCGGCGAGCCATCTCTCAGGCGAACTCTTCAAATCGATGGCGGGGGTGAACATCGTGCGCGTGCCGTTCCGCGGCACCGGCCCCGGGCTCACCGCGGTGGTTGGCGGACAGGTGCATATGATGTTCGCCGGCGCGGGTGCTGCGGTACCGCATATGCAGTCGGGCCGTTTGCGCGCGCTGGCGATTACCAGCGCGCAGCCGTCGGCGCTGTTTCCCGAATTGCCGACCATCGCATCGTCAGGCCTGCCCGGCTACGAACTCGAAACCAACACCGGTATGTTTGCGCCGACCGGCACGCCGGTGGCGATCATCAATCGCCTGCAGTCTGAAATTTCGCGCGCCCTCAATCAACCGGAGATCAAACAGAAACTCGCCGGCGCCGGCATGGAACCGGTTGCCAGCACGCCGGCGGAATTTACAGCCAAGGTCAAAGCCGAAATCGCGCGGCTCGGCAAAGTGGTCAAAGACGCAGACATCCGCGCGGACTAACCGAGTGTTAGCAGGGGCTGTCACTCCCGCGAAGGCGGGAGTCCAGTTCCACCCCTGGAAAATAGCAAGAACTTCCTGGATTCCCCCCTTCGCGGGAATGACCTTGTTGATATATGGTTTGCCCTGATGCTTTACAACTGCCCCGCACCGCCATCCGCGCCGATTTCCGCGCCCGTCATGTACGACGAATCGTCGCTGACGAGAAACAGCGCAACCTTCGCCATCTCATCGGCAGAACCGAAACGACGCATCGGATTTTGCTGCACGATGCCTTCGGCCATTGCTTTCGCTTCAGCTTCCGGCATGCCGAGGCGGCCGAAGATCGGCGTTTCGATCGGTCCGGGGCTCAGCACATTGACGCGGATTCTCCGTGCAATCAATTCCGACGCCAGCGTGCGTGCCAGAGAACGCACCGCGGCCTTGCTTGCCGCGTAGACGCTGGTGCCGGGCCAGCCTTTTTGATTGACGATGCTCGAGGTAAACACCACCGCGCCGCTGTCGCGCAGCAGAGGAGCGAATTTCTGCGTCGTGAAGTAGAGACCTTTGACGTTGATGTTGAAGGTCTTGTCGAAGAATTTTTCGTCCACCTGTTCCAGCGGCGCGAATTCAGCAATGCCGGCATTTGCAAACAAAATGTCGATTTTGCCGAAGCGCCGCTCAACATCCGCCACTGCGGTTTCGATTTGTTTGACCGATGCGACGTCGGTCTTCAGCGTGACGGCTTTGCCGCCAAGTTCCTTGCCGGCTGCAGCCAGCGTTTTTTCATCGCGGCCGAGGATCACCACCTGCGCGCCTTCGGCGATAAACAGTTTGGCGGTGGCGAGGCCAATGCCGCTGTTGCCGCCGGTGATCACTGCAATTTTGTCTTTCAGCTTCATGGTAAAACTCCTGTAATAAAGTAACAAATACAGTTACATTTAGGGGCAAAAAAAATCACATCACTTTATTGATGTCCGACAAATAAACTTTTTCGAGTTCGCGTTCGTAAACGTTTTGCGCCTTCTGCAAATGTTTGGACAGCACGCCGCGCACCTTGCAGCTCACCACGCAGCCCTTGCTCTCCGGGTTGTCGTGCAAATTCATCAAAGCTTCATCCTTCATCACTGATCGATACACCGCCAGCAGTGAAATCTCGCGCGGGCTGCGCGCCAGCATGAAGCCGCCGGCCTTGCCGCGTTCGGCCTTGATCAGGCCGGCGCGGTTCAAATCGCCGAGCAGCCGCCGCACCACCACCGGGTTGGTGTTGACCGATTTCGATAAAAACGCCGACGAGACTTTCTCGCCCAGGTAGGCCATCGCCGTCATGATGTGCACGGCCATCGAAAATCGCGCGTTCGCAGTCATATGTAATAAATATAGTTACATTAAAAGTAAAAATCAAGTGCCTGCATCAAACTAACCGGTGCCCGCCCGCCGATGCCGCCGTCCGGCATTTGATTTTATGGTGGATTATCGAATGTCCGGAACAGATGCCCGTTTTGCGACGCATACCCGTCTGCACGCTGCATGCACTAATATAAGCACCATCCGCTCAACTCAATTCAACCACACCGGAATACGTCATGGATAACCAATTCGCACTGCTCGACCACGCCAAAAGCACGCTGATTGATCTTGCCATCAAATTCGGCCCCAAGGTCGTTGTCGCTATCCTCATCATCATCGCCGGTGTTTATGCCGGCCGCACGCTGGGCCGCATGTTTGACCGTTCGCTCGACAGGCTGCGTCTTGACCCGCCGGTGCGCATACTGCTGGTGCGCCTGCTGCGGCTGGTGGTGCTGGCGTTGTTTTTCATCATGGCGTTGCAGAACCTCGGCGTTGAACTGCTGCCTTTGATCGCTGGCCTCGGTGTCGCCGGCGCCGGCATCGCATTGGCCATGCAGGGCGTGCTCGGCAATATGGTCGCGGGGTTGACCATTATCTTCACGAAACCGTTTCGTGTTGGCGAATACATCTCGATCGTCGGTGTCGAAGGTCAGGTCGAGTCGATCGATCTCTTCGACTCGCGCCTGAGTCACGCCGACAAATCCATCATCGTGGTGCCCAACCGCAAACTGGTCGGCGAAATTCTGCACAACTACGGCCAGATCCGACAGGTGAATCTGAGTGTCAGCATCGCGCGGGCGAAAGATCTCGAAGGCGCGCTTGCCGCCGTGAAGGCAGTGGTCAGCGCCAATGCCTGCGTGCTGCAGGAACCGGCGGCCGTGATCGGCGTTACCAAACTCGAAGCCGGTGCCATTACTATCGCAGTCGCACCGTGGGTCAAGGTCACCGACTACGCTTCAGTTGGCGGCGATCTCAACCGCGCCATCGTCGCGAAGTTTGCCGAGGGTGGCATTCAGTATCCGGCGTCGCCGCTCGAAGTTCACGTCACAGGCGGAGCGCCGGCGATGCATTGATTTATTGCAACTCAACAGGGGGAGACGGCGATGAAAAAAATAATATCAGCACTATGGTTCGTATCAATGCTGGCGGCAGGTACAGCGTGGGCGCAGGCCTACCCGCCCAATGAAGCGGGCGTGACAATGGGGCACTGGCATCTGAACTCGAAAGACGTCGAAGCCAGCAAGAAAATTTTTGTCGGCATGGGCGGCACTCCAATCAAGCCGGGCGACTTTGAAATCGTGCGCTTTCCCGGTGTTGCTGTCTTTCTGCATCAGCGCCCGGGCTCACCGCCGGCGAACGGCGGCACCATCGGCTCGGTGGTGAACCACGTCGGTTTTGTCGTCAACAATGTGCAGGAGTCGGTTGCACGTTGGAAGGCCAATGGCGTAACGGTGCTGCCCGGCAACAACAATCGGCTCGATCAGGCCTACGTCGAAACGCCCGACGGTCTGCGCATGGAAATTCTCGAAGACAAAACGCAAACGGTGCCGATCCGCCACGAGCACGTCCACCTATTTCTGCCGGAGGCGGTGATCCCGCAGGCGCAAGCCTGGTACGTGCAGACCTTCGGCGCCAAGCCGGGTGTGCGCGCCGACAGTCCGGTTGCCGACGTGCCCGGTGTGCAGATGCGCTTTGCAAAAACCGACAAACCGGCCGTCACCACCAAAGGGCGCGTGCTCGATCACATCGGCTTTGATGTGACGGACCTCAATGCCTTCGTCAAAAAGCTTGAAGCCGCCGGTAACAAGATGGACCGGCCCGTTGAGCGCAATGAAAAGTCCGGCGACCTGCTGGCGTTTTTTTACGACCCGTGGGGCACCTACATCGAGTTGAACGAAAGGCGCAAGCCGCTGTAGCGTCTTGCAAGACGAGATCGCTTAAGTCAAAGGAGCCGGGCTCAATCTTGCGCCCGGCCCTCTCGATCAACCGGCGAGCGCGACGCGCGGTTGAAAGCCCTGTTCTTCAAGCACCTTTTGCAGCACCTCGTCGTAGGTCCAGCCGTTGATGCGCGTTTTGCCGAGGAAGATGGTCGGCGTGTTGGTGATGCCGAGATCGTGCGCCTGCACCACCGCGGCGAGTGCGCGTTCGGCGTAGTGGGGCGTTTCGAGCGCGGTCTTCAGTTCGGCGGGGTCGAGGCCGACGCGTTCGGCGGCGGCCATCAGGGTTTCGATCTCACCGATGTCGCGGCCTTCGATCCACAACAAATCGTAGACCGCTGTCTTGTATTCGAAATCGAGGCCGTGGTCGGCGGCGAATTCAAGCGCTTCGAAAGCGTGAAAGCTGTAATGGCGCTTTTCCGGAAAGCGCATTTTCGGGTACAGTTCGGGCGCCATTTCCTTGAACCACGCATGGCGGCGTTCCTCGTCGGCGGCATCGCGTTTGCGCGGCGTGCCTTCAAGCGGCGTATCCGGATGCAGCCAGTGCGGGCGCCACAGCGGTTCAACATCGTATTCGCGCGCGATGCGGTCGATCTGCTCAACCGCGAGAAAACTGTAGGGGCAGACAAAGTCGGCGAATACTACAACGCGAAATTTGTTTGCAGATTCCTGTGCTGCTGTCATCTCGCACCTCCGGTTTCTTATATCGCTCTTGCCATCGCTTCAGCCGCTTCAACGGACAGACCTTCACCGGTGATGCCGCCTTCGAGCGCATCTTTATCGAAGGTCAGAAACGCCACGGTGGCGCCCTGATCGCCGGTGATCAACGGTTCGCCGGTTTCTTCGCCGCAAATATAGCGCAAACCCGGCGGGCCGATTTCCTGTTCGTTAATCATAACCGAGCCTTCGAGCACCACCTCATAACGCCCGAATTCCGCTGCCGGCATGTTGAGCGCGGCATGGGCGGGCGCCTTGACGATGGCGGCGATCGGGCCGATATCAGGCGGCATCAGATAGGTGAACGATGCGCCATCGGCGCCGGGCAGCGGATGCCATTGCAAACCCTCCGCAACGGCCGCGTACAGACGCCCGCGCAGATTGATCTTGCGCCGCGCTTCCTTGTTCGCCATCGAGACAATGCCGCCGCAACGCGGATGCAGCACCAGCATCTCATGATGGTTCGATACGGCGAACGGCCCGTAGGGCATGTTGTGGTCGGTGTAATGAATCGCCGGCGCGTCGAGATGTTTGACGCCGCGCGGAAATTCCATCGCGCCGGAGAGCAACAGCTGAAACTGCGACGTCAGATGCATGTGCGCATAAACCGACGGGCAATCGTCGAAACGGAAGCGCAGCGCCTCGGGTCCGCCGTCCTCGCCGGACAGCAGCACCTGACATTCGAAGGAAACGCCTTCACTTACGCCGCGTTTCCACGGCGCGTTTGCCGCATCAATTACGTAGCTGCGTTGCATGCTGAAAGAATAGCATTTCCGCTAATGCATTTGCGGCAGCGGCGATTCAGTCCGTGGTAATTCCCGCGTCGCGGGCAGAGGGCGGAGATATTCCATGGGCGTTCGGGTTCGCAACGGCTCTGCTTATTTAGCTGCGGGGCGCACCGGTTTTTTGTAACGACCGAGCGGCACCAGCTCCGCCACCGTGCCGCCGGGGGCACGGAACTTCACCGGAATCACGCCCGGATCGCTGATGATGGTGCAACCGTAAGAGAGAATCTCTTTGGTCGATTTCTCGATGTCGTCGACTTCCACCGCAAAATGATGAATGCAGGGGCCGGCGCCCGAGGCTTTCGATTCCGCCGAGTCGGTGCCGTCGTCGTACTTCATCAGTGTGAAATCGATTTCGCCGTCGGTGAGGTGGCGCGAGAGGTGGTCGCGGGTCTTGCGCGTTTCGGCTTCCCAGAAACCGAATACGTTTTCGTAAAACGCCGAAGTTTTTTCGAGGTCTTCGACCTTAAGCGCGATGTGGACGATACGATTCATGGTTTTCTCCGGTAAGTGGTGCGTTAGCTGTAGCCCGATGCAAAGGCCGGGAACAAAAACGGGCTGCGGATTGCTGTTTACAGGCCGGGGCGGGACTTACGCAACCCCCGTGTGATACACTACGGGCGTAGTAATATGAATTGCAGCGCACAGCCAGTGCGCATCCGCAGTTCCCGATCCGCAGAATTCCGGCGGTCTCGATTGTGAATCTCCAGCAGCCGTGTCCGTTTATTTCATCTACACCCTGAGCCTGTTCAACTGCGTTGCGATTGCCGCCGCGCAGATTGTGTTGTCGCTCTATGCGCTGCAGCTGGGTGCGAGTACGCTGACCGTCGGCATGGTGGCCGCGACCTTCTCGATTCTGCCGATGCTGCTGGCGCTTACCGCAGGCCGGCTGATCGACCGCTACGGTGCGCGCTGGCCGATGATGTTCGGCGCATTGGGCGGCGGGCTCGGTTTGCTGGTGCCGTATTTTGTGCCGGGACTGTCGGCGCTGTTTATCGCCGGCACGTTGTGCGGCCTCGCGATGATTTTTTTCAACCTGTCGACGCAGAATCTGGTCGGTCTCTTGAGCACACCGGAAAACCGCACGCGCAATTTCAGCAACTACACGCTGACCATGTCGGCATCGAGCCTGCTCGGCCCGCTGGTCGGCGGCTTCTCGATTGACCACTCGAACCACGCCACCACCTGCTTGTACCTCGCGCTGTTGATGGCAGCGCCGCTGACCATACTCGCCACCAAAGGCGGCGCCATCCCCGGCGGCACACGCCGCGCCGTGGTGGCGGGCGGCGGCGGCAGCAGCATCCGCGACATGCTGGCCAGCCCGCTGGTGCGCAAAGTGCTGATCACGGGCAGCCTCTTCAACGTCGGCATCAACCTCTATCAGGTTTACATGCCGGTTTACGCGCACTCGATCGGTTTCTCCGCCTCGACTATCGGCATGGTGATGGCGATGAACTCGGCCGCTGCCTTCATCGCGCGCTTCATGCTGCCGCAACTGATCAAAAAACTCGGCGAGGGGCGGCTGCTGCGGACCGCGTTCTACATCGGCGCGGCCAACCTCATGCTGATTCCGTTTTTTCACAACCCCGTTCTGCTCGGGTTTGTCTCATTCATTTTCGGGCTCGGCATGGGCTGCGGCCAGCCCGTCGTCATCATGATGATGTTCAGCAGCTCGACCGACGGCCGTTCGGGCGAAGCGCTTGGCCTCAAATTCGCGATCAATCAGCTGACAAAACTGGTCAGTCCCATCGTCTTCGGCGCCATCGCCACCGGCTTCGGCCTGTTGCCGATGTTCTGGGTCAATGCCGCGATGATGACGGTCGGGGGCAGGACGAGCCGATTTAAGGGGTTGCGGAGCTGACCTACTAAAATCGGCAAGTAGTTCCTTTTAACTATTCGGCTAAGATGTTGTTCATGAGTCTGCTTAAAAATCTCAGAGGTCAGATTACGTCTCGACAGCGTTCCATCCTCGATGAGGTATGGATTCATATGAAAGAGCGAAATCTTGGAGTTCCGGAACGGCCTCTTCTCGACAAGCACTCACGTGACATTCTTGACGCGGAGGTCAACGCATTAGGCGGTAGCGTCATTTTTAGTAGTCACGAAGAGAACAAGCTTCGATACAAGCTTGGATTAGTAGGAATGTTTCTCACCTCAGATGGGGTAAGGCTGCAACAGTTGACCAAGCGATATCTCTTGTATTTGAAAGCGAGATATGACGCAGATAAAGAAATTGAACGTTTCTCAAGCAAAGAATTTTCGTCGTGGAGCGAAAAATTTTCCGATAGTGAACTCAATGAGTTACGACAAATTCTCTATTCTTCTCAGAGATCATTTGCATCAAGCATGGGTGGGTGGAATAAAGATGAGTGGTTTATTTCGGTTGACGATGAGGTGGTAAATCTAAAACACGTTCAAGATTGGGATGCATTTATCGAGGCAGAGATACTTAAGCAGTACAAACCAAAGGCGCCAGTATCAGAGGTGGAGCGGATTCGGCAGAGTGGTATTTTTTCAAGTCAATCTGGCTTTAATACCATACTAAGCGAACTCCAAAACGGCCCTAAAGGCAATGCGAACAAAGTTGGCAAAATAGATATTTCGTTTATTAATGATAACGCGTTGCGGGAAATTCTTGAGTCTGACTGGGGCGAAGCGATGCGGCTCTTAGATATTGGCGCATGGAAAAGTTGCATAATTTTGTGCGGTAGCATTCTTGAAGGGCTGCTTCTTTGGAAACTAGAGGAGGCGCAGCGTGGCATTAGTTTGATAGACCTTCCTGATTCTCCTCCAATCGTCGACTACCAGAATTTTAGTCTTTCACTCCTTCTCCGGGACTGCAGAGAAAAGAATTTGATTGCTAGCGAGGCAATGCACTTAACCGAATGGGCGCGCGAATATCGAAATCTTGTTCATCCGGGAAATCAACGTCGGCACGCGCGTAATGTGGCGAGGGAGCACGCGATTATCGCTATAAATATGGCAATCCTTGTTGCAAATGGTATGCGGATGAATTGAAGAGAGCATGCAATCGTAGAGTGAATAATCGAGCCTGATCCCAATAAACTTAGGCTAGCCAGCTTATGAGCCTCTGCCAGTTTGAGAGTGGTATCGCATATTCGTCGCGATTAAGTTCTTTAATGACATCATTGTAAGCTGCGGAGCGCAGCGCTTCGATAGAGTCCAGCGTCTCGGCGCTCAATTTCGTAAGCCGAGAATTGAATTCTTCAAGGGTAATATTTTTGCTTTCTTCGATTAACCCCATGAATTTTCCACGCCACGTTTTTTCGTCAGCTGCGCGTTCCTCTGGACGAATTGAAACTCTAGCAGCAACTAGTGCGGTAAGCAGTAAACCAATATAGGCGGTTGCAATCGGGGTATGAAGATTTTCAACAAATAGTGATAATAATGCGCCGGATCCAACTAGGATTTCCAAAAAAGCAATGAAGGTAGCTATGCGTCTATAAAAACGTTCGATTCGCTCGCAATAACGGGCAGCATAGCGAGCCGCAAAATGCGCTTCATAATTAGTTTCATATCGCATAGCTAATCTCGTTCCATCATAAATTCGAAATGGGACTCGTTCGTCTCTGTGGCGATGGTGGCGTCGGCGGGCGCTTCGGTGGGGCGTGATCTCTTGTTGCGGCGAATAACAGATTTTGCATTGATTGAATAATCATTGCGTTCCAATCAGATAGGTTGATTTTCTAATTTTGCGGCTTGGCAGGTGGTGGTGGTGGAGGGCGTCTTGGTGGAATGTGGCTTTTTTCGACGGGGGCATTTTGAAGCTGCATATTTTCTCCTCAATGTTGGCAACTAAAATAGACTACGTTTAAGATGCATGGGTAGATCATAATTAAACGGGTTCGACTCAATTGATTTTCACTCCCGCCCGTTTCACAACCTGGCCCCACTGCTCGATCTCTTTTTTCACCTGCTGATAAAGCAGTTCAGAGGCGCCGCCCGCCGGTGACATGCCGTCGGTTTGCATGCGCTCTTCCATTTCCTTGAGGCCGAGTATTTTGCTCATCTCGGCATGCAGGCGGTCGATCACCGCGCGCGGCAGGCCTTTCGGCCCGATCAGGCCATGCCAGTTGGTGACGGTATAACCGGGCAGGCCCGACTCGCTGACCGTCGGCAGTTGCGGTTCGGCGGCGATGCGCTCGGGCGTTGTCACGGCGAGCGCGCGCAGGCGTCCCGTCTTCGCCTGTGGCAAACCGACTTGCGTCGTCGCGAATACGAGTTGTATCTGCCCCGCGATCAGATCCGTCATCGCCGGACCGCCGCCTTTGTAAGGCACGTGGATCATTTTTACGTCGGCCATGTAGAGAAAGAGTTCGGTGGTGAGATGCACGATCGCGCCCTGGCCGCTGCTGCCGTAGACGATCTGTCCGGGCCGTGCTTTCGCCAGCGTAATTAGTTCGCGTATGCTTTTTACCGGCAGTGATGGATGTACCACCACCACATAAGGACCGCGCGCCACCGTGATGACGGGCGTGTAATCGTTGACCGCGTCGAACTTGAGCGCATAGAGGCTGGGGTTGATCACATAACTCGGCGAGATCATGGTCAGCGTGTAGCCGTCGGGGGCGGCGCGCACACCGTATTCGTAGCCGATGGTGCTGCCGGCGCCGACGCGGTTCTCGACAATGACCTGCTGGCCAAGCCCTTCAGTGAGTTTGTTCGCCATCAGGCGCGCCACAAAATCGGAGCCACCGCCGGGGGCGGCGCCGACGATCAGGCGGATGGGTTTGGCGGGATACGTTTGCACCTGCGCCAATGCAATCGCGCAGGGCAATGCAAACAGTACGGCGGCAAAGCGCGGACTCCAATGCATGACGGTCTTCTCCGGTAATGCTGGCGCAAGCATCCGCCCGCCCGGTGATGGCGTCAAGCCGGAGTAAGATTGCCACAGCGAAAGACGAAACGCAGTGTGTGCTGCCGCGTTTTGTCACGACACCAATAAACGGAGGAGCCAGCATGAAGTCTGCCCAGCGTGCCGCCGGCGGCGGCAACACAAGCGTATTGAACGATCCGCCGTTTGCGCCGATGCGCAGATTGCTGCTGCAAGGCGCGGTGGCCGGCGCGTTTGCCGCGGCGGTTCCCGCGCGCGCGCAGTCTGAAGAGGGCGAGGCGAAAGAAGGCGGTGCAGCGATCTCGCCGCTGACGCAAACGCTTTCGGCGTATATTGCGGAGGCTGCAAACCGGCCGCTGCCTGAAAATATTGTTGAAGGTAGCAAGCACCATTTGCTCGACACGCTGGGGGCGATGGTTTCGGGTACGCGTTTGCTGCCGGGCGAGAAAGCGCTGGCCTTCGTCAGGACGCAAGGCGGCGCGCGCGAAGCCTGCGTGCCCGGTTCGCGCATCGTCACCAGCGTAATCAACGCCGCATTTACCGGTGGCATGCTCGCGCATGCCGATGAGACCGACGACACGCACGCGCTGGCGGTGATACATCCGGGCAGCGGCATCGTGCCGGCAGCGCTGGCGATGGCGGAGCGCGAAAAATCCAGCGGCACCGCGCTGCTGCGCGCGGTGGCACTCGGCTACGACGTCGGCGTGCGGCTGGCGCTGGCGCTGGGTGCCGCGGCTTACGTCGCCACCGGGCGCGATACGCACGGCCCCGGTTGCACCTTTGGTGCCGCCGCCGCGGCCGGTTCGCTGGCGCGGCTGAATGTCGAGCAGGTGCGTTACCTGCTGGTCTACGCGGCGCAGCAGTCCTCGGGGGTGTCGAATTTTGCGGCAGACATCGAGCATATCCAGAAATCATTCAACTATGCAGGCATGCCCGCGCGTAACGGCGCGACCGCGGCACTGCTGGCGGCGGCCGGCTGGACCGGCGTCAAGGACATGTTCGCGGGCAACAAGAATTTTTTTGCGGCACTCGGCATACCGAAAAGCGATCCCGAAGCACTGGTGCGCGGTCTCGGCGAACGCTATGAAGTGGTCGGCACTAACATCAAACGCTGGTCTACCGGCGGCCCGGTGCAGGCGCCGCTGGATGCGGTGTCGGCGCTGATGAAGGAGCACAAGTTCAAAGCGGATGATGTTGAAAAGGTGGTGGTGCGTATTTCGCATCAGGGCGCCGAAACCACCAACAACCGCACGATGCCGAATATCTCGATGCAGCATCTGGTTGCGGTCATGCTGATCGACGGCACCGTCACGCTGACTTCCGCCAACGACATGAAGCGCATGCAGGATCCGAAAGTGCTGGAGCTGCGACGTCGCGTTGAATTGCTCGGTGACGAAGAGATGGATCGTGTGCGGCCGGTGCGTCAGGCGATCGTCGAGATCAGGCTGCGCGACGGCCGCGAACTGCGCCACCGTACTTATGAAGTGCGCGGCATGGCGCAGAATCCGATGTCACGCGAGGAAGTCGGCGAAAAATGCCTTGGCTTGTTCGCGCCGGTGCTGGGTAAACAGAAGGCGCGCGGCTTGATCGATGCGGTATGGCGTCTCGAAACGGTGAAAGATGTGCGCGCCTTGCGTCCGTTCCTGATGACCTGACGTCAGTTTGCCTTGCTGCCCGTGCCTTTGAGCAGCTTTGCCCATTTCTCAATGTCACTGCGGATCACGCGCGCGAATTCTTCCGGGGTGTTACCGATGGCGGCGACACCTTGCGCCGCGGCTTCGGCGCCGAACTCGGGTGTGCGCACGACCTGCACGATGACGGTGTTGAGCTTGTCGATAATGGCACGCGGCGTTTTCGCCGGCGCCAGCACGCCGTTCCAACCGGTGACATCGTAACCGGGCAGGCCCGATTCGGCGATGGTCGGCACCTCGGGCAGTGACGCCAGCCGCGTGGTTGTGCTGACGCCGAGTGCGCGCACGCGTCCGCCCTTGACCTGCGGAATGGCCACCACCGGCGGCGCGAAATAAACCTGTACTTCGCCGGCGATCAGCGCGGTCATCACCTGCGGCGCGCCTTTGTATGAGATGTGCACGAGCTTGACCTTCGCCATAGCCTCGAACAATTCCATACACAGATCGCCGAGGCTGCCGCGCGCTACCGCGCCGGAATTCAGCGCGCCGGGTTTGTCAGTGGCGAGTGCGATCAGTTCCTTGATCGATTTTGCCGGCACTTTCGGATTCACCAGCAGCACCTGCGTCACGGAAGTCACCATGGTGATCGGTGCGAAGTCTTTAATCGTGTCGTAGGGCAGCTTCTCGTGCATGAACGGGTTCACCGGATGCGTTGGGAAGGCCATCAGCAGTGTGTAACCGTCAGGGTTGGCTTTGGCGACGATATCCGAGCCGACAATACCGTCGGCACCGGGCCGGTTGTCGACGATGACCTGCTGGCCGAGCGGCGCGCGCAGTTTCTCGGCAAGGATGCGCGCGAAGGTGTCGGTGTTGCCGCCGGCGCCGGTTGGCACGACCAGACGAATCGGGCGTTCGGGAAAACGCTCTGCCGCGAATACGGTGCCGGTAATCAAGCAGACGGTGAAGCAAAGAATCGGGAATGTTTTCATCGCAGGCATCCTAGCTGGATGCACTGCACCCCGCAATATACAATCGCGCTTCACTCGTGAAAGCACAACCATGCCTTTTCTTGAAATCGCGCCGCCGCAAAAACTTTTCTACGAAATCGACGACTGGACCGACGCGTGGAAAAAACCCGACACGGTGGTGATGATCCACGGCTTTACCGAAAACACTACGGCTTACCGCGCGTGGGTGCCGCATCTGGCGCGTAACTACCGCGTGATCCGTTTTGATCAACTGGGTTTCGGTCAATCGAGCGCAGTTGCCGACGATTTCACGTTCACCAACGAACTGCTGGTCGATAACGTCGCGCGTGTGATCGACGCACTCGCCGGCGCGCCGGTGCATGTGGTCGGCGCCAAGAGCGGCGGCCTCGTTGCGATTGAACTGGCGGCGATGCGGCCCGAACTGGTGAAGACACTCACGCTCGCTTCGACGCCGCTTGACGCGCCGAAACCCGGCGTGTGGATGGCGCATATGGAAAAACACGGTATGCGCAGCTGGGCGCGCGACAGCATGCCGCCGCGTCTCGGTGCCGGCATGCCGCCGGCCGGCCTCGACTGGTGGGCGGACATGATGGGCGCCACGGCGCTTTCAACCGCGCATGTTTATCTGCGCTGGGTCAGCAGCATCGACGTAGCGAAAGACCTGCATAAGGTGAAATGCCCGGCGCTGGTGCTGACGACCGCTACCCAGCAACGCGCTTACAGCAAGACCGACCGTGAACTCTATAAAGAAGGTTTGCCGCAGGCCGAGATCATGGCGCTTGATGTGGACGGCTACCACGTCTCCGGCAGTGCGCCTGATTTGAGTGCGCGTACGACGCTGCATTTTCTGAAGAGATATACCGACGCTGCGACCCTTTCCGACGCGAACGGCTGAACCGCGCACAGGCTTATTGCGTTTTCAGCCCTTTGCCGAACAGGTAGGTGATATTGATTCTTCTGTTCTCGTAACCTTCTTTGAAATAAATTTTGTCGGTTTCGTGGAACAGGTTTGAATTGAACAACACGGCGCGATTGCATCGGTACGGAATTCTACGACTGCCGGCGCGGTTTTGTTTCAGGAAATCGTAGATCGCTTCTTCGTTCCGGTTGTAGTCGTGAAAGCTCCACGATGGCGGCGCCGGGATATCGTAAACAACGAGGCCGCCTGAGGCCGCGTCGAGATTGGCCTCGTCGGGCGTGATCCAGAAATTAAGATTGACCCGCGCGAAATCGGCATGCACGCCGATGCCGGCGCCCATTTTCGACGAATATTTGAAACCCCATAATTGTTCGAGCCTGTGCCCGCCGAATATGCGCGGCATTTTTTGCTGCAATTCGACGGCGATCTGCACATGCAGCGGGCTGACAAAACCGTCTTTGGCAAAAGCCCCCAGATAATGATTGCGGTATTCGCGTTTCCACACCGGCGAGTACAGACAGAATTTGCGCAACTCCAGCAGCGCCTGCGGCGAGAGCAGATTATCGATGCAGACGATTTCCGGCTCGCTGCTGAAATACTGCGCCTCAATGGCCTGCCAGTCGTTGTCGGGGTTCAGGCAGTGCGTGAGCGGCGACTGCACGGAATAACGCGAAGCATTGTTCCTGAAACGATGAATGTCTGCGGTCTCGTCGCCGGACAGCGCAATGGTGGCGATGCCGGTGGAATTACCTTGCGGCGCCGGCGTGCGTGCACGGATACCTTTTAATCGACCATTGGCTTCGCGCAGGCCTGCGATCTGGCTGCCGAGGGCGAGCAGATAATCGGTCTGTTCCAGTTCATGCGCCACGCGAAAATCCGACATGGTTTGTTTGCTGCGCAGTTCATCGAGTTCCTGTTGCAGATAAGCCGCTGAGGTTGCGGCGCCCCATTGTTCGATCTCAGGCACATTTGCGAGATCCGCCAGATGCAGCGAGAAAATATTGTTTTTTGCATCGAGGAAATCGGGTTTTATCGTCAGTGCGCGCTGATAACAGGCGAGCGCTTCGGCGCGCCGCTCGAGTCCCTGCAGGACGAATCCGCGATTGCAGTGCGCCTCGGCATAGGCGGGCTTCAGCGTGATGGCCTGCTCGTAGCTGGCGAGCGCTTCATCGAGTTGCCCCAGTTCCTGCAGCGCGAGTCCGCGGTTGTTGTGGGTGCCGGCCAGCGCGGGTTTGAGCGTGATCGCCTGCGCGTAACTGGCGAGTGCATCGTTCAGGCGTTTGAGTTCACTCAGCGTGATGCCCTGATTGTTATAGGTCTCGGCGTAGTCGGGTTTGAGTTTTATCGCCTGCGCGTAATGTGCCAGCGCGTCATCGTGGCGTTTGAGTTTGTTGCAGGCGACACCTTTGCCGGACCACGCCTCAGCGCAGGCCGGATCGAGGCGAATCGCGTGGTCAAAACAATTGATTGCTCCGATCGCGTTGGCGCCTTCCAGTTCTATCAAACCGAGATTGACCCAGGATTCCGGTGAGGCGGCGTCGAGATCAATGGCTTTCAGCAACAGCGCTTTCGCCGCCTGCGGCCGCTGCAGCTTGAGTAGCGCCGATGACAGATTGGTCATCGTCGAGACGCGGTCCGGCACCAGTTCGAGTGCCGACCGCAGTTTGGCTTCGGCCTGCGCATATTCTTCGCGTTCGAGGCAGGTTACGCCTTCGTAAAACAGGACCTTGGCGCGCTCGAAGTTATCCATGCCGGCGTTAGCGGTGGCGCACGATGTTCTGCTGCACTACCGTTTGCCCGGCCGCTCGCTGCGATGTGACCGTGCTGCGCACGATCGAGCCGCCGGTGAGCGTGCCGTTGGCGGCGCGCCATGAGGCAGGACTTGCGCTGTTGAAGTAATTCATCGGTGAAGAAATACCGATGGTGCTGATCGCACCGTTGCCGGCAGGGGGGGCGACCGACGCCGGATCGTAGAGCGGCCCGGGCGTAAGTTTGCCGCCGGCGAAGTTGCGCAAACCGGAGAGAAAACGCTCGAGGGATTCAGCGGAGACGGCGGGTTCGCTGGCCGATGCGACCGGCAGAAATGCGATTAACAGTAGTGTGGCGAGCGCCGATTGCATGATCGTTCCCTGCAGTGGCCGCGGGAAATAACGCAGCGGATATGTTCGCTTCATTTCGGGCTGATCCTGGACGGATGGAAATGACCAGATGATATTGTGAACGTAGTATTACTTACGCAGGGCGGCAATTGCAAGCGAGCCGGCGCCGATGACAATGCCGAGCAGAACGATGACGCTGAAGTGATCGTGAAAAAACGGCACGTTGCCGAAGAAATAGCCGCTGGCTACCAGCGTGCCTACCCACAGCACCGCGCCGCAGACGACGTAGAGCAGAAATTTCGGAAACATCATTGCAGATACGCCGCCGATGAAGGGCGCGAACGTGCGCACCACGGCAACGAAGGGCGACAGCAGAAAAGTTACGCCGCCGTAGTTTTCATAGAAGGCATGCGTTTTCAGCAGCGCTTCTTTGTCCAGCCAGCGATAGTTTTGCGTGAACACTTTTTCGCCGACGGCCGCGCCGGTCCAGTAGTTAAGCACGCTGCCGGATACTGCGGCGATGATGAGGAGCGGCAGCAAAATAAAAATGTTGATGGTGCCGATCGCGCAGAATGAGCCGCAGATGAACAACAACGGGTCGCCGGGCAGGAAGAACAGCGGCACAAAAGCCATTTCGCAAAAGACGATGGCGAACAGCGCGATGTAGATCATCGGGCCGAATTGTGCGGCGGCATGGCCAAAATTCTGATCAAGATGCAGCAGCATCTGCAGAAATTCCATTTAACCCACCTGTTCGCGATGACTATTGCGGCGCGGCGACGACCACGCCGCGCAGGCCGGCGTTATCGATAGAGGTTTTGATGATGCCTTCAGCGCGTACTGCATCGACGAAGTTTCGCACATAAGCTTTGCCGGCGGCGTTTTGCCCTTTGCGCGTGGCGATCGCGTACTGCACGCTGGCGACGCGGCCATCGAGTACGCGCGAACCGGGCAGGCGCGCCGATTCGACGAACAGCGTGGGTTTGTTGGCGGCGGCGATATCGGCTTTGCCGGTTTGCAGTGCTTCAATCAGTGCGGGCACGCCGGCGACGCGCACCAGCGCGGCGTTTTTGAACAGGCGCGAGAGCAGATGATCAGGCCCGCCCATGTTGGTGACGGCGACGCGCACACCGGGCTTGTCGATATCCGTCATCGCCATGAGCGATGAGCCGGCGGGGGCGAGGTAGCCGACTTCAACTTCCATGAAGGGCGCGGCGTAATCGAGATCTTTTTCGCGTGACGATTCGAGCGCCAGAAAGGCGATATCCCATTGCGCGGTTTTGCCGCCTTCCATCAGCAACTCAATCGAGTTGTAACCGACCGGCACGAAAGCGACGCCCATGCGCCGCGCAAGTTCTTTTGAGAGATCGATAGCCACACCTTTCAATTCACCGGATGCATCTTTGGTTACCTGCAGTGCGGTGGTGAGCAGGATGCCCGCGCGCAGCGTGCCAGCGGGATTAAGTGCAGCGCGCGCTTCCGCTGACGGCTGCGTGAAGGTGGTTGCGCAGCCGGAGAGCGCAAGTGCAGTCAGCAGAAAAGTGAAGGTCGATTTCATTGCCCGGGGTTTGAGTGAATGTTGTGACGGTGTCGCGAAATTCGACGCGGGGGGCGCCCCCATCCCCGCCTTCCCCCGTCAAGGGGGAAGGCGAAAACCGGGAGGTGTTGCGTCGATTTATTTTTGTTCCGCCGGCGTTGACGTCACCGGGCCGATGCCGTGTATCAGCAGAATCGCATCGCCCATTTTTGCACCGTCGTAATGGATGCCTTTGGCGGTGTGAATGACGGTGGTGCCGGCGCTTATCGGCACGGTGCTGTCGGGATCGTACTTGGTGCCGCTACCGACCCACCACGTGCCTGCAAGCACGATGATGTAGCGATCATTCGGATGGAAATGCGGACGGCTCATGTTGCCGGCCTTCCATTTGTTGAAGTACGCATACGGCTCGGCTTTGTTTGGATCGCCGTAGAGTTTTGCCTGCGCGGCGGTGCCGGCGGCATTGTCTACCCACTTGATCTGATCGACGTTGACGTAGCTCACGGCTTTGGCATCAAGCGGAATGTTGGGTGTGACCGCGCAGCCGGTCAAAACGGTGATTGCGGCAACGAACAAACCGCGCAAGAGTGTGCTGGTCATATCTCCTCCCAGGGCTGGCGCCACGCCGCATCGGTGCGCGGGGTGTGCGGGGGTAATCATACGCCTGCGTTCGTTGCTGCTGTGAACGGGCGGCGCGTTAAAAGTCCCGTCACTCCAGCGAAGGCGGGAGTCCAGGAATTCGGCCTTCGCTATTGCCAACGGCGGACTGGATTCCGCCTACGCGGGAATGACGTACTAACCAACCGGCGGCGCGATACCGAACCGCTGCGCCAGCGCATCCAGTTGTTTCGCCAGCAGCGCACTGATAGCGATGCCATTGGCGAGGCGATCCTGCTTCCTGCGCGCGCGTTCCTGGCCGGGCACGCGCACTTGCGTGACGCCGGGTAGCGGTTTCGAAGCGGTGATACTGTCGATGTGGCGGTCGATTTCGGCGCCGAATGTTTCCGCTGGCATAAAGCGGGCGACGTCGAGCACGATGATGAATTGCCCGCTGTTGACGCCGAAGCCCGAGCCCGTGCGCGGAATGTCGCGGCCGAAGGCGGCGCCGTTAAGCGATCCGGCGAGCAGTCCGATCGCTAATGCGAGGCCGCTGCCCTTGTGTTCGCCAATCGGCATCAACAGGCTTTGCATCATTTTCGCCGGATCGGTGACAGCCTCGCCCGTCAATGGATCGATCATCCAGCCTTCAGGAATTTTCTCACCGCGCAATGCGGCGGCTTTGATCATGCCGGCCGAGGCAACCGAAGTTGCGGTGTCGATAATGACGGCGGGTTGTTTGCCGGCAGGTATGCCGATCGCCAGCGGGTTGGTGCCGAGCAGCGCTTCGGCGCCGCCCCACGGTGCCATCTGGTTGAAGCCCGACACTGCGCCGTAGATGCCGACCATGCCTTGCGCAACCACCATCGCTGCGTAGACGCCGCCGGCGCCGGCGTGATTCGAATTGCGCACGCCGACCCAGGCGAGGCCTGCGCTGCGCGCGAGTTCGATGGCGAGTCGTGTCGCGCGTTCAACAGCAAGATGCCCCATACCGTCGTCGCCGTCGACCAGCGCGGTGGCAGCGCCTTGTTCGATAATTTTTATGTTTGCCCGCGGATTAATGTCTTTTTTATCGAAGGCATCGACGTACTGCGGCAACCGGAAAACACCGTGCGCATCGGCGTCGGTGAGGTCGGCTTCGACCATGCATGCGGCGATAGTGTTTGCATCAGTGGCGGGAACGCCGCACGCGGCGAGTACGTTGGCGGTGAATTTTGTGAGGGTGCTGACCGGTATTACCATTCGAATTTGTTCATCCTTACGTTAATTTTAATTATTCAGGTTTGATGGCGGCGGCCTTGAAGACCTTCGCCATCTGCTGCATTTCAGTTCTGATCTGTTCGGCCATCTGCTGCGGCGTGTTGTGGGCGGCGACGAGGCCGAGGCCGCGGTAGTAGTCGTTGACGTCGGGCAGCGCGGCGATGCGCGCCATTTCGCTGTTGAGTCGCGCCACAATTGCCGGCGGCGTGCCCTTCGGCGCCATCACTGCCCACCATAATTGCGAAACGTAACCGGGCACGCCGGCTTCCACCATTGTCGGCACTTCGGGCAATGCGGTCGAACGCTGCGCGCCGAGCACGGCCAGCGCGCGCAGCTTGCCGGCTTTGACTTGCGGAATCGACGGCGGCAGATCGGCGAAGGCCATCTGGATTTGTCCGGCGACGACATCGATTAGCACCAGCGCGATGCCCTTGTACGGCACGTGCAGAATATCGGCGCCGGTCATCATGCGGAACATTTCGCCGCTGATGTGCGAGCTGGTGCCGAGACCGCCCGAACCGAAACTCAACTGCCCCGGTTTTGTTTTGGCGAGCGCGATCAATTCCCTGACGTTGCCTGCCGCCACCGACGGATGTACCGCCAGCACTTGACCGGAGGTCGCCGCCAGCCCGACCGGCGCGTAATCGGCCAGCGGGTCGTAGGGCAGGCTTTTATACATATGCGGGCTCATGGTCAGCGCGGCCTTGCCGCTCAGCATGATGGTGTAGCCGTCGGCGGCGGCGCGCGCAGTGATTTCGTGGCCGATGATGCCGGCTGCACCGGTGCGGTTGTCGATGATGAATTGCTGGCCGAAGCTTTCGCTGAATTTCTGCGCGAGCTGGCGCGACACCAGGGACGACGAGCCGGCGGGCGGAAACGGCACGACAAAGCGCACCGGCCGCTCGGGATAAGCCGCTTGTGCGGCGGCGTGGCAGAGTGCGAAGGCACAGAAGGCGGCGAGCAATGAGCGCATGGTGGCATTCAATCGAGTAAGCCGTCGATCACCTGATCGGCGGCGTTGATTAGCGGATGGTTTTCATCGGCAAGTGGCAAGGCGACGAAGTTGCCGCTCTGCGCCGACTGGTAGGCGGCGGTGACGAGTGCGGCAACGGCGAGCCCGTTGCGCACGCCGCTCCGCGGTTCGCTATTGTTGACGATGCAATCGATCAGATGCTGCACGCACGATTCGCGCGGCGGCAGCGACGCTGCGGGCAGTTCGATACGCGTGCCGTTGATCGTGTAGTCGTTGTCGTCGATGCGAACATAGTGACCGTCGCAGACGAGATCGATGGTGTTCACCGTCGGCAGTTCCTGTTTAACCTTGGTGCGGCCGGTGACCACGCGCGCCGAGAAGCTGCCGTAATCGCAGGTCAGAATCGCCATGTCTTCGGTGCCGAAGGCGCGGTATTCGTCCCAATACTGGTTGGTCATTACGCAATGCACGCGCTGCGGCATGCCGAACACGCTGTAGACGTAATCGACGGCGTGGCTGCCGTGATTCATC
>JANXSE010000227.1 GCA_025356695.1 Betaproteobacteria bacterium
CGCAGGCGCCTCGCCTGCGTCAACAGGCCTTCCCATTGCGTTGACCCCGGTGCTTCGCGCAGGCGGGGCGCCTGCGCCACTAAAACTTGCATCGCGAGAACTGCGCCGCGTTCAGTTTGATATGCGCGTTGCGCGCCACGACGTGGCGCCACCCCTGCCGTTCGCCGCACCCTGCATGACGTCGCCATCGACACGGCCGCCATATTCAATGCCGTTGGCGGTAAAGCGAATCTCGGCGCCGTTCATGCGCGCGTTTTCGAGCGGCAGCGTAATGCCGTTGTAGACATAGCTGCCGGACAGGCGCTGGAAATCCTGCTCGAACGTGAAGTCGCCATCCGGCGTGCGCCAGACACCAGCAACCTGTGCCGGCACCACGTACAAAAATACAATGCAGAACGCCGCGCAGGATTCGCGCACGGTTTCCGATTTGTCCGACGGCCAGCCCGGGATTTCGTAGGTGTTGGAAACAATGCGCGAACCCGCCTGCATATCGACAAACTTCGGCCGCAAGCGCAACAGATTGTCCGGCAGCAGAAACAGCGCCAGCACGCTGGCTTTCGATACATCGGCGGCGTACATGTCGCCCTCGACGAATTGCGCGCGCTCGGCAACACCCGCCGCCGCAGCGCGCTGCCGCGCATGCACAACCAGCTCGCCGTTGAATTCGACACCGAGCCCGCGCGCACCGCGTTTTGCCGCGCCGATGACGTTGCGACCGTCACCGGAGCCGAGGTCGATGACAAAATCCTGTGGCGTCACGCCGGCGACATCGAGCATTTTTTCGACCATGACGTCGGGCGTCGGCACCCAGATCACGTCCTTGCCGTCCTGGCCGATTATGGGCTCATACGGTTTCTCGGCCGCCGTTGCCGCCGGTAGCGCAAACACAAGCACTGCGGCCAGCCATAATCCTGATGCTTTCATTTCAATCAGCCGCCGTGAAAAACGATCAACCGGCATGTTAGCAAAAGCCCGCGCCGGCGCGCAGCCCCTGCTCGCGCCGGTGGTATGCTTTACGGATTATTTTGCGGAGATCACATCATGCACGTCGACGGCGGATGCCATTGCGGTTTTATCAAATACGAAGCTGAAGTCGACCCCGCCACGGTCGGCGTCTGTCATTGCACCGATTGCCAGCACCTCACCGGTAGCGCCTATCGCGTGACCGTGCAGTCGCTGAAGGGCGCGTTCAAACTGTTGAGCGGCGCACCGAAGATTTACATCAAGACCGCCGAAAGCGGCACCCAGCGCGCGCACGGCTTCTGCCCCGAGTGCGGCACGCCGATTTTCGCCACCAGCGTCGGCACGCCAGAACATTACGGCATACGCGTCGGCACCACGCGCCAGCGCCGCGAACTCGCACCGAAGCGCCAGGGCTGGTGCCGTTCGGCGCTGGACTGGTCGATGAATATCAGCGCGTTGCCGCAAAGCGCGATGCAGCGCCCGCGCTAGGTGCGCGTGTTACCATTTGCGCACTGACCATCTCCGTGGAATACATGCAATGAAAAACCTTCTGGCCGCGGCGCTGATCGCCGCACTGGCCGGCTGCGTCAGCAGCGGCCCGAAAATCGATGCGACCCAGCTGAGCGAAATCCGCAAGGGCCAGACCACCCTCGGTGAGATCCAGAAGCAGTTCGGCCGGCCCAACATGACGTCGAAAAACATGGACGGCTCGGTGACCGCGATCTATGTGCACGCCGAAGACGAAAAAGGCGTCAGCATCGCCCCGGTGTCCGCCACACTCACCGGCAGCCTTGAAACGGTGACGTTCTCTTTCGACGCCAAGGGCATACTGACCGATTACAAATACTCGCCACCGAGCATCTCTTCGAAACCGGCTGCCGCCGCGGCGACGGGCAGCGCGCAACCTGCTGCCGCTGCCGCACCCGCTGCAACGGGCGCCACGCCGCAGACCGCCGCCGGCGCAACGAACAACGTAAAAACAACTGCAACCAGCGCCACACCACCGCAGACCAGCAACGCCACCGCTGCTGCCGGCACCGGCAAAACAGAGAAATCGGTGCCGTATATCTGGGAAATTCTGCGCGCCTCGAAAAGCTCGGATCCGCGCAACCCCTAGGCGGTCATTCTTCACGCAGCCACCGCGCGGGAACGTTCACCGCCGCAGCGAATTTTTTTGCAAACGGACGCAGCACGGCCGTCTGAAAGACGCATGTCTCTTTACATTATCGTACTGTTGACGTTTCTGACCCACGTCGGGTTTGCCGGGAGCCGCGTCGTCGTCGCGCTGTTTGCAGTCGATCAGGGCGCGACGCCGTTTATCGTCGGCACGGTGGTCGCGCTGTATGCGGCGATTCCGATCGTGCTGGCGTTGCCGGCCGGCCGCATGACCGACCGCCTCGGTTACCAGATTCCGATTCTGTTCGGCACCTGCGGCATATGCGCGGCCCTGTTGCTGTCATTTTTCTGGCCGTCGCTGACAACACTGTACTTCACCGCCTCGCTGCTTGGTATTTCGTTCATGGCGTTTCAGATCGCCACGCAAACGCTGGTCGGCGCGATGTCCGAGCCGTCGCGCCGCGCGCACAACTTCAATCTGATCAGCCTCGGTTTCGCCTCGGCCAATTTCACCGGCCCGCTGCTGGCCGGCGTGCTGATCGATCAGGTTGGCTACACGCGCACTTTTTTTGCGCTGGCGATGCCGCTGGTTCCCGCCATCATTATTTCGGCGCTCGGCGCGCGCTGGATACCCGATGTGCACACCAAAGCCGAGCAGCAACCGGGCGGTTCGCTCGACCTCTTCCGCATCAAGCCGCTGCGCAACGCCATGATCGCCAGCGCGATTATCTCGTCGGCGTGGGATCTCTACCAGTTCTTTCTGCCGATCTACGGCCGCGCCCACGGCTTATCGGCCACCGAAATCGGTTTCGTGCTGAGTGCGTTCGCCACCTCGATCATTCTGGTGCGCGTCGTGCTGCCGCTCGGCTTAAAACGCACCGGTGCAGCGCAATTGCTGACCTACGCGATGTTTGTCGCCTGCGCCGCCTACTGCCTGTTCCCGCTGTTTCATACGGTGTGGCTGCTGGCGCTGGCCTCGTTCATTCTCGGCATCGGCTGCGGTTGCGGACAGCCGCTATCGCTGACACTCGTCTACAACGCCTCACCGCCGGGCCGCACCGGTGAAGCGGCCGGCATGCGCATCACCGCCAATCAG
>JANXSE010000241.1 GCA_025356695.1 Betaproteobacteria bacterium
GGCGAATCCGAATGCTTTCGAGCACAAGCAGGGTTTTTTCGAAGTGTTCAACGGCAAGGGCAATTACGATATCGCGAAGGCAACCGCGCACTGGGCCGATCCGCTCGATATCGTGGTGCCGGGCGCGAGTTACAAACTCTACCCGTGCTGCTACAGCACGCATGCGGCGATCGAGGCATCGCTGAACATCGTGCGCCAGCACGGCCGTATCGACGCCAAAAAAATCGCCAGCGTCGAATCGCACACCGCCGATGTGCGCCTTTTGCACACCGACCGGCCGGCGCCGAACAGCGAGCTCGACGCCAAATTCAGCGTGCAGTACTGCGTACTGCGCGCATTGCTCGACGGCAAGGTGGTGATGGAGGATTTCGAAAACGAAGCCTATCGCCAGCCGTTGATTCGCGAAACGCTGCCGCGCGTGCAGGCGATTCCGCTCAAAGGCATGGCCTTCGACAAGGAAGACCCGTTCAACGCGCTGGTGCGCGTCAAGCTCACCGACGGCACGGTCTACGAATCGTCGGTGGATTTTCCGCTCGGGCGTACCTCGGCCAATCCGATTGCGTTTGAAGATCTGAAAACCAAGTTCGAGAATTGCGCCGGGCGCGTGTTGCCGGCGGCAGCGGCAAAAGCAGCGGCGCAATGCATCGACGGCATGGACACGCTCAAGCAAGTGCGTGACCTGATGGCGCTGGTGGTGCCGGCCAAGCCGGTGCAGATCCGCCGTTCCGCATAATTCACATTTAGAGGGTGTTGCATGGCATCAGCGCAAGCAGCGCGCCGACCGACTGTTTTTGTCACCGGCGCTTCACAGGGCATAGGCGCCGGCATTGCCGTCGCAATGGCGCGCCAGGGTTACGACGTGGCGGTGTCGTCTACACGGCTGGAAAAGCTTTCGCCGGTGCTGGAGGAAATCAAGGCTGCTGGTGCGCGCGCGCTGCCGGTCGAATTGCAGATCCGCGATCAGGCCAGCATCGATCGCGCGATGACGGCGGTCGTCGGTGAATTCGGCGGGGTTGATGTGCTGGTAAACAACGCCGCCGTCGCCCTGCGTAAACCCGCGCTCGACACCACGTTGGCCGAGTGGGACAACATCATCGGCACCAATCTGACCGGCACTTTTTTCATGAGCCAGGCAATGGGGCGTCATTTGATCGCCGCCAAGCGCGGCGGCGCCATCATCAGCATTACCTCGACGCACGGCATGGTCGGCATGGCCGGCCGTTCGAGTTACGGCATCGCCAAGGCCGGCATCATTCATATGTGCAGGATGCTGGCGATCGAATGGGCGGAACACGGCATACGCGTCAACTCGGTGGCGCCGGGCGCGGTGATCACGCCGTCGCGCCAGGCGATGCCGCAGGACGCCAACCACGCGGCGGTGCGCATGGCGCGCATTCCGATGAAAAAATTGTGCTCGATCGACGACATCACCGCGGCGGTGGCGTATCTGTCAAGCCCGCAGGCTTCCTACATCACGGGACAGACGCTGGTGCTCGACGGCGGCGTCACTTCGCAGTAGCACGCATAGCAGGGCACGCGGTAAAACGCGCGCCGCACTGCTACAATCGCGGCCACCATGAGCACACCATTTCAACGCAAAGACCTCGGCATCGCTGTCATCGGCTGCGGCCGCATCGGCACGCTGCGCGCCACACTGGCGTCGCGCCACGCCGCGGTCAAATTCATCGCCGTCGCCGATAAAGATCCGGCGCGCGCGAAAAAACTTGCCGACAAATGCGGCGCGCAATTTCATGGCGGCAACAATCTCGAAGCGATTGCGCGGCCCGAGGTCAACGCCGTAGTGGTGTCGACCATCGAAGTCGAACACACGCAGCCGATACTGCAGGCGCTCGAACTCGGCAAGCCGGTGCTGGTGGAAAAGCCGCTGGCGCTTGATTTTGCCGAGGCCGACAAAATACTCGCCGCGGCGAAAAAAGCCGGCATCGACCTGCGCGTCGGCTACAGCCGGCGCTTCAAAGACAAATACCTGCTGGCCAAGGAGCAGGTCCTTAACGGGCGGCTTGGCCGCATCACCAGCGGCATGGCGCGCGTGTTCAATTCGCGTTCGCAGGCGACGGCGACGCTGAGTCGGCTGCCCGCCGACACCAGTTCGATTTCGGGCCTCGTCTATTACATCGATCTGCTGAACTGGCTGCTGGCGGACAACCCACCGGTCGAGGTGTTCGCGCGCGCCAACGGCGGCTCGATCGCTAGCGCCGGCTTTTCCAACACCAACGACATTACCTATGCGATCGTCACGCTGGCCGACGGCGCGGTGGTCGATCTCGGCGTCTGTTATGCGCTGCCCAAGCACTATCCGTCGCTCGGCCATGCCGGCCGCGTGGAACTTCTGGGCACCGACGGCGTTCTCATCATCGATGACGATCACACCGACCAGATGATGTACAGCCAGCACACCGCGCCGCACGTTTACCTGCCCGATCACAACGTCGAGATGGTATTTCTCGGTAGCGGCACGCCGGGCGACTGGGCGCTCGACGAGTTCATCGGCCCGGTGGCGAGCGAGACGCGCTGCTGGCTTGATCATTTGTCGATGGGGCGGCCGTGCCTGCTGGCGAGCGGCGACGATGCGCGCCGCACCATCGAAATCACGCTGGCGATCGAACGTTCATTGAAAGCCGGTGCGCCGGTGCGTTTGCCGCTTGCGGCCTGATACGGAGAAGTTGATGAAAGGTTTTTTGCGCGGGTTTGTGCTTGTGTCGTCGTTGTGCGCTATCGCGGCGGGCCATGCGGCTGCTGCCGTTGCGGAGTGGAAGCCCGATAAACCAATCGAAATCATCGTCGGCACCGGCGTCGGCGGCGGTCAGGATAAATCGGCGCGCACCGTGCAGGCCATCCTGCAGGAAAAGAAAATGGTCGAGGTGCCGGTTACCGTGGTCAACAAGCCCGGTGGCGGCGGCGCGGTCGGTTATACCTATCTGAATCAGCACGCCGGTCAGGGCAACATCATCTACGTCGGCAACCCGACGCTGCTGACCAATCACATTGCCGGCCGCAGCCCGGTCAATTACACCCACATCACGCCGCTGGCCATTCTGTTGAGTGAATCGGTGGCGATCTCGGTGCGGCCGGATTCGCCGTTCAAGAACGGCAAGGACCTGCTGGCGCGCCTGAAGCAGGACAGTTCATCGGTCAGCGTGGCGACCGGCAGCAGCCTCGGCAGCACCAATCACATTGCAATGGCGCTGCTGGCGAAAGCGGCCGGCGGTGACGGCAAAAAACTGCGCACGGTGATTTTTCAGGGCGGCGGCGAAGCAATCACCGCATTGCTCGGCGGCCACATCGACGTCAATTCATCGGCCGCCAACAACGTGGTCTCGCACAAGGAAGCCGGCAAGATCCGCGTGCTCGGCATCGCCTCGCCGAAACGTCTGGGCGGCGTGCTCGCCGACGTGCCGACGTGGAAAGAGCAGGGTGTGAACGCGCTGGTCACCAACTGGCGCATGGTCGCCGGCCCCAAGGGCATGACGCAGGCGCAGATCGCCTACTGGGACCGCGTGCTGGCGAAACTCGCGCAAAGCGCCGAGTGGAAAAAGGATATCGCCGACAATCTGTTCGAGGAAGCCTACCGCAACAGCGCGGCGACCGAGAAGTATATGCAGTCGGAGTATGAGCAGTTCAGTGCGGCGTTGAGCGAGCTTGGGATGACGAAAAAGTAGCGCGTCGCCGGCGCGGTTGCGTTACTTGGCAAAACCGATTTCGATCAGAACCGCTTTCATGGCAGCGTAATCCTGCTCGAGTTCCTTCCTGAATGGCGCGCTTAACACAAAGTCGTCGGCCCAGAAATTCGTCTGCAGGTCGGCTTTCCACTCCGCGGCGTCGCTGGCCTTGCGTAATGCAGCTTCCCAGTACGCGACCTGTTGCGGCGTCAGGCCCGGCGGCGCGAACATCGCGCGCCACGCGCCGAACACATAATTGACGCCTTGTTCCTTCCAGGTTGGAATGGCGGCGAGCGCGCCGGTGAAGCGCTGGTTCGCCGAGATGCCGACAATCCTGAGTTTGCCTGCGGCCACGTGGCTGGCGACATTGCCGGCGGCGGTAGTAACCACATCGACGTGCCCGCCGAGCAGATTCGTGATCGCGTCAGCCGAACCCTTGAACGCCACCACCTTGAGGTCGCGCGCGTTGCCGCCGATCGTTTTCATCAGGAGTCCCGCGGCGATGTGGTTGTGGCTGCCGACCGACGGGGAAAAGGCGATGGTGACCGACTGCGGGTCTTTGCGCAGACGCTCAACGAGGTCGCGCCCGGTTTTGATCGGCGAAGCGGCATTGACCGCGACCACCGTATAGTCGTTGAACAGCGAGGCCACCGGCGTCAGGTCCGAATGCCGCAGGCTGCTGGTGCCGGTAATGTGATTGGTCAGCAGCGCGGGGCCGGCCACCACCAGGTAATGCGGGTCGCCGGCGTGTTGCTGCGCGTAGATATAGGCCAGCGTGCCGCCCGCGCCCGATTTGTTGACGACGGCCAGCGTCGTCGGAAGTGCCTTGTTGATGGTCCAGATGCGTTCGACCGTGCGCGCGGTCTTGTCATTGCTGCCGCCCGGCGGATTGGGCACCACGATTTCGACGTTTTTCTGCGGCGACCAGGTTTGGGCCGGTGCCATCGCGGCGAAGCTCGCCAGTGTTATTGCCAGTACGAAATGCGAAATCCGCATGATGGGTTCCTCGTTATTTATTTTATGGCGAGCAAGTTTGCATACTACCGCGAGGACTCGTGTCGGAAGCGCGGGCGGAAGGCGACGGATCAATATAGAAATATCGAGCCTGATCTTACCCACGCTCAGTAGACGCTCTAAGAGGGGGATACTTACCCTGATAGGAGCGAACCATGAGCAACAAACCAAAACCATACGAACGCAAGCCGTATAAGCAATACAGTCGTGAATTCAAGCTAGAGGCGATCCGCTTGGCCGAGATCGGTGACAAGACGGCAAGCCAGGTTGCCAGAGAGTTGGGCGTTCGCGTCAACCAGCTCTTCAAGTGGCGAAAGCAAATTGAGGCTGAGAAGGCTGCTGGTGGTGCGACCAAACGCGGCCGCCCGTCCGATGGCGAACTTGAGCGATTGCGCAAGGAAAACTTGCGGCTTAAGGAGGAGAATGACATTTTAAAAAAAGCGGCCATCTTCTTTGCGCGGGAGTCCCGTTGAAGCATCGGTTTATTGATGCCAACCGTGGACAGTATCCGGTGCGCCGCCTGTGCCGGGCGCTGCGCGTATCGGTGAGCGGCTATTACGCTGCCAGTAGCCGGCCGTTGAGCGCGCGCGGGACGCGACAGGCGACGCTCATCGAGCACATTCAAGCGATTCACGTAGCCAGTCGGGCGACTTACGGAGCGCCACGCGTGCATGCCGAATTGCTTGCGCAAGGGCAGCGCTGCTGCAAGAACACGGTGGCTCGCCTGATGCGCCGCGCCTATATTGTTCCGAAGACGGTTCGCCGATTCAGAATCACCACCGATTCGCGTAACACCAAGGCCTCGCCCAACCTGCTCGGACGGGTCTTTACCGCAACCAAGCCCAACGACTGCTGGTTGACGGACATGACCTTCATTCTGACGCGCGAAGGCTGGCTTTACTTGGCCGTGATCCTTGATATGCATTCGCGCGCAGTAGTGGGGTGGGCGATGCGCGAGCGTCTTGACGGAAAGCTGGCGATGGATGCGCTGACCATGGCGCTGGATCGACGCGGTGCGGCACCGCAGATCATGCATTCCGATCGAGGCACGCTCTATGCGATGGCGGTCTATCGGGCAGTGCTTCAGAAACATGGCATTCGTCAAAGCATGAGCCGCAAAGCAGATTGCTGGGATAACGCGCCGATGGAGAGTTTCTTCCATACGCTCAAAACCGAGCTGGTCGTGCATTGCGATTACCAGACGCGCGAACAGGCGCGGTCAAGTCTGTTCGAATACATGGAGGTGTTCTACAACCGCCAGCGTCGTCATTCAACACTGAACTATGAAACTCCGTTAGC
>JANXSE010000250.1 GCA_025356695.1 Betaproteobacteria bacterium
ATTGACGACCTGCGCGGTGCCGCCGACCACCACCCAGTGTTCGCTGCGATGGTGGTGCAGCTGCAGGCTCAGCGCCGCGTGGATTGACGACGATGCGCTTGATCTTGAAACCGGGCCCCTGCTCGAGCGTGGTGTAGGTGCCCCAGGGACGCACCACCGTGCGGTGGATTTTGTGCACCGTACTGCCGGTCTGCTTCAGGCGATCGACGACCGTGCGCACCTTTTGCGCATCATGGCGGTCCGCAATCAGCAAGGCGTCCGGCGTATCGATAACCAGCAGGCCGTGGATGCCGACACCGGCCACCATGCGGTCGGTGCTTTGCACGTAACAATCCGAACTGTCCACCATCACTGATTCGCCGACCGTGCGGTTGCCATCGGCATCGGGGGTCACGAGATCGCTGACTGCATTCCATGAACCGATGTCGTTCCACTCGAATGCCGCGCGCACCACCGCAATGCCGGCGGCTTTTTCCATCACCGCATAATCAATCGAGATTTCCGGCAGGCCGGCGAAGGTTGCCGCGTCGAGATGCACGGCATCGCCGGTGCACGGCGGCGTGGCCGCCCAGCAACGGTCGGCCGGGGTTTTGAGTTGCGGCGCGTGGCGCGCAAAATTTTCAAGGATGGTGCGCGCGGTAAAACAAAACATACCCGAATTCCACAGATAGTTGCCCTGTGCGATGTATTGTTCCGCTTGCGCCAGCGGCGGCTTCTCGACGAAACGCGCAACATCGTAGCGACCGTCGCCGATGGCACCGCCGCATTCAATATAACCGTAACCGGTCTCGGCGCGATTGGGCCGGACGCCGAACACCACGATGCGACCACTCTCCGCGAGAGCGCATGCCGCACTGACCGCCGCCTTAAATGCCGCCGGCGGCTCGACCACATGGTCGGCCGGCAATATCAGCATTACCGCGTCGGCACCGTAATGCGCCTGCACATACAAGGCGGCCAGCGCGATTGCCGGCGCCGTATTGCGCGCACTCGGTTCGAGCAGAAAAACATTGCGCTCGTCGGCGCCGACCGCCCGGTATTCGTCGCGCGTTGCGTAAACGTATTCGCGATTGGTCACCGTCAAAACCGGCCCCGCCGGCGCCACCGCGGTGGCGCGCAGCATCGACTTCTGGATCAGGCTTTGCCCGTCCGCGAGGCGGATAAAGGGTTTCGGGTAGGCCTCGCGTGACACCGGCCACAGGCGCGCGCCGACACCGCCGGACATGATGACGGGAATCAGCACGGCTTCCGCAATTCAACGTTGGGCAGGGGTTTGCTCAAAATGCGACCGTTCTTTTCTGGTATATGCGCCACCGCTGAACGGCGCGACAATCCAAGTATAATCAATTGAAACATCAAGTGGCCGCAACCATCATGAAGAAAGTCGCATTGATCACCGGCATCACCGGGCAGGATGGTGCGTATCTGGCCGAGTTTCTGCTGGGCAAGGGTTATGAAGTGCACGGCATCAAACGCCGCGCCTCGCTACTCAACACCGACCGCATCGACCACCTGTATCAGGACCCGCACGTCTCCAAACGGCGTTTCATATTGCACTACGGCGACATGACCGACTCGTCGGCACTGACGCGAGTGATCCAGCAGGTGCAGCCGCGTGAAATCTACAATCTCGCAGCGCAAAGCCATGTTGCCGTGTCATTTGAAGAGCCCGAATACACCGCCAACTCGGATGCGCTCGGGCCGCTGCGCATCCTCGAATCGATGCGCATCCTCGGCCTCACCAAGAAGACGCGTTTCTACCAAGCATCCACTTCGGAGCTGTTCGGCAAGGTACAGGAAATCCCGCAAAGCGAAACGACGCCTTTTTATCCGCGCTCGCCCTACGCCGCGGCCAAGCTCTACGCCTACTGGATCACGGTGAACTACCGCGAAGCCTATGGCATGTATGCCTGTAACGGCATTCTCTTCAATCACGAGAGCCCGGTGCGCGGTGAAACTTTTGTCACGCGCAAGATCACGCGCGCGCTGGCCCGCATCAAGCTGGGGCTTCAGGATTGCATGTATCTCGGCAATCTGGAGGCACGCCGCGACTGGGGCCACGCCCGCGATTACATGGAGGCCGCGTGGTTGATGCTGCAGCAGGACAAGCCGGATGACTACGTCATTGCCAGCGGCAAACAATACAGCGTGCGCGATTTCGTCAACGCGGCGGCCGCCGAACTCGGCCTGAAGCTGCGCTGGAGCGGCAAAGGCATCAAAGAGATCGCGCGCATCGAGCACAACGCCGGCGGCGCCAAAGCCAGCCCCAAAAACGGACAGGTCGTGGTGCGCGTCGATCCGCGCTACTTCCGCCCGACTGAAGTCGAGACCCTGCTCGGCGACGCGCGCAAAGCGCGGCGCAAACTCGGCTGGAAGCCGCGCGTGAAGTTTCCGCAGCTGGTCGCCGAAATGGTGCGTGAAGACCTGCGCGCCGCCGAACGCGACGAACTCGTCAAGCGGCACGGTTACGCCGCCTACGATTTTCACGAGTGATGCGCGACCGGTTTAAACCGGTCGTTGCGATTTAAAGCTTCGGCGCGAGCAATCCGAGCAACGCGTCTACGCAGCGATCGACGCCGAGAACCGCCGTATCGAGCGACAACTCTGCTTTCAGCGGCGGCTCGTACGGTGCGGACACCCCGGTAAACCCCGAAATCTCGCCGCTGCGGGCACGCTTGTAGAGGCCCTTGGGATCGCGGCTTTCGCAAACTTGCAGCACCGTGTTCAGATGCACTTCCATGAAGTTGCCGGCGCCGATGATTTCGCGCGCCATTTTGCGATCCTCGAGATACGGCGAAATGAACGCAGTAATGACGATCAGGCCC
>JANXSE010000257.1 GCA_025356695.1 Betaproteobacteria bacterium
CCGATATTGAGCGTGTTTTCGTAATCGATTTTCGGCATGCTCACGACCCCGCACCCGGAACCGACCGCAACATGATGGGTAAAAACGTTTTGCAGCCGGTTCAAAATCACGTTTGCACACAATTGCTGAAACACGATCCGCTGCGCCTCAAACGCATGAACAATAGCGCCGGCCGTGTTAAATCGTTTCGCCACGGGAATGCTGAACGCGCCGAGATTCGCGCCGATATCAAGTATCAGGGGATTGGCCTGTCCCTCGGATAGAAGTGTCGCCAGATTTAATTCAGTTTCACCCCAGACTCCCTTGGCCCTGATGTGTCCGGAGATAAAATCGCTGGTCTTGAAACACAAAAAATCACCGTGTATGCCGCGTAAGATTTCGACATCAGGGAGCATTTGGACCTCTCAACCATGGATTCGCAATATCGAGGACGCAGATATTTCCTCCAGCACCGGCCGGTATCCCTGCAATGTACAACACGATCACGGTTGCCCCTACTGGCGGGTCAATTTGATCGAAGCCGGCGGCAGACCAAGCGCAATGAATGAGTGGCCGAGAATCTGAAATGCCGCCAGATCGGCGAGCGTAGGCGGATAAATGGAATAAAGCTCCCCGCCCAGGAGCTGCAATACAAGGTCCGAGTTATAAACGCCCTTCTCGTTTCCCTCGAAATCGTCGAAGGCAAAAACCGTCTCGGGTTTCAGCAGCCCCCGCAACAGCGGCAAGTCATCGTTTTGCAAACGGCCGTCCAGAAATACCAGGTCGGCCTTGACCCCCTGCTGCACTAGCGTGGCAAACATCTCCGTGGACTTCGTCTTGCCGAAATAATTGACGCTGTCTTTCAGCGGGCCGAATCGAGCTTCGTTGGCGCTCATGTCACAGGTGTGCAGCCGCGGCATCGCATCACCTGCCAGCCCCAATTGCGAACCAGTCAACAAAGACAGTCCCGAGCGCCCCAGATAAGTGCCGACCTCGACGATCACCTGCGGACGGCAGCAGAACCCCAGGGCGAACAAGGTCGCCATCGACGCGTAGGAAATCGACCCGGTCTTGTGCGCCAGGAGCGATTCATTTTTCCGGGCAATCGATTCGACGGTTGCCAGCGCCGCATTCATTTCATGGCGTAGCGGCTGAAGCTGCGAATAGCTATTTCTCCAGAAGATCGGCGAAACATCCTTGAAACCGAGATTTAGTTCGATGCGCATAATGACTTCGGCAAGAAAAATTATTTGACTGCTTTCGACCGCCCGGGGACTTTTAAGACGCCACCCGCCTCAAGCATCCACAATTTTCGCTGGTCGCCTTTGTAGTGCACAACATATTTGTCACTGTAGTCTTCATCTACGTGCCATGGCGAATAGTTATATAGAGCGCACGGATACCTGGCAATGCGCAACGCGGATTTTTCGGCGACGTGGCGGATCGCCAGTTGATCGCCGAACCAACACTGCTCCGACTTCGGCAGGGTCAGCGAATATTCGTAAGCCTCTTCCCAGAATGACCACCCGCTCGCCCGCGCAAACATCACGCCGGTATTGAACGGCATTTTCTCCCGGACCTCGGGTGACAGGCGCAGGGATCGGTCGCTTTCATCGCGATACGTGAGGCCGATATCGAATTCTTCCGCAAACAACGGCGCAAGATTGCGCTGCACCACCACGTCGACATCGAGAAAAACCGTATTGCCGCGCGGAAAATCGCGCAGATGCAGCAACCGGTAACACATGAAACGATCATCGATTTGGGGCTTGCGGATGACCTCGTCAACGCCGGGAACGGGCAGCGTATTGGCGTCCGTCATTTGGATCAGGCGTGCGTGCGGCATGGATTTCTTTAACGAAGCGACCATGATCTGCGGGATCGGCAATACCGGCCCCACGTACAAAAAGCCTATTTGCAACGACGCATTCGCCCCAAGTATCTCGCTGCGATCGTTTATAGACACAATTTGCCTTCAATCCAGAAGCAAACTCGTTATTAAATCCCCGGCGACTTCAACTGTTTTTCCGGATAACGTCCGCCTGCGGTAACGTTCATCGGTGCGGATTCGCTCAAACGCAAAACCACGCTAAATTTTCACGCAATCGATCGGCGCCAGGAAGAATTGCTTGTCGAATTTTAACACTCACTGAAAACACGCTTTGTCGGGAACTAATGCCGCACGCACCAGAACTGATACATTTCCTCAAACGTCCGCGGACGCTGCGCCTCGAAGGCATGCCAGTTTGAAAAACTGGTCATGCTCACATCATCGGGATATGCGCGCAGGTAGGCTCCCATTGCCTCGGG
>JANXSE010000267.1 GCA_025356695.1 Betaproteobacteria bacterium
CCGCGTTGTGCTTGCGGCGCGTGCGCCGTGCTGATTTCTTGACCATCAAAAACTCCTTCTCGCCAGACCGCTTTCGGCCCAGCATTGTGCCCGGAGTTTCCACTTATAGCGCTGTTCAGATTTGCGGGACCACTTCTGTTCCCCCACTGGTCTTCTGCCATGAAACTGGCGGCTATCTTCTTCCACGAATACCGCAGCCGCAACCGGATATTTCGATCAGACGCTCGAAACCGGCGCAATCGGCACGGACATTGCACAGGAACGGACAGCGACCACCGGCTTTTTGTCGAAAGCGCGCGTTGAATCAAACGCGCGGGTACCGATAGCTTTCGTATCGGGCGATACAGAACTTAGACCTCAACCGTCGTCGGCTTTCCGCTGCCGTCGCTGGTGGTATCGCGACAGACGAGATAGACGGCATCGCCATCGTCGCTTGCTACCGCCGTGTGCACGACCTTCGGCGGGATGTGCAGCAACGCGCCGGTCGGCACGATGAACTCTTCGCCGTCCATCACAACCTTGAGCGCGCCCTTCAGCACATAGTTAAAAGTTTCATCGAGATGGTAGTGCGCCTTCGAGCCGGTGCCTTTTTGCTTGGTGACGATGCCGACGTAGACGCGCTCGCCAGTGAAGGCGGCGCCCATGCCGGTCGAGAGCGCAGCGCCGAGCACATTGCCCTGTTTCATCGTATCGAAGTTGTGGACGTAGCGTTCTTTGGCAGTCATGTTGTTGCTCCAGAAATAAACCGAAGTGGCAGGCGCCAACTATATCGCGTGGTGACGGAGAGTCAAGGCAGCGGCGCGCAATAGCGCATTGCAACAGCACCTTGGCTGCCTCAGAATATGCTCACTCCTCGCCACCCGCCGTGGCTCACCCGATGACTTTCCAACCCGATGACCGAAATACTGATTGAATGGATAGTCGTCGGCGGCATCGGCGCCGTCATCGGCTTCGCCGGCGGGCTCTTCGGCGTCGGCGGCGGCATGCTGGCGGTGCCGGTACTGGCGCTGGGGTTCGGTCTCGAACAGCAGTTCGCACAGGGCACCACCTATGTCATGGCCGCACCCACCGCAGTGATGGGGCTGTGGCATTACTACAAACACGGCAGCGTCGACCGCCGCTACGCGCTGGGCATTGCGGTCGCCGGCTGTATCGCCGGCTACCTCGGCACCTTGCTCGCGCTTTATCTCGACCCGCAGCAGTTGCGCCGTGTGTTTTCGGTCTTCCTCCTGCTGCTGGTGGCCTACATGGTGATTTCGGAATTGCCGCGTTTCGCGCCGCGCAGCACGCGCAAACTGCTCGACATGCGCTGGTCACCGCTGGTCGGCGCGTTCTGCGGCACACTGACGGGTTTCTTCACGATCGGCGGCGCGATCTGCGCCACGCCGCTGCTGACGCGCTTTTTCGGGCTGGTGCAGCAAAAAGCCCAGGGGCTCGCCTTCGCCGCGATTGCACCGGGCACGCTGGCCAGCCTAGCCACCTACTCGCACCATGACAAGGTCGTGTGGCAACTCGGCATTCCGCTGTGCATTGGCGCATTGACGACGATGCGCGCCGGCGTGGCGATGGCGCACCGCCTGCCCGAACGTAAATTGCGAATATTGTTTTACCTGCCGCTGGCGGGCACGGCAATCGCCATGCTCTCGCGCTAAAAAAATCCCGCGCGCTCAATCGGCCGCGTCTGCGGACGTTTTCGATTTCTCGCGCGACAGCACGCCGCCGCTGCCCAGCATCAGCGCGCTGACGCCGAACACCGCAAACATGCCGAACAGCGTGCCGATACTGCCGAAAATAATCGGCACGATTACGCGTGTCAGATTGTTGATGGTGATGCGCAGACCCATGATCTCGCCGGAACGCCCGGCTACGGAATTACTGAAGGCCAGCGTCATGGTGATGGGCTGGCCGCAACCGAGACCAAGGCCGATCATGAACGAAACCACCGAAAGAGCCAGCGCGCCTTTCAGAAACGGCAGAATCAGAAAACCCGCCGCTGCAAGATAAAAAGAATAGGCGAGTATCGTTTTCTCGCTGAGCCGCGCCATGATCAGCGGCATCACCAGACGCACAACGAAGGAGGCGGCGGCGAACATCGCGACAACCACGCCGATCGCCGACGCCGACAGATCGATCGAGTGGCCGTAGACCGGCAGATAAAACTGGTAGAGCTCGATGCCTTCGACGACGAGGCTGCCAGTGGCCAGTATCCGCCACAAGCCGGCGTCCTTCAGCGTGTGCAACACGCTGCTTTTGTCAGCCGCGCCGCGCGTGCCCGGCGGCAACGATTTGCCCCACACCGCCAGCATCGCCACCGGCACGATAGACAGGAACGCGAAATACATGCAGGTACGCCCGTAACCGGCGTGGTCGATGCCGAAGCCGACCAGCAGCGGGCCGAAGAACGATGCGATCGATTGGGCGAGCCCGAAATTGCTGAAGCTCTGCGTGCGGTTTTCCGGCCCGCTGATGAGGCCGATCAGATTCTGCAAAGACACGTTGTAGAGTGCGAATGAAAAACCGAGGACGCTGGCGGCGACGAACAGGGCCGGCATGCCCGGATAAAAATACGGCACCAGCATGGCAATGCCGGTACCGGTGGTGCCGATGGTGAGCAACCAACGCGAACCGAAACGGTCCGCCACCATGCCCACCGGCCACGACATCACGCCCGGAAACAGCGCGAACAACGCAGCCAGCATGCCGACGGTGATCGGCGTCGCATCGAGACTCAACGCGTACAACGCGAAGAGCACGCGGCCGGCGCGCAGGCTCGTCATGTTGCACAACGCCAGCGCAATGACTAATCGGATCGACATGAATGGAAAATGGGCGCGGAAGCCGGCAGTCGCCGCCCTCCTCCCCCCGGAAAGTGCGCATGGAAAACACTATTGTAACCGCAGCCTTGACGGCGACCCTGCTGCTGCGCGATCACCTGCGTAACGGCAATTCATCGCCGCAGACTGCGCACGGCGTGGAAGCGGAGACGCGACGCGGAAACCTGCCGTTTTTTTGACCTGCGTCAACCATGAAAACCGCATAGATCGCGATACTAAAACCGGCTGTGATGTCGTTTCCGACCAAGGAGTACCATCATGAAACCGGCAACTGCGATTGCTTCCGCAATTTTCACCGTCACTGGCGCGCTGTTGTGCGCGGTCTCCCTGCATGCGCTGGCCGCCGAACCCGGCCTCGGTCAACGTGAATTCAGCGCGCGTTGTGCCATGTGCCACGGCACTTCTGCAAGAGGTGACGGCTGGATGGCCGAAAATCTGATCCGGCGACCGCCGTCGCTGCGTAACCTGAAAAAGAACAATGGCGGCATGTTCCCGCGCGAACAGCTTGCACGCACGATCGACGGCCGCATCGCGATCAAGGCGCACGGGCCGAGCGAAATGCCGGCGTGGGGAACGATTTACAAAAGCGATATCGCAACGGCCGCGGGCGGCCCGCGCGGCGTGCGCGAAGAGGACGAAGTCAACATCAGCTACCGCATCCAGGCGCTGATCGAATATCTGACCACGCAGCAGGACTGAGCGCGGCCGCTTGCGCGGCTGGCCGGTCCGGCGCGGATTACTTCACTTCCGAGGTCAGTCGCTCGGGAAATTTTCCGTAGAATTCGTCGTCGGCTTCCTTGCGCTTCCATGCGGGATTGAAATCCCAGGACGATCCGCGCGAAGTCATCGAAGTGCCGTAACGCACGCGGAACAGCAGCGTGCGCTGCGGGCCGTTGATGTATTCATGCACGTCGCCGGGCGGATGCACGACGAAACCGCCGGGCACAATATCGATCGTGCGCTCGGGCGTGCGCATTTTGCCGCCGCCCTCGAAACAAAAATAGATTTCCGTCGCATCGGGATGGCAATGGTAGGCGCAGATCTGCCCCGGCTCCCAGCAGGCGACGGTCACATCACCGGCGCCGAATTTGCCCAGCACTTTTTCGACATGCCGGTCGGCACGCCATTCCTGCTCTTTCTTCAAATCAAATACGTGCATTTCCCCTCCCTCGATGTGCATCCCGGTGCAATCTTGTCGTTGTATGAGCACTGCCGCGCGAACTGCAAAACAGTTTATCACGCGCCCGGCGCAGGCCCGGCAGAGGAGAAATCCGTGACTACAGGAAGGACGGGGACAACACGATCTCGCTGGTGCGCTCAAGATCGCTGGCGCCCATTTCAGCGATGATGCGGCGCGCCGAGGCGTGAATATTCTTGCGATGGCGGGCAAATATCTCCATGCAACCGGCAACCTTCATATGCGGCGCGCCGAGGATAGTGAAATGATCCTCGAGTGTCTTGCGCGCGATCAGGCAGCGCAGCTGGCGTCCATCGACGTCGGCGTGAAACAGCACCCGTTCAAGCTTTTCCTCGTATTGCTCTTTTTCATCAAAACTGACCTTCGACATGCCCGCTCCGGTGGTTGCATTGCGTCTGGACTCTACGCGCATGCCGGTGGGAAGTCGCAGGTCATTTTGCAAATCGCGCAGGCCGGCGGCGCTGCTGGATTATCGAAAGTGTGGCATCCACAGGGATTGTTCACGTCTCGCCTTACGACGATCCGCGAATCCCGCGCCATTCCGGCGCGGGACCGCGCGCTTTGTGCGTATTCAGCAAAGGATGGAAGCAATATGGCACGGTATTCTTGCCACGGCCTGCGCGCGTCCAACCCGAGGGCCGCCGCCTACCAGTAAGCATCACAAATAAAAATGCCACCCTTGCGGTGGCATTTTTATTTGTGGCGTCCCCAGGGGGATTCGAACCCCCGTACTCACCGTGAAAGGGTGATGTCCTAGGCCTCTAGACGATGGGGACCTTGAGACAAACTGCTGAAGGTGAAACATGTTGCCGCACTGCTTTTACTACTGGTGGAGGTAAGCGGGATCGAACCGCTGACCTCTTGCATGCCATGCAAGCGCTCTCCCAGCTGAGCTATACCCCCACGAAAGACCGCGGATTATACCGATGCAGCGCCACCCTGTAAAGAAATTGTCAGGCGGAAAACTGCTTTAACTCCGCGGACATACGGGCCAAAACCGTTTCTTTGCCGATCAGTTCGAGCGTGGCGTCAATTGAGGGCGTCTGCGTCGAGCCGGTCACCATTACCCTGAGCGGCATTGCCAGTTTCGGCATCTTCAGCGCGTGCGCACCAACCACCGCCTTGATGACGTCATTAATGGCGGCGCGGTTCCACACTACCGAACTCAGGCGCTTGTACAAATCTTCCACCGCCGGTCGCACATCGGCGCCGTAGTGCTGCGCGCGCAACGCCGCCGAGGGTTCCAGCGGGCGGTAGAAAAACACTGCCGCATCGGCCAGCTCGCGCAGACTACTGGCGCGCGCCCGCAACAGATCAATTACCGCATACAGTGCAGGCCCGTCGTCGGTGGAACAACCGTCCGCCGCAAAAAACGGCTGCACCAGATCGGCAAGGCGCGGTGTCTCGGCCTCGCGCATGTATTGCTGATTGAGCCACAGCAGCTTGTCCGGATCGAAGCGCGCCGGCGACTTGCTGACGTGTGCCAAGTCGAACCACTCGACGAGCTGGTCGCGCGAAAACTTTTCGTTATCGCCGTGCGACCAGCCGAGTCGTGCCAGATAGTTCACCAGCGCTTCCGGCAGAAAACCGTCGTCGCGATACTGCATCACGCTGACCGCGCCGTGTCGCTTCGACAGGCGCTCGCCGTCATGGCCGAGGATCATCGGCACATGGCCGAACTTGGGCAGCGTGGCGCCAAGCGCCTTGTAGATATTGATCTGGCGCGGCGTGTTGTTGACGTGATCGTCGCCGCGGATGACGTGCGTGATATTCATGTCGAGGTCGTCGATGACGACGCCGAAGTTGTAGGTCGGCACGCCGTCGCCGCGCAACAGCACCAGATCGTCGAGTTCGCCGTTGCTGATCGAAATCGGGCCCTTCACCTGGTCCATCCAGACCACCTCGCTGGCCTCCGGGTTCTTGAAACGGATCACCGGTTTGAGGCCGGCCGGAGGTTTCGCCAGAGAGTCGCGCCAGCGCCCGTCGTAGCGCGGCTTGTCGCCGCGCGCGCGCTGCGCTTCACGCATCTGGTCGAGTTCTTCCTTCGTGCAATAGCAGCGGTAGGCCTTGCCCTCGTTGACCAGTTGTTCGGCCACCGCCTGATACCGCTCGATGCGCTGCATCTGGTAGAACGGGCCTTCATCGCATTCCAGACCCAGCCAGTGCATGCCGTCGAGGATGGCCTGCACCGATTGCTGGGTCGAACGCTCAAGGTCGGTGTCTTCGACGCGCAGAATGAATTTGCCGCCGTGCTTGCGCGCGTAGGCCCAGCTAAACAGCGCGGTACGCGCGCCGCCGATGTGCAGATAGCCGGTCGGGCTCGGGGCGAAGCGGGTTCTGATCATGTTGAGCGCGGAAAAAAGAACGCATTTTACTACGCGGCCACGGCGCTGCGGCGGCGGCCGCGAACGGGCGCGCGGGTATCCGTTAAAATGTCTGCTTTCAGCGCGGCGGCATGCCGCCAAACCGACCTTTCAAGGAACTGCAATGATCAACGCAGGCATCATCGGCCTCGGCCGCTGGGGACAAAACCTCGTCAACAGCATCCAGGGCAAGAGCGACAAAATCCGCGTCGTTGCCGGCGCCACCCGCACGCGCGCGCAGGAGGCCGTCGATTACGCCAGACAACAGGGCTTTCCGCTCGTCGATTCGGTGGCCAAACTGCTGGCCGATCCGAAAATCGATGCGGTGATTCTCGCCACGCCGCACACCCAGCGCGTCGAACTCATTTCCGCTGCGGCCAAGGCCGGCAAACACGTCTTCACCGAAAAACCGCTGACGCTGACCGACGCGGAAGCCGCGCAGTGCCTCAAGGCCTGTGCCGACCACAAGGTGACGCTGGCGGTCGGCTACAACTGGCGCTTCCAGCCGGCGCTGCAGGAAATCAAACGCATGCTCGAAGACGGGCGCCTCGGCGTGTTGCAGCATATCGAGGGCAATTTCTGCGGCCCCAGCGTTTACCGCTTCGGCAAAGAACACTGGCGTCTGCGGCCCGAAGAGGGCCCCGCCGGCGGCATGACCGGGCGCGGCGTGCACGTCGTCGACGCGATGATGTATCTGTCAGGCCAGATCGACAACGTCTACGCACAAAGCTACCGCCGCACGCTCGATTACGGCATCGACGACACCACCTCGATGCTGTTCCGTTTCAAAAACGGCGCCACCGGTTACCTCGGCACCTTCATCGCCACCGCCGAAACCTGGCGCATGCAGGTGTTCGGCTCCAAGGGCTGGGCCGAGGTCGGCGATGTGCAGCATCTGACGACCTGGGAAATGCGCGTCTGCTACGTCAATCCGGACAACCTGCTCGTTCATCACAAACCGCAGATCATCACCTTTCCGCAGACCAGCACCGAACGACTGGAACTGGAAAATTTCGCCGATGCGATCAAGGCGAAACGTCCGCTGGCGGTGGCCGGCGGCGACGAAGCACATGGGGTAGCGGTGCTCGAAGCCATTCTCAAATCGGCACAGGAACAGAAACCCGTTTCACTCGGCTGATTCCAGCACCGGAAACAAAAAAGCCGCACCAAACGATGCGGCCTTTTTTATCGCGCTTTGCAACGCGAAGACTGCCTGATCAGAACTTGACGACAATACCCGCCGAATAGAAATCGACGTCGCCCGAACCGGTGTTGCTGTTACCGACTTTCATGTAACGCTGCACTTCCGCACGACCGGCGATCGTCTTGGTGAAATCGTATTGCAGACCGAGGCCGACTTCCGGTACGAATTTGTTGCTGGTTGCATTACCGTAACCGGTAAAACCGCCTGCAGTAGCCGTTGACGATGCCTTGGTCTGAAAATACGCGCCACCGACGCGACCGAGCAGCGCAAAGCCCTGCGCCAGCGGCAAGGTGCCTACCGCGTCCAGATTGACGCCCTGACCTTCGATCTTGCCGGAGAAGGTGCCGCCGGGTGCGGGCTTGGTGAAAGTGCCGTTGGTCGAGGCGAAACGGCCCATGTTGAAATAACCGCCTTCGAGCGCAAAATTTGGGTTGAACGTGTAGCCGCCGAACACTTTCAGACCGATGTCCGAGTTGCTCACCGCGCCGGTACCGGTAATACCCGAAGCCTGCAAATCGGCCGCCAGCTGGCCCGACCCGTAATTGATGCGGCTCTGCCCGAGGCTGCCGCCGCCATACCATTGTGCCGATGCCGAACCAGCCGCCAGTGCCGCCGCAACCGCCATTCCAACCGCAATCTTTTTAATCATTGTTGTTCCCCGTTGATTGATTATTGCTTGATCCGGCAGAAAACCGCTTGCCCCGTTGAGCGACGCAGCCAACTGCGGAAGACCGGTTGACTATACCCGACTAAGCCGCTCTGCCGCCATTGCGGCGCGCCTTTAGGGCCGTATTTCCCGATGTGCGTTGGCGAAATTCCAACACTGTCTGGTCGGCACGCTGAAACACCGCCCCCTTGTCTTTCATATGGCAGATCAGTTTTTCCAGCATCATGATGCGGTGGCCGCGACCACTGATGAACGGGTGGCAGGTGAACGTGAGCACACCCCACTCCGTCGTTTTCTGCATGTAATCGAAATCGGCGACCCAGTTTTCAAGCACATCCCCCGCATTCGCCAGGCCCGGCCGCACCGCATTGCCGGTGCGCATGTACTCGAAATGCGGCGAGTCGTCGGTCGACCAACTGATTGGCAGTTCGACCAGCGGGGTCGTCTCACCGAACTGCGCGGGTTTGTGCAGATCGAGCACGTCGCCCTGCCGCGCGTAATACATGCCGTAGTCGTCGCCCATCATGCTGCTGTCGTAGGTAAAACCGTGTTTGATGAACAGTTCGACCGAATGCGGACTCAGGTCCCAGCCCGGCGAGCGGTAACCGCGCGCATATGCACCGGAAATGCGCTTGATCGATTCGTTGCCGCGGATGAGTTCCTCTTCTTCCTCTGCGCGCGAAAACGCCACCGGCGAAATATGCCGCCAGCCGTGGTGGCCGATTTCGTGGCCGTGGTCGACCACCGCCTTCACCGCGTCGGGAAAACTTTCGATCGTGTGACCGGGCACATACCAGCTCGTCTTGATACGGTATTTTTTGAACAGCGCGAGCAGCCGCGGCGCCGCCACACGCGGGCCGAATTCGCCACGCGACACCGGGCTCGGCGACGGTGAACCGCGTGCGACAAAACCCGAGATGCCGTCAAAATCAAACGTCAGACAAACGATGTGCTTGGCCATGCGCGCCTTCAATAGTTACATAATTCGCACCAGCGAATTGTGTCTGATCTCACCCTCTCCCTCCGGGAGAGGGCGGGGTGAGGGGTAAGCGTTCAAAATGTTACGCTTAAAATATTGTTACTGAAATTATAGCAGCGCCCGTCGAGCGCACCGCGGGCCGATTCGCTATGATGCGGAGATCTTTTCACACCAACAGAAATACCCGCCGATATGAAACTCGAACACCTCGCGCAGAACTGGAACGTCCGTAAACCGCTCGCCCGCACGAAGGGCGGCATCGTCGCCACACAGAACCGCATTGCCGGTGAAGCGGGCGTGCGCATCCTCGAAGCCGGCGGTAATGCCATCGATGCGGCGGCCGCCACCGGACTCGCGCTGGCCGCGGTTGAACCGTGGAACAGCGGGCTCGGCGGCATCGGCTTCATGCTGGTGTATCTGGCGCGCGAGAAAAAAGTGTACGTCGTCGACTTCGGGCCCATATCACCGCACCGGCTAAACCCTGACGATTTTCCGTTGAGCGGCGGCACCACCACCGATCTCTTCACGTGGCCGAGTGTCAAGGACGACCGCAATGTGCACGGCCCGCTGTCGATCGCGGTGCCCGGCCACGTCGACGGCCACGCTACCGCACTGGCGAAGTTCGGCACGAAATCGTTTGCCGAAGTCATCGCGCCGGCGATTGAACTTGCCGATCTCGGCATCGCCACCGACTGGTACCTGACGCTGAAGACGGCAACGATGGCCAAAGAACTGTCGCGCTACCCGAGCAGCGCCGCGGTCTGGCTGCCGAACGGCTTCCCGCCGATCACGGCGCAGGGCGCGCCGCTCGGTCGTCTGAAGTTGAAGGGCCTCGCCGACACCATGCGGCTGCTGGCGAAAAACGGCCCGCGCGATTTTTACGAAGGCGAAGTCGCGCGCAATATCGTCAAGGACATTCAATCGCTCGGTGGTGTGCTCGACGGCGAAGACCTGAAGAATTTTCATGCGCGCATCGTCGCCCCGCTCGAAGTCGATTACGGCGGCGCACGTGTCGCGCTGGCGGGCGGACTCACCGGCGGCCAGAGCATGGCCAGCGTCTTGCAGGCGTTATCTCGACAATCATTCAAAAAAGGCCCCGCGCCCTCGGCTGACGCCTTCGTCGCCTACGCGCAGACACTGCGCGACGCCTATGCCGAGCGGCTCACCAACATGGGCGAAGCCAGCGATGAAAAAAGCCCCGGCTGCACCTCGCATTTCAACGTCATCGACGGCGCAGGCAATATGGTCGCCGTCACGCAGACGCTGCTCTCGGTCTACGGCAGCCGGCTGGTGCTGCCAACCTCGGGGGTGCTGATGAACAACGGCATCAACTGGTTCGATACACGCCCGGGTTCACCCAACTACCTAGGGCCGTCGAAACGGCCGCTGACCAATATGTGCCCGGTGATCGTCACGCGCAACGGTGCAGGCTGGTTTGCGATCGGAGCCTCCGGCGGCCGCAAGATCATGCCGGCGGTGACCCAGGTCTGTTCCTTCCTGATCGATCATGGCATGAATCTCGAAAATGCCTTTCATCAACCGCGCATCGACGCCAGCGGTGGCGATACTGTGGGCGTGGATCCGCGCCATCCTGCCGATGTGCAACAGGCGCTAGCAGCGAAGTTTCCGCTCAATCTCACCGAACTCGTCGTCTTTCCGAACAACTTCGCCTGCCCGAGTGCCGTGATGCAGGACGCGAAGAGCGGAGAACACACCGGCATCTCGGACGTAATGTCGCCGTGGTCGGGTGCAGTGGCGCAGCCATGAGCCGGCGCAATCCCGGCCCCCGCGCCGGTTAGGCGGCCATGCCCGGCGACGAACCGAACGGGGTTTGCGCCAGCGCCGCGCGCCGGCGCCCGGTCAAAGCCAGAGCCATCGTGCTCAACGCTGCCGGTGACGTCGCCACCGCATTCGCCGCGCTGACTCTCAACTGCAGCGAACACATGCTGGCCAACGAAGCCGGCCTGCTGAGCCGCCGCAATCCGGAGTTTCTGCATCAGTTTCGCGTCGGCCTGCGCCGGCTGCGTTCCGCATTTCGGGTTTTCCGCCCCCTGATCGCGGCAGACCGTTATACGCTGCTGACTACCGAGATGCACTGGCTCGCGCATGTGCTGGGCGGCGCGCGCGACTGGGACGTATTCATGATTGAAACAATCAAGCCGCTGCTGCGCCACGAACCCGCAGCCACCGGCGGCGTCGCGTTACAGCGCCGCTGCGTGGCGCAACGCCGCCATTGCGCGCAGGCGGTACGCGCAGCACTGGCCTCGCCGCGTTATGCCGTATTCAAAAGCGCGCTCGATAGCTACCTTGACGCGCCGCTGTGGATGGACGACGACGTAGCACGGCAACTGCTGGCAATGCCGGTGGCGCGCTTCGCCGCGCAGCAAATCGACAAGCGGGAAAAAAGCGTGCAGCGACTCGCCGGCGCGCTCGAAGACGCGGACATCGAGCATCGTCACCGCCTGCGCATTGCCGCCAAGAAGTTGCGTTACAGCGTCGAATTTTTTCGTTCGCTGTTCGAAAAAAAGCCGGCGCGCCGGTATGCCGCCACCCTTGCCGAAATCCAGGACGCACTCGGCAAACTGAACGACTGCGCCACCGCGCGCCGTCTGCTCGGCACCATCCCCGCGGGCCGCGATGCCGGATCACATGAACAGGCCTGCACGCTGGTAACCGAGTGGACGGCAATCGTCGAACAACACAGCCTCGCCGCACTGGGTGTCGCCTGCACACGCTGGCGCGCGTTGCCGGCGTTCTGGTAACGCGCGCGGCCGGCGCCGCGCAAAACTCAGCGGCCGAAATACCCTTGCACCGTTTCCCACGCTACCATTTGCAGAAATGCAGCGGTCGCTGAATCCAAACCCGCGGTGTACGCATTGCCCACCGGCGATTTTCCATACAGTGCAGCGTAGGCCGTGCTCGCGGCGAGATAGGTACCGGCCAGCGTCGGGTGCCGCTTGTCCGGCTGGTACAGTTCGAGATCGGCGCGTTTTTTAATCGCGTTGGCAAACGCCAGGCCGGCCGGAATCACCAGCATGTCGTTGTTATTGCCGGCGGTGGTATAGGTCTCGGCCAGCGGACCCGTCATCTCGGGTTTGTCCTTGTAGGCCCACGACATGAAGAGCACCGGCCGCGCGCCGTTTTTCACCACCGTCTCGCCCTGCTTTTTCGCGAACTCGTCGAACGATCCCTTCAACTGCGGGTGGATCGGACACTGGCTGCAATCCATCATGATGACAGCGTCGAACTGGCGGCCCGGCTTGTTGAAAACGATCTCGTTATCGCCAACGAATGAGTACCGTCCGATGCCGTTGGGCCGGAAGTACGACTCCATGTCGTGCCAGTCCATGCCCGAACCGCTGATCGTCACCGAGGTGCCGCGTGGGCGCGCCTGCGCATCCGCCGCCTTCACGATGTTGATGAAGTGGTTGTGCATGCTGTTGTTGTAATAAAAGAAGCTGTTGCCGACCCACAGGATTGATTGCGGTGCCTCTGCACCGAAACCGCTGCGCTGCGGCTTGACCTGCGCGCTGCTGCTGCCGGCAAAGACCGTTAAAAGCAGCAGCGACAGGATCGCGGCGGTTTTTCCTGAGATTGCTGAATAGGCTGTCATGACTCCCCCTGAGTTGATCGCCGCACGATTCTAGCGGACTGCGCAGCCCGCACCAAATACGCCACCCGCAGCCGTCCTGCAGCGCGCCAGGCTCGCTCATGATGCCGCGCTTGACGCAGGTCAAGCCGGTTACCCACTCGCCTCGCCTACAATGATCACGTCAACTGCACGCATCCGGAGGCACGTCATGACACGCTGTATCGCCGCTGCATCGAACCGCTCGCCAGACGTTGTCCGCGCAGTTCGGCATACGAGCATTGCGCAACTCGCCACCCGTGGATTATTCATAGCCGCGATGCTTGCCGCGACGGCAACGCCGTCTTTCGCCGCGGATGTCGCGCGCGGACGCGCGCTCTACGAGAACCACTGCGAGTACTGCCACACGCCGAAAATCCACGTGCGCGCAAACCGTCTGCCGGCCACCCGCGACGAAGTGCGCCTGATCGTCGACGACTGGCGGCGTCAGGTCAATCTCGGCTGGACGCCGGAAGAAGTCGAAGATGTCGTCGAATATCTCAACGTCACGCGCTATAAGTTCGTTCCAAAATAAGCACGGCGAACGCCCACTGCGGTCGTCGTTTCAGGCGATGGCAGCGACGTGAATCTGCGCGCGGCTGATGCTCTTGTAGATGCGGCGCCGACGCACCAGCGGCCACCAGTCGTACAAAAATATCTCTAGCGGCCGCCACATCGCGACCCAGCCGCCGATGGTTAGGCTTTCCCGCGCGAGCGTCAGAAAGGTTCCTTCGCCCAGCTTGGTGACCGCCTCCGCGCCCAGCAGACAGACTGCCAGAAACGACAGGCCGATGGCGAGGCTGACCCTGCCCTGCTGCAGCAGCAGGCCGAGTTCACGGCGCACCATCTCCGCCTTGTAGTCGAAATAATTATGCACGGCCTCGGTCACAATTGCAGTCGGGTTACCCTCGGCCGGCATGCGCTCGAGGTGTATCGTGATTTGAAAGCGGCTGTCCGACGGAAACTCCAGCGCCCAGCTCTCGATGAATTCCTCAGCATCGGGATCGAGGTCCTTGTGATGAAACGGCGTCGGGTCCATCGAGTTGAACAACTGCGCGAGTTCGCGCAGCCGCAGTTCGATGCGGTGATGCGGCACAGCGGTCGATTTCAGGATTGCCATTGCCGCGCCTGATTCAGAAGCGGTCAGCGCGAAACGGCGCAAGATCGATGTTCGGTTGACGCCCTGCGACAAGGTCGGCAATGAGGCGGCCGGTCGGCGCGCTGCCGCACAAGCCGATGTGGCCGTGGCCGAAGGCGTAGAAGGTATTGGCGTAACGCGTGGCGCGTCCAATCACCGGCTTCGAATCCGGCAGCGAAGGACGCTTGCCCATCCAGCGTGTGGTTTCGACGTTGCGCACCTGCGGAAACAAACGGTTCATGTGCGCCACCAGCACATCGGCGCGCCGGTAATCGGGTTCGGCGTCAATCCCGGCAAATTCGGTGTGCCCCGCGATACGCGTGCCTGTCTCCATCGGCGTGACGAACAACTTGTGCTGCGCCGAGGCCACCGGCATCGGCAACTCCAGCGACGGGTCGGAGAACATGACGTGATAACCGCGTTCCGCTTCGAGCGGTACCACATCTCCTAATTTCGCGCTGAACTGCGCCGAATGCACACCGGCGCAGAGCACCAGCGTTTCCACCGGCAGACGCCCCGCATCGGTCAGCAGTGCCAGCGGCCCGTCTGCGCCGAGTTCGATATCCAGCACGTCGCGCTGCAGAATTACACCGCCGTCGCGTTCGAATTGCGCCGCTAGCGTCTTGGTCAGCCGTTCCGGATTGGCGACAAACCCCTGCTCGGGCAGATGCAGGCCGCGCGGATAACGACGCCCCAGCGCCGGCACCAGTTTCTCGATACCCGCCGCATCAAGCTCGGTGCAGATCACGCCCCGGTCACGCCGCAGTTTCCACGCCAGCGCATCGCCGCGGTAACTCTGTTCGTCCTCGTAGACAACGACGTAACCGCTCTGACGAATGAGGTCGGCGCAGCCGGCATGGTTCGCCAGCGGCAGATGCGCGTCGAAGGTCTGCACCAGCAGTGAACGCAGCGCATCGGCCGTCGCCTCGATCTGCGCGCGGCCGGTGCTGTTGATGAAGCGCCACAACCACGGCAACGCGCGCGGGAAATACGACCACTTCAACCGCAGCGGCCCGAGCGGATCGAGCAGATAACCGGGCACGTTGCCGAGCACGCCGGGCATGGCAATCGGCACGCAGGAACCGGGGCTCAATATGCCGGCATTGCCGAAGGAACAATATTCGCCCGGCAGGCCGCGATCGACCACCGTCACGTTGTGCCCGTCGCGCCGCAGATAGGACGCAGTGGCGATGCCAACGATGCCGGCGCCGATGATGGTGATGTTTTTCATGGCAGGCCGGCGCGCGTCGGATTAAACGAGTTTCTGCTCGCGCAGCTGCGCAATGGCGGCGGCGTCGTAGCCCAGCCACTGCTGCAACACTGTGTCGGTATGTTCACCGAGGCGCGGCGGCGGCGAGCGCCAGGTCAGATTGCCACCGTCGATACCGATGCCGAAGCCGACCTGCGGCGTGCGGCGCCCTGCCGACTCGGCGGTATAAAACAGTCCGCGTGCGATCAGTTCGGGATCACTGGTCAGATCGTCGATGCTGTTGACCGGCCCGGCCGGCACCTTGGCCTCAGAAAATATTTTCAGCCAGGCATCGCGCGGTTTGGTTTTCAGCACGCGCCGAATGTCGGCAACGATTTCGGCGCGCACATTGCGGCGGTCTTCGTTGCTGGCGCAGCGCGGATCGTCGCCTTTGGCCGGCTCTCCCACCGCCTGCCAGAAACGTTTCCAGATCGAGTCGTTGCCCAGCCCCAGTGTCAGCGGTTTATCCTGCGTTTCAAAGGCCTGATAAACCGCGATCACGCTGTCGCGCGCGCCAGTACGGTGTGGAATTTCACCCGCGCCCAGATACGGCACAATACGCGGCGACATGAAGCGCGTCATGCTGTCAACCATCGCAATGTCGATCTGATGGCCCTTGCCGCTGGAAGCGCGTTCGAACAGTGCACCCAGAGTGGCCATCGCCGCATCCATGCCCGAAATCAGATCGGCTGCTGGCGTGCCGACTTTTTGCGGCGGGCTGTCGGCCTCGCCGGTCAGATCCATCACGCCGCTGTAGCCTTCGGCGATCAGGTCGTAACACGGAAAATCGCGCCGCGCGCCTTCCATGCCGAAACCGGTCAACGAAACGAAGACCAGCTTTGGATTCAGTGCGGAGAGCGTCGCGTAATCGATGCCGAGTTTCTTCTGCACACGGCCGACCAGATTAACGATCACCACATCCGTACGGCGCACCATGTCGTGCAGCACGCGGCGCCCCGCCTCGCCCGAATAATCGAGCGTGACGCTTTCCTTGTTGCGGTTGACCGACAAAAACCACAGCGATTCACCGTCGTGCCACGGCGGCCCCCAGGCGCGACAGTCGTCGCCGCTGCCGGGCCGCTCGACCTTGATCACGCGCGCGCCCATGTCGGCGAGCAGCATCGTTGCATAAGGGCCGGCAATCGAAGTGGTCAGATCGACGACGGTGACGCCCTTCAGTAACGCGGGCGCAGGTTTGGCCGGCGGTGCCGGCAGTTTTTCGAACGGCAGCATAAAAATCGCTCAGAAATGGAGCTGCGATTATATAGCGCGGGGCATTTGGAAGGCCGGCGCGGATAATGGTAATATTTGCCTCCCGAAGCAACACCTCTCGGGCGGTTAACTCAGCGGTAGAGTGCCACCTTCACACGGTGGAAGTCACTGGTTCGATCCCAGTACCGCCCACCACCAACACACAGGCACTGATCGCAACAGCTCCGCGGCGTTTTTCGCGCGCGCGCGGGACATCTGCGTCCATCTACCCCTGCACGCAGTATTCTTTTGCCCGACCGGCATCGAATGCCCCACCTCATTGTTTCAGGGACTCGGGCAAATTACGCAAAATTTCGGTCAAGAAACGCCATTTGCAGCCGATATATCTGTGAATGGCGATATCGGTTGCGCAATCGTCATCCGCACTGAATACAGCAGTGCAATATCGCCCGGAGGTAGTCGCGGCGGCGCGCAGCGACTGGATTGCGATGATTGAAAAGAATCTGCTTGCAATCGATGCCCTTATCAGGGGATTAGCGACGCTGCCGCGGAATTTCTTCGGACGCGTTGCCGCGCTGACGGTCGTCTGCGTCGCCGTCACGTGGATCGGGAGCGGGATTGTTTTTGATATCCGGGCGACCGACCGCTACAAGGACGAACTGCAACTGGCTAAAAACAATCTGGCCAGCATCTCCGATTCGCTCGTTCAAACCATACAGAGGTTGCGCGGCATCGCCTCGACGATCGCCCAGAACGAAACCGCACGAAACGTGTTACTCCAGCTAAACGTTGCAGCGCCGCGCAGGACCCGGGTCGGTCCTGCGGGCCCCGCGATCCGCAAACTCGACGAGTTTCTGCAGATCGCCGCAGAAAATCTTACGGCAGACCTCATCTGGATAGTCGACGCGAATGGCAATGCAGTCGCATCGAGCGATGCAGCGCTCACGAACAGCATTATCGGAACGACGGTTGCCGACCGCGAATATTTTCGCGCGGCCCAGGCGGGCAAAGCGTGGCAACAATATACCGTGGGAAGACAAACCGGGATCGCCGGCCTTTATTTTTCATATCCGGTGATCGAGAACGGAAATTTTCTTGGCGCTGCCATCATCAAATGGAACGCACAGCGGCTATCCGCCATCCTGGCCGCAGAAAACGCTTTCATCGTCGACGGCGCCGGAGTCATCATTTCAGCGCGCGAAAAAGACCTTGAACTTCGTGCGATACCCGAATCAACAATCGATTCGGTACCGCCGGCGGAAAAAATTGCCCAATACGGCCGCACAGACGTCAGAAAAATCGATTTCAACTGGCAAGGCGACACACGCTTTTCGTCCATTGCCAGCATCGCTGACAAAAATCAGCCGCTGATACTCGTGTCCAGACATCTTGCTGAACAGGGCGCAACCGTGTTCGTCGGCCATCCGTTCGATGATCTCCGTGTGCTGGGCCGTGAGCGCTATATTTTCTTTGCCCTGCTCTCCATTGCCGGCATTCTCGCCATCATCGCACTGAACGCCAGGCTGCTTCTGCGCGAATCAAACCGTCGCGAAAAAATTGCCGCCGAAAACGCCCGCCGCGCCCAAGTCGAATTACAGGACAGAATGCAGGAAGAACAACATGTGGCAAAAGGCATCCTCGAGGGCGCGGTGATGGGCCCCAATGTCCGCCCGGCAGCCCTGGCCGCCCGCCTCGCGCCGGCCACCACGTTCAACGGCGACCTGCTGCTGTCGGCCTATACCCCGTCCGGAGATCTGCATGTGCTGGTCGGCGATTTCACCGGGCATGGCCTGGTGGCCACCATCGGTGCGATCCCGGTCGCCGAGACCTTCCGCGCGATGACCGGCAAGGGATTTGCACCGGCCCCCATCCTTGACGAAATCAATCGCAAGCTGCGCGGCCTGCTGCCGACCGGACGATTTCTCGCAGCGATGTTCGTACGTGTGGAACGCTCCCTGACGCGGGCCTCTGTCATCAATTGCGGCATGCCCGAAGCGTGGCTTGTCAGGGGCGCGCGAGTCGACGCCTGTTTCAAATCGATGTCATTGCCGCTGGCCGTCACCCCTCGGGGGGACTACGCAGCAGCCGAAATTGCCGTTGAAATATCCAGCGGCGACCGGATATTTATCGCCAGTGACGGCGCCACCGAAGCCCTCAATCCGGAAGGTCAAATGTTGGGACTGGAAGGCCTGGGGGCTGCGATCTTGCAGAGCCTACAGTTCCCGCAACCGCTTGCCGCGGTGGTGCAATCCATTGATGAATTCTGTCGCGGCCTGCCGCTCGTCGACGACGCGACGCTGGTGGATATCCACTTGGTGGATGAACTCTTTCTGACCAAAAAGCAACTGCTTTGCTCGGCCGGCTTCTCTCGCCCACAGGTCGCCGACGTGACCCAATGCATATCGGCCGGCTGTCGCAAATCGAAAGATGATATTTTGGCATGCGTCGAACACGCCTGACCATCTCCACCGGCCGGCGAACTATTAAATCGAGACGACGTTATATCAGGCTGGCTTGATCCCCATCGGCAGCATGCGCCCCGGGATCAAACAGCCTTTGCGCGCGCGATGCAGGATGTGTTTTTTCAACTCCGCGCCGCTGACGATCGCCGACCGTTCGCTGCCGCTGCGCGACAGCCCGACCACTGTCACTGACTTGCTGCTGGAGAAGCCGACCGCAGACATTTTCTC
>JANXSE010000318.1 GCA_025356695.1 Betaproteobacteria bacterium
GGAAGCGCTGTTGCGTGCCATTGGCGCAGAGGCGATGGTGGTGGCGGCGTATGGATTGATCCTGCCGCAGGCCGTGCTTGATATTCCGCCGCGCGGTTGCCTCAATATTCACGCGTCACTGCTGCCGCGCTGGCGCGGTGCAGCGCCGATCCAGCGCGCGCTGCTGGCAGGTGACCGCGAGACCGGCATCACCATCATGCAGATGAACGCCGGCCTTGATACCGGTGACATATTGCTGCAGGAGACAACGCCGATCACAGATGCCGAGAGCGCGGCCACCTTGCACGACCGCCTCGCCGTCATGGGCGGCCGCTGCATCGTGCGTACCTTGCAGGAACCGCACGTGCCGGTTGCGCAGAATGAAGCCGCGGCGACCTACGCTGCAAAAATTTCCAAAGCCGAGTCCGCCATTGACTGGAAACTTTCAGCAAATGAAATCTGTCGGCGCATTCGCGCTTACAATCCGGTCCCCGGTGCGACGACGCTGCTTGACGGCGCCGTATTGAAAATTTGGCAGGCGCAGGCGCTTGTCGGCACGCATGCTGAACCGGGCGTGATATTGGGCCACGGTGCCGACGGCATTGTTGTCGCGGCCGCAGACGGCGCGGTGCGCATAATGGAATTACAAAAAGCCGGTGGTAAACGACTGCCACCCGCCGCATTTTTGGCCGGAACGCGTCTGCAGACCGGCGCGCGATTGGGAGTTTGATGCATTGTTAGTTTACCGTGCTTGAGGTTCAGCAGATCGCCTGTGCGACTGTCGCCGCGGTGCGCGCGGGCCGCAACCTGAACGTGGTGCTGGCGGAGCAGCGCGCGCGTCATCCCCAGCTGACTTCGCAGCAGCTCGGCGCCGTCAATGACCTGAGCTACGGCACGCTGCGCTTCGGTTTTCAGCTCGATTGCATTCTTGCGGAACTGCTCAACAAGCCGATGCAGGACGCTAATCTGCGCTGGCTGTTGCTGATCGCGCTCTACCAGCTTGAACACACGCGCGCCGCACCCTATGCCATCGTCGACCACGCGGTGCGCAGCGCTGCCGCACTTGGTTACGCGCATGCGGGCGGATTGGTCAATGCGGTGCTGCGCAATTTTTTACGCAAGCGCGAAGCGGTTCTCGCCAAAGCGAAACATTCCGACGTCGGACGCTTTGCATTTCCGCAATGGTGGATTGCCAGGTTGCGCGCCCAGTATCCGCAGCATTACGCGGCCATGCTCGAAGCCTGTAACACGCATCCGCCGCTGACCCTGCGCGTGAATTGCCGGCGCACCACCGTTGCCGATTTTCTTGCCGAACTCGCGCGCCACGATATCGCCGCGGCGCAAACCGGCGAATGGGCGGTGCGTATCCAGCATCCGGTTGCGGTCGAACGGTTACCGGGATTCAGCGCGGGCGTGGTGTCGGTGCAGGACGCCGCCGCGCAATTCGCCGCGCCGCTGCTCGACGCGCAGAACGGCATGCGTGTGCTCGACGCCTGCGCGGCCCCGGGCGGCAAGACCACGCATTTGCTCGAACGCGCGGAACTCGACCTGGTCGCTGTCGACAGCGACGCATCGCGGCTTGCGCGCGTTCAGCAGAACCTCGACCGGCTGCAACTCAAGGCCACGCTGGTTGCGGCCGACGTGCAGGCGCTGGGCAGCTGGTGGGACGGCCGCCCGTTCGAGCGCGTTCTCGCCGACGTGCCGTGCACAGCGTCCGGCGTGGTGCGACGCCATCCCGATATCAAATGGTTGCGCCGTGCCGTGGATATCGCCCGCTTTGCTACACAACAGCGCGCCATGCTGGAGGCTTTGTGGCAGGTGCTGGCCAGTGGTGGTAAATTGTTGTACGCAACCTGTTCGGTTTTCGACGAGGAAAATACGCGGCAGATCGATGATTTTCTCGCGCGCCACGCCGATGCACGGCGCTTGCCGTTGAGCGAGGCGGTTTCTACGAATGGGATACCGGAGGGACAGTTGCTGCCGGACAACGAGCATGACGGTTTTTTTTACGCGCTCCTTCAAAAAATCTAGCCTGCTGTTACTGATCGCCGCGCTGGCATTCATGATGCTGGCGCTGCCGGTGCGCGCAGAAGGCATCCTCGTCCGCGACGCCGCGCTGGTGGCCGCCGATGAAGCTTATTACCTTGAGGCGGATTTCGAGATCTCGCTGAATGCCACCCTCGAGGAGGCGCTCAACAAGGGCGTGCCGCTGTATTTCCTGCTCGAATTCGAAGTCATCCGGCCGCGCTGGTACTGGCTCGACGACAAAGTCGTCAACACGCAGCAGCAATACCGTCTCGCTTACAACGCACTGACCCGGCAATATCGCCTCGGCATCGGCGCGTTTTACCAGAATTTCAACGAACTCGGCGAAGCGCTGAGTTTTCTGAGCCGCGTGCGGCGGCGCCAGGTGCTCGACATCGGCGTGCTCAGCCGCGGTTCGGTCTATGCCGCCGCGGTGCGCATGCGTCTTGATGTTTCGCAGCTGCCGAAGCCGTTTCAATTGAATGCGCTGGCGTCGCGCGACTGGAACCTGAGTTCCGACTGGCACCGCTGGAGCGTCAAGCCGTGATGCTGCAGCTCGCCAATTTCCGGCCGGCGCTGAAAAGCGGCGCGGTAACCTATCTTCTGGTGTTGTGCGTGGTGGTCGGCGCGGTCACGCTATATCTGCTGGCGACGGCGACCGCCAACACCGCGTTGTTCGCGCAGCAGTATCCGCTGCTGCTGGCCTTGAACGGCGGCCTCGCCGCCTGTCTGGCCATGCTGCTCGGTTACCAGCTCTTTACCCTGCGGCAAAAACTCAAGGCCGGCGTATTTGGCGCCAAGCTGACGCTGCGCCTGGTTATTTTGTTTGCGCTGGTCGCTATTTTGCCGGGCGCCCTGGTCTACGGCGTTTCGGTGCAGTTCGTCGCCAAGAGCATCGAGTCGTGGTTCGACGTGCGCGTTGAAAAAGCGCTTGAGGGCGGGCTCAATCTCGGCCGTACCACGCTCGACAATCTGCTTAAGGACCTCACCAAAAAAGCCGACGTCATGGCGGGCGCATTGTCGGTACGGCCGGTCGCCGAACACATTGGTGTCCTGAACACCCTGCGCGAACAGGCCGGCGTTTACGAGGCGACATTATTTACGGCGCGCGGCAAGGTGATCGCGCACGCCGGTGGCGAGCGCGCGGTGTTGATGCCGGAGCTGCCGGGAGCGACGGTGTTGCGCCAGTTGCGCCAGCAACAGAGCTACAGCGCGGTCGAGTCCATCCCGGAAAAAGGCCTCGTGTTGCGCGTGTTGATGCCCGTCAACGTCATCAGCCTGCAGGAAGAGACGCGCATCCTGCAGGTGTTGCAACAGGTGCCGCAACAACTCGCGCTCGACGCCGAGGTCGTGCAGACTGGCCGGCGCGAATATCAGGAACTGTTGCTGTCGCGCCAGGGCCTGCGTAATTTGTACGGTTTGACGCTCACGTTAACGCTGTTGCTCGCATTGCTGACGGCGTTGTCGCTGGCTTTCGTGTTAAGCGAACGATTGTCGGCGCCGCTGAGCTTTCTCGCCGAAGGCACGCGCGCAGTCGCCAAGGGCGATTTCAGCCAGCGCGAAACCATATCGAGCAAGGACGAGCTCGGCATCCTGATGCAGTCGTTCAATACGATGCGTCAGCAACTTGCCGAAACGCGGGCGGTCGTCGAGCGTAATCAAACGCAACTGGCGGACGCGCACGCTTATGTGCAGGGCATACTTGACAATCTGTCAGCGGGCGTGCTGGCCTTCGACGACCGCATGCAGCTGCGCTCATACAACAACAGCGCGAACCTGATACTCGACATCGCCGTCGACCAGCTTGCCGGCATCGAGCCCGACCGCTGGCATGAACGCGTGCCGGCGCTGGGGCCGCTCGCCGCTGAAATCGCCGCGGCTTTCCGTGCTGGCAACCGCGGCGAATGGGAAAAGCAGATCGAGTACGCCGGGCGCAAGGGCGAGCAGATGCTGTTATTGCGCGGCACTCAGCTGCCGGCGGGTAGCGCCACCGGCTATGTCGTCGTGTTCGACGACATCACACATGTATTGCAATCGCAGCGCGACGCGGCGTGGACCGAGGTAGCGCGCCGGCTCGCCCACGAAATCAAGAATCCGCTGACGCCGATCCAGTTGTCGGCCGAACGTCTGCAGATGAAGCTCTCGGACAAACTGTCCGGTGCCGACGCCGACATGCTGGCGCGTTCCACCAAGACGATCGTCAACCAGGTGGCGGCGCTGAAAAACATGGTCGACGCGTTCCGTCAGTACGCGCGCATGCCCGAACCGACGGTGCAGACCATCGATCTGAACGCGCTGATGCGCGAAGTTCTTACGCTTTATGAATCGCACGCAGCTTGGTTTCATCTCGATTTTGCCGCCGACCTGCCTTATTTCATCGGCGACCCGGCGCAATTGCGCCAGGTCATGCACAACCTGTTGCAGAACGCGCAGGATTCGCTGGCCGAGGTCGCCGAGCCGCGCATCGAAGTACGTTCCGAACGTGTCGAGGGCGGCGTGCAGGTGACGATCACCGATAACGGCGCCGGGTTCCCGGAGACGCTGATGAAGCGGGCGTTCGAACCCTACGTCACCACCAAACCGAAAGGCACGGGGCTGGGGCTGGTGATCGTAAAGAAAATTGTCGAAGAACACGGCGGCACGGTCACCATCTCAAACGTGACGCCGCATGGCGCGCGCGTGATGCTGACTTTCGCTACGCAGGCAGCACAAAAAGCCGCGCCGCGCGCGGCGGCAAACGCATAAACCGGAGCGGACGAAACGCTATGCAGCAAATACTGGTGGTAGACGACGAAGTCGGCATTCGCGAACTGCTCTCGGAAATTTTGCGTGACGAGGGTTACCAGGTGCGGCTCGCCGAGAACGCCACGCAGGCGCGTGCGCAGCGGTTGCAGGCGCGGCCGGATCTGGTGCTGCTCGATATCTGGATGCCGGATACCGACGGCATTACGCTGCTCAAGGAGTGGGCCAGCGCCGGCCTGCTGACGATGCCGGTGGTGATGATGTCCGGCCACGGTACCATCGACACCGCGGTGGAGGCCACGCGCATCGGCGCCTTCGATTTTCTCGAAAAGCCGATCACGCTGCAGAAACTGCTGGCCACGGTCGGCAAGGCCCTGCGCAGCGGCGAACAGAAGGTAAAACCGACACTGATGTTGTCGACGCTCGGGCGCGCGCCCATCGTCAATGATCTCAAGCAGCGACTGGAAAAGATTGCCAATTTGAAAACGCCGCTGCTCCTCACCGGTGAACCCGGCACCGGCGTCGAGTTATGCGCGAAATTCGTGCACGCGCCGACCGCGCCGTGGGTGGCGCCCGAGCATCTCTCGGTGCTGGCCGAAGCACCGTTCGATCTGCTCGAACAGGCGCGCGAGGGCAGCCTGTTTCTGCATGAGGTGGGTAATCTCAACCGCATGGAGCAAAAAGGCCTGCTCTTGCTGCTGGGCAAAATCGACAAGTACAACGCGCGCCTGATTTGCGCCAGCGCAAAACCGCTCGCCGAACAGGTTGCACAGGGCACGTTCGATGCGCGGCTCTACAGCGCGATCGCCACCGTTACGCTGCATGTGCCGAACCTGCGCGAGCACCGCGAAGACATCCCGGATCTGGCCAACCTGTTCCTTTTGCGCTGCATAGAGGCCAAAGAGGTGGCGCAGCGCCACTTCAGCACGGCGGCCCTGAATGCCCTGCGTAATTTCGACTGGCCCGGCAACCTGTCCCAGCTGGAAAGCGCCGTCAGATCACTGGCCCTGACGGCCGCCGGCGAGGAGATCGCCGTCGGTGAAGTGAACCAGGCGCTGGCGCAATCCGGCGGCCAGTCGTCGGTTGCCCACGGGCTGCAGCTGGATCTGCCGCTGCGTGAGGCGCGCGACGCCTTCGAGCGCATTTATTTTGAACACCATATCTCGCGCGAAGGCGGCAACATGAGCCGGGTGGCCGACACCGTCGGTCTCGAGCGCACGCACCTCTATCGCAAGCTCAAGCAGCTCGGTATCAAGCTGGCACGCCGTTCCGACGAATAGAGCAAGGCCGCCGAGCGTAGCCAAATTTCACCGTTTCTAAGATAATTGCAGCTCCCGTAAGCCGCCAGACCGATCCCCGCAAGGACTACCGAATGGGCTCCCGCCTCGATTTATCCAACGCGATCCGCGCGCTCGCGATGGACGCCGTTCAACAGGCCAATTCCGGCCATCCCGGCATGCCGATGGGTATGGCCGATATCGCCGAAGTTCTCTGGCGCAGTCATCTCAAACACAATCCGACCGATCCGTCGTGGGCCGACCGCGACCGTTTCGTGTTGTCGAACGGCCACGGCTCGATGTTGCTCTACGCGGTGTTGCATCTGACCGGCTACGAACTGTCGATCGACGATCTCCGCCGGTTCCGCCAGCTGCATTCGAAAACGCCCGGCCATCCCGAATACGGTGTGACCCCCGGCGTTGAAACGACCACCGGCCCGCTCGGCCAGGGCATCACCAACGCCGTCGGCATGGCGCTGGCGGAGAAACTGCTCGCCGCCGATTTCAACCGGCCCGGCCATACCATCGTCGATCACCGCACCTATGTGTTTCTCGGCGACGGCTGCCTGATGGAGGGGATCTCGCATGAGGCCTGCTCGTTGGCCGGCACGCTGGGCCTGGGCAAACTCATCGCGCTTTATGACGACAACGGCATTTCGATTGACGGCAAGGTGCAGGGCTGGTTTACCGACGACACACCGAAACGTTTCGAAGCCTACGGCTGGCACGTCGTGCCGAACGTTGATGGCCATGACGCCGCCGCTATCGATGCTGCATTGAAAAAAGCGCAGGCCGTCACTGACAAACCGAGCCTGATCTGCTGCAAGACGGTGATCGGCAAAGGTTCGCCGAACAAGCAGGGTTCGGCCGACACGCACGGCGCGGCACTCGGCGACAAGGAAGTCGCCGCGACGCGTGCCAACCTCGGCTGGACTTCCGCGCCGTTTGAAATTCCGGATTCGATCCGCGCCGAATGGGATCAGCGTAAAAAAGGCACGGCCGCTCAAGCAGAGTGGGCGGGCAGATTTGCCGCTTACGCTGCGGCACACGCCGAACTCGCGCGCGAGTTCAAGCGCCGCATGGCGGGCGAATTGCCGGCGGGTTTTGCCGCGGCCGCGGCCGCTGCGATTGACGCCGCCAATACCAAAGCGGAAACGGTGGCGACACGCAAAGCTTCGCAACTGGCACTGACGGCGCTGGCGCCGAAACTGCCCGAACTGCTCGGCGGTTCTGCCGACCTGATGGGCAGCGTGTTTACGAACTGGCCCGGCTCCAAGGTCGTCACGCGCAGCGAGGCCGGCAACATCGTCAACTTCGGTGTGCGCGAATTCGCCATGGCCGCTATCACCAACGGCATGGCCCTGCACGGAGGCTTCATTCCGGAAACCGGCACCTTTCTGACGTTCTCGGATTATTCGCGCAACGCGCTGCGCATGGCGGCGCTGATGAAACTGCGCAACATCTTCGTCTTCACGCACGATTCGATCGGTCTCGGCGAAGACGGCCCGACGCACCAGGCGGTCGAACAAACGTCCAGCCTGCGCCTGATTCCGCACATGAATGTGTGGCGGCCTTGCGACACCGTCGAGTCTGCGGCGGCGTGGGCGCACGCGCTGGCACGCAAGGACGGCCCGACTTGTTTTATTTTGTCGCGGCAGAACCTGCCGTTCCAGAAACGCGATGCCAAACAGATCGCAAATATTCAGCGTGGCGGTTACGTGCTGGCAGCGGGGGACAAGCCCAAAGCGGTTCTCATTGCCACCGGCTCGGAAATTGCGCTGGCGATGGGCGCGCGCGCGGAACTCGAAAAGGCCGGCGTGGCGGTGAATGTCGTATCGATGCCCTGCACGTCGCTGTTCGATGCGCAGGAAGCGGCCTACCGCGCGTCGGTGCTGCCGGCGGGTGTGCCGCGGGTGGCGATCGAAGCCGGCGTCACCGATTGCTGGCGCAAGTATGTCGGCGCGATTGATTCGAACACCGGCGCGGTGATCGGCATCGACAGCTTCGGCGAATCGGCGCCGGCCGGCGAATTGTTCAAGCATTTTGGTTTTACCGTTGAGAACGTCGTCAACACGGTAAAGAAGATCATCTAGCGCCGCGGCAAAGTGCCGCGGCCGTCTCCAGGAGAGCAAGCATGACCATCAAGGTTGGCATTAACGGATTTGGACGCATCGGGCGCATGGTGTTCCGTGCAGCAGCGCAGCACTTTCCGGACATCGAGATTGTGGGCATCAATGACCTGCTCGAACCGGACTACCTCGCATACATGCTGCGCTACGATTCGGTACACGGCCGCTTCAAGGGCGACATCAGCGTGGACGGCAATACGCTGGTCGTCAACGGCAAGCGCATACGGCTGACGGCGGAAAAAGACCCGACGCAGCTGAAATGGGGCGACATCGGTGCCGATGTCGTTGTCGAATCAACCGGGCTTTTCCTGACAAAAGAAACCGGCGAAAAACATCTGGCGGCCGGGGCGAAAAAAGTGATCATGTCCGCGCCGTCCAAAGACGATACGCCGATGTTTGTCTTTGGTGTGAACGACAAGACCTACAAGGGCCAGACGATCATCTCGAATGCGTCGTGCACGACGAATTGTCTGGCGCCGGTGGCGAAAGTGCTCAACGACACCTGGGGCATCAAGCGCGGGCTCATGACGACGGTGCATGCGGCGACGGCCACGCAGAAAACCGTCGACGGCCCGTCCAACAAGGACTGGCGCGGCGGCCGCGGCATACTGGAGAACATCATTCCGTCGTCCACCGGCGCGGCCAAAGCGGTCGGCGTGGTGATTCCCGAACTCAACAAGAAACTGACCGGCATGGCGTTCCGTGTGCCGACCTCCGATGTCTCCGTCGTCGACCTCACGGTGGAACTCAACAAGCCGGCCACTTACGCAGAAATCTGCGCAGCGATGAAAGCGGCTTCGCAAGGCGCCATGAAAGGCGTGCTCGGCTACACCGAGGAGAAAGTCGTGTCGACCGATTTCCGCGATGAAGTCTGCACCTCGGTGTTCGATGCGGAAGCGGGCATTGCGCTCGACAGCACGTTCGTCAAGGTCGTCTCCTGGTATGACAACGAATGGGGCTATTCCTGCAAGGTGCTCGAGATGGCACGCGTGGTTGCAAAGTAGCGGCGGCACCGGCATTTCCGCATGAAAGTCATCAAAATGCAGGACCTGAACCTCGCCGGCAAGCGGGTGTTCATCCGCGCGGACCTCAACGTGCCGCAGGACGACAACGGCAACATCACCGACGACACGCGCATCCGCGCGTCGGTGCCGGCGGTGAGGCATGCCCTGCAGGCGGGTGCGGCGGTGATGGTGACCTCCCATCTCGGCCGACCGACCGAGGGTGAATTTAGCGCCGCCGATTCGCTCGAGCCCATTGCCAAACGCATGGGCGAACTGCTCGGCGTGGCGGTCGCGCTCAAGCGCGACTGGGTCGACGGCGTCGCTGTCAAAAACGGCGAAGTTGTCATGCTGGAGAATTGCCGCTTCAACAGGGGCGAAAAGAAAAACGACGACACCCTGGCTAAAAAAATGGCGGCGTTGTGCGATGTCTACGTCAACGATGCTTTCGGCACCGCGCACCGCGCCGAGGCCACCACGCAGGGCATTGCCAAATACGCTGCCGTGGCCTGCGCCGGTCCGTTGATGGCCGCCGAACTTGAAGCACTTGGCAAAGCCTTGCGCAGCCCGGCGCGGCCGCTGGTTGCCATCGTCGCCGGCTCCAAAGTGTCGACCAAGTTGACCATTTTGAGATCGCTGGCGGAGAAAGTTGACCAGCTGATCGTTGGCGGCGGCATCGCGAATACATTTTTGCTGGCGGCCGGTTTGCGCATCGGCAAGTCGCTGGCCGAACCGGGGCTGGTCAGCGAAGCGCATGCCATCATCGACATGATGAAGGCGCGCGGCGCCAGCGTGCCGTTGCCGGTGGATGTGGTGGTCGGCGCCGAAGTGTCGGCGCGCGCGCGCGCCAACCACGTGGCGGTCGACCAGGTCGGCACCGATGACATGATTCTTGATATCGGGCCGAAAAGCGCGGCGGAGCTTGCCGCGATCATTGCCAAGGCAGGAACCATCGTCTGGAACGGCCCGGTCGGCGTGTTTGAATACGACCAGTTCGGCGGCGGCACCAGGGTAGTTGCACAGGCCATCGCCGATGCCAAGGGTTTTTCAATCGCCGGTGGCGGCGATACGCTCGCGGCGATCGCGAAATACGGCATTGCAGACCGCATTTCCTATATTTCGACCGGTGGTGGCGCATTCCTCGAGTTTCTCGAAGGAAAAAAGCTGCCGGCGGTGGAAATCCTCGAACAGCGCGCGTAAACAGAGTTAATAAAAACGCGGCATTGAGGATTCGCACGAATCCCGTTACCCTCTGCGCCACACGAACATTATCCAACCAGAAGCCCGCACCTTGAAACCAATCTATACACCGCGTCGTACCAAGATCGTCGCAACACTCGGCCCCGCGTCCAGCGACGAAAAAACGCTGGCGCGCATGATTGAGGCCGGGCTGGATGTCGTGCGCATGAATTTCTCGCATGGCACCGCGAAGGAACACGCGGCACGCGTGGAAATGGTGCGCGCGCTGGCGCGCAAGGCCGGCCGCGCGGTCGGCGTGCTGGTCGATCTGCAGGGCCCGAAAATCCGCATTGGCCGCTTCAAGAACGACCGCATCACGCTGGTCACCGGCGACAAGTTTGTGCTCGACGCCGAGCGCAAGATCGGCGATTCCAGCGGCGTCGGCCTCGATTACAAAAATCTGCCGCAGGATGTGGTGCCAGGCGACACCTTGTTGCTTGACGATGGCCGCATTGTGCTGGCGGTGACGCAGGTCAAGGGTGCGCGCATTCACACGCTGGTCGAGCAGGGCGGGCCGCTGTCGAACAATAAAGGCATTAATCGCAAGGGGGGCGGATTGACGGCCCCGGCGCTGACCGAAAAAGACATGCAGGACATCAAGACCGCGGCGCAACTCAAGGCTGATTACCTCGCGGTGTCGTTTCCGCGTTCGGGCGCCGATATTCAGTGGGCGCGCGACCTGATGATGAAAGCGGGCGGTCGCAGCATGATTTGCGCGAAGATCGAGCGCGCCGAAGCGATCCCGGCGTTGGCCGAAATCCTCGACGCCTCGGATGCGGTGATGGTGGCGCGCGGCGACCTCGCCGTCGAAGTCGGCGACGCGGTGGTGCCGGCGCTGCAAAAACGCATGATCCGCATGGCGCGCGAGCGCAACAAGATCGTCATCACGGCGACGCAGATGATGGAATCGATGATCAACAATCCGATTCCGACCCGCGCCGAAGTTTCCGACGTTGCCAACGCGGTGCTCGACGGCACGGATGCCGTGATGCTCTCGGCCGAAACCGCGGCCGGCAGCTACCCCGTCGAAACCATTGCGGCGATGGCGCGCGTTTGCCTTGAGGCCGAAAAGGAAGACACTTTCGCCGTCGAGCGCCGCCGCACCGACCTGCCGGGCAGCGTGGAAGAAGCGATTGCGCGGGCGACAATTTTTACGTCCAACAGCCTCAACATCAAGGCGATTGCGGCGCTGACGCAGAGCGGCAAGACGGCATTGCTGATGTCGCGCATGAATACCAAGGTGCCGGTTTACGCCTTGTCTTCGGTGATCGAAACGCGCCGCCGCGTCACGCTGTTCCGCGGCGTCTATCCGATCATGTTCAAGGGCGCGCGCAACCCCGAGCGGGCCCTGAACATGGCCGAGGACGAATTGCTTAAGCGCGGCGCCGTACACCGTGGCGACTATATCGTCCTCACCATCGGCGAGCCGTTCGGCAAGGCCGGCGGTACCAATACCATGAAAATCGTCAAGGTCGGAGAGCACCGCAAAGCCTGATTTTGCCGTGGTCAGCCGGCAAAACAGGGCGTTAGAATACGGCTTTTTTCTGCCCTGCTCCCCGGCGGGCAGACAAAATAAATCGAACAGAAAACGCAGGAGACAACATGTTTGAACGCGAACTCGCAGCAACCGCCGCGGCCATGGTCGTCCCGGGCAAGGGCATCCTCGCCATCGACGAATCGAACGCCACGATCAAGAAGCGCTTCGACACCATCGGCGTCGAGTCGACGGTGGAAACCCGGCGCGCGTATCGCGACCTGCTGATCACGCCGCCCGGCCTCTCGCAGTACATCAGCGGCATGATTCTCTACGACGAAACGCTGCGCCAGGCGACTGCCGACGGTACGCCGTTTGCGGAAGCGATGAAGAAAAACGGTATCCTGCCCGGCATCAAGGTCGATACGGGCGCGAAGGACCTTGCCAATGCCTCCGGCGAACAGGTAACCGAGGGGCTGGACGGCCTGCGCGAGCGGCTTGCCGAATACAAAAAACTCGGCGCGACTTTTGCCAAGTGGCGTGCCGTGATCAATATCGGTGCCAATATTCCGACCGACTATTGCATCAGCGCCAACGCCCACGCGCTGGCCCGTTATGCTGCGTTGTGCCAGGAAGCCGGCATTGTGCCGATCGTCGAGCCGGAAGTGATCATGGACGGCGCACACACAATCGAGCGCTGTTTCGATGTCACGGAAACGACACTGCACGCATTGTTTGATGCCATTCATACGCAGCACGTACGGACAGAACATCTCGTACTCAAGGCCAGCATGGTGATTTCGGGCAAGGGTTGCCCGCAACAGGCCGGCGTAAAAGAGGTCGCCGCAGCAACGGTACTGTGCCTGAAGCGCAGCGTGCCGGCATCGGTGCCCGGCATCGTCTTCCTGTCCGGCGGCCAAAGCGACGAACTGGCCACCGCGCATCTGAGCGAAATGAACGCCGGCGGCGCGAAACTGCCGTGGCCGCTGTCTTTTTCTTATGGTCGCGCATTGCAGGCGCCGGCGCTCAAAGCCTGGAAAGGCCAGCCCGCCAACGTTGCCGCAGCGCAAAAAGCCCTCATGCACCGTGCGAAATGTAATAGCGCCGCCTGTTTCGGGCGTTATACCGCGGCAATGGAGAAAGAAGCCCTCGCGGCGTAAGGCAGCCGAAAGCTGGTCAGGGTAACGTCGCGGGTCACATTTTTTGCAGTGCAGGCGGTAGCTTGTCCTTTGAAAACAAGCTATCATTTCCAACCAATCAAAATTGTGCCCTTGGTTCGTGCGGGATTTTTAGCGTCGCGGACCAGTATGAAAAGATTTCGATTTGATTTTTTGAGGAGGTCAGATGGCGTTTCACAATCGTGACAGAAAGGACTTCAATGCCGGCATCATGTATGTGGTGATCGGCGGGTTCTTCGCGGGCTTCGCAACGAACTACCCAATGGGTACGGCTGTGCGCATGGGCCCGGCATATTTCCCGACGATTCTGGGCGGGTTGCTGATCTTTCTCGGAGTGATTTTGTTCTTTCGTTCGTTTGGTGCGACGGACGCGGAACTGCCGACGAAAACGCACTGGCGTCCGCTGCTCTGCATCATCGGCGCGGCTTGTTTGTTTGCCGCACTGATTGGCTCCGCCGGCATGGTGGTCGCCTCGGCTGTCATGATGCTGGTGGGTGCGTTCGGCGGCTGGGACTTCCGCTGGAAGGAGCAGCTGATCGGTATGATCGTAATGCCCGCGGTCTGCGTCGGCATTTTTTATTATGGCTTGGGCCTGCCGTTCAAGCTGTTCCCGTGGTCTTGAGCAGCGAAATTTGAGGAGCGGACGACGCCATGGATTTTTCATCAGTTTTTTCTAATTTGATTCTCGGGTTCACGGTCGCGATGAGCGCCCAGAACCTGCTTTATTGTTTTATCGGCTGTCTACTCGGCACGCTGATTGGTGTGTTGCCCGGCATTGGCCCGGTTGCCACCATCGCGATGTTGCTGCCGATCACCTTCAACCTGCCGCCGATCCCGGCACTGATCATGTTGGCCGGTATTTACTACGGCGCCAGCTACGGCGGTTCAACCACGGCAATTCTGGTCAACCTCCCCGGTGAATCGTCGTCGGTGGTGACCTGTATCGACGGTTATCAGATGGGGCGACAGGGAAGAGCCGGACCGGCACTCGCAATCGCCGCGCTCGGATCGTTCTTTGCGGGTTGTGTCGGCACCGTGCTGATCGCGTTGTTTGGACCGCCGCTGGCCGAACTCGCGTTTGAATTCGGCGCCGCCGAATACTTCTCGATGATGGTGCTGGGCCTGATCGCCGCCGTCGTGCTGGCCTCCGGCTCGCTGATCAAGGCGATCGGCATGATCGTCATCGGCCTGCTCGGCGGGATCGTCGGTACCGACGTCAATTCCGGGATCGCGCGTTACAGTTTCGGCGTGTCGGAACTGTCCGACGGCATCGGCTTCGTGTCGGTCGCCATGGGCATGTTCGGCTTCGGCGAAATCATCAGCAATCTCGGCCAGACCTCGGAAACCAAGAACGTCGAAGTGTCGGTGGTGCACAGCCTGATGCCGACCTGGGAAGACATCAAGGTCTCGATCGGCCCGATCATGCGCGGCACGGCCCTCGGCACCATCTTCGGCATTCTGCCCGGTTCGCACACGGTTATCGCCTCGTTCTCCTCCTACACGCTGGAGAAGAAACTGGCGAAGGATCCGTCGCGTTTCGGCAAGGGCGCGATCGAAGGCGTGGCCGGCCCCGAGTCGGCAAACAATGCCTCGGCGCAGACCTGCTTTATTCCGCTGCTGACGCTGGGCATCCCGACCGGTGCGGTGATGGCGCTGATGGTCGGTGCAATGACGATTCAGGGTATCGCGCCGGGACCGCAGGTGATGACGCAGAAGCCCGACCTCTTCTGGGGCATGATCGCCTCGATGTGGATCGGCAACCTGATGCTGGTCATTCTGAATCTGCCGCTGATCGGCATGTGGGTGCAGTTCCTGAAGATCCCGTATCGCGTGCTCTTCCCGAGCATCCTGCTGTTCATCGCGATCGGCGCCTACTCGATCAACAACTCGCCGTTCGAAGTCTACATGGCCGCGCTGTTCGGGTTCTTCGGCTACTACGCCTCGAAGTGGGGTTGCGAGGCTGCACCGCTGATTCTCGGCTTCGTGCTCGGACCTTTGATGGAAGAGAACCTGCGTCGCGCCATGCTGATTTCCCGTGGCGATCCGAGCGTGTTCTTCACGCGCCCTATCAGCCTGGGGATGTTGCTGGTTTCCTTCGCCCTGATGCTGATGGTGGTGATGCCGCAGTTCCGGAAGAAACGCGAGATTCTCGCGGAAGCCGACGATTAAGGTTTCGCAACGAAATCAAAAAGCCCCGGTTCGCCGGGGCTTTTTTTTCGAGGGCAACCATACAAAGCGGAATTCGCGGCAGGAGTGCGCGCGGCACCGTAAAATCCCGTTTTCCGATCCGACGGAGAAAATACATGAAACGCACTGTCAATTTTGCATGGGGCCTTTACGCCCTCGCCGTAGTGACGGCCAATGCCGCGGATGTTTATCCGGTCAAGCCAATTCGTATTGTCGTTGCCTATACGCCCGCGGGCACCACCGATATTCTGGCGCGCGCCATCGGCCAGAAACTGACCGAAGCCTGGGGCCAGTCGGTGATTGTCGATAACCGTCCCGGCGCCAACGGCAACATCGGTACCGAATACGCTGCCAAGGCAACCCCCGACGGCTATACGCTGCTGATGACAACCGCAGCGCCGCACGGCGTCAATCCCGGTCTTTATCGCAAGCTCGGCTTCGACGCGGTCAAGGACTTTGCCGGTATCAGCCTCGTTGCCACGGTGCCCAACGTGCTCGTCGTCAACAACAATATGCCGGTCAAGGATGTCAAAGAGCTGATCGTTTATCTGCGTGCAAATCCGGGCAAGGTGAATTTCGGCTCGCCCGGCTATGGCAGCACCGGCCATATGTCGACCGAACTCTTCATGTCGATGGCCGGTGTAAAAATGAACCACGTGCCTTACAAGGGCGACGCCGGCGTGCTCGCCGATGTCATGGCGGGCCAGATCAGTTTGTCATTCAGCAACATGCCGGCCTATACACCGCAGATCAAGGCCGGTCGTGTGCGCGCGCTTGCCGTGAGCACGACGAGGCGCTCGCCGGCCGTACCGGAAATTCCGACCATGGCGGAGGCCGGCGTTCCGGGTTATGTCGCCGTGGCCTGGTTCGGCCTGCTCGCGCCGGCAAATACCCCGCGCGACATCGTCAACAAACTATCGGCGGAAACCGCACGCATCCTCAAAATGCCCGACGTCAATTCACGCTTGTCCGATCTCGGTGCCGAGCCGGTCGGCAGCACACCGGCGAAATTCGACGCACACATCAAGGCCGAAATCGTGAAGTGGGCGAAAGTGATCAAGGACGCCAACGTCGAGCTGCAGTAAACAACCCGGCCCGTGCATTAACCAGAAGCGGAGAGAGTAGCCATGGCATTCGAAGAACCCTTGAAACAACTGCGCGAACGCACCGAGCGGGCGCTTGCAATGGGCGGCCCGGAGAAACTCGCCAGGCGCAAAGCCGAAGGCCATCTGAATGCGCGTGAACGCATCGACACCCTGGTCGATAAGGGCAGTTTCTTCGAATCCGGCCGCTTCGCCGCCGGCATCCGGCCCGAGGTGCGCGCCAAAACGCCCGCCGACGGCAAAGTGGCCGGCTTCGCGCGCATCGATGGACGCGAAGTCGCAATCGTTTCCAATGATTTCACCGTGCTCGGCGCCTCGTCCTCGGTGATCAACATGAAAAAAATCCGCCACACCAAGGAAACGGCGACCAAGCGCGGCCTGCCGTTGATCATGCTTGGCGAATCGAGCGGTGCGCGCATGCCCGACCGCATGGGCGCGGCCGGGCGGTCGATCATTGCGCAGGACCCCGTCGAATATCAGCGCCTGCGTGAAACGCCGTGGGTCTCGGCGCTGCTCGGGCCCTGCTACGGTTCCTCGACATGGTATTCGGCGATGTCGGATTTCGTCGTCATGCGCAAGGGCGCGATCATGGCGATCGCCAGTCCCAATGTAACGTCCATTGCCATCAACAAAAAAATAGAAGCGGAAGATCTCGGCGGCTGGAAACTGTTGACCGGCGTATCGGGCCTTGTCGACATGGCCGTTGATACCGATGAGCAGGCGCTCGACGCGGTTAAGCGGTTTCTGTCTTATCTGCCAAGCCACCAGAACGAAGCACCGCCGGTGCATCCGGTGCCAGACGGTTCGGACGAAGCCTGCCGCGGCATGCTCGACATCGTGCCGGAGTCGCGCAACCAGGTCTACGATGTGCGCAAAGTCATCAAGGCTGTTGCCGACAAAGACAGCACTTTCGAAATCAAAGAGCGCTTCGGCAAGTCGCTGTGCACCATGCTGGCCCGCCTCAATGGCCATAGCGTCGGCTTCATCGCCAACAACCCGCTGTTCAAGGGCGGCGCACTGGATGCCGACGCCTGTCAGAAGGTCATCAGCTTCATGGTGTTGTGCGACTCGTACAACATTCCACTGGTTTACCTTGTCGACGTGCCCGGCTTCCTGATCGGCGTCGAAGGCGAATTGCGCGGCATGCCGGGCAAGGTGATTAACTGGATGAACGCGATGACACAGGTCACGGTTCCGAAGATCACCGTCATCATGCGCAAAAGCTACGGCCAGGCCTACATCAACATGGCGGGCAATAAAAATGCCGACGAAGTCGCGGTCTGGCCGACCGCCGACCTCGGCTTCATGGACCCCGCCGTCAGCGTCAACATTCTCTACGGCGTAAAGAAAGAGGACGACCCGGAACGGTTTGCCGAACTCATCAAGGAAGTTCAGCGCGATACGTCGGCGTGGGGCCTCGCCGAACTTTACGATGCACAAAATGTGATCGACCCGCGCGACACGCGCGCCTATCTGATCCGTACGCTGGAAGTGCATCGCCTGCGTTTGAATAATGGCGTCGGCCGCCATCGACTTGCCAACTGGCCGACCAGCTACTGAAGCCGGCGTCGTTTATTCGCCGACTTCCAGTCCGCTCAGCCGCCAGCCTGCATCGCGTTTGACGAAACAGGCGCGATATTCGAGCGGGCTGCGCACCTGTTCCTGCGGCAGGTAGCCGCTGCCGGCCGGCGTCTTGACCGCCACCCAGAGCTGTTTGTTGTCCTTGCCTTCGTCGGCAACTTCCCAGTCAGCGACCGCAATCAAATCGAAGGACAGCGTCTGCAGCGTCGGTGAGCCAAAAGACGGCCGCGTCTGCAGCAACGCTTCCCGCGCAATCACCGCAGCGTTTGTGTCTTCGGGTGCGTTCGACGGCCACTTGAAATAGACGTAGGGTGCGCAGACCTCGCTGACCTTTTCCTGCTTGACCTGTACGCTGCCGAGAAACATAACCTTCGGCAGTTCACTCCAGAGCGGACTGGCGGGATTATCGAGTTCCCACAACTTGCGGAACTCGGCAACGCCATCGGTGTCCGAAATGTTCCGCACACCACGGTCGACGATGCTTTCAATGAATTTCCTGTCGCGCTTTTGCAACGCATCAATCAAGCGCGCCCGGAACCGCGTCCACGTGGCATCGCTGGCCGCTTCATCGACCGGCGGCAGCTTGACCGGCTGCACTTCTGCCGCGCCGGCGGCGATGGACAGCAGCGCCAGCGCGCCGACAATCAAACTGCGTAAAAACATTATCGGCCCTTGAACACGCCGCTGCGTTTTTCAAAGAACGCCGCCAGCGCCTCGGTGTGGTCTTCGGATTTCTGGACCAGCGCCTGAAAGCTCGAGCAGGTGTCCAGATGTTCGTGCAGTCCCTGCTGTTGCGCCAGACGCAGCAGGCGTTTGGAGTAGCGCAGCGCGAGCGGTGGTTTGGCCGCCATCTTCGCGGCCATTTCCTGTGCGCGCGTCAGCAAGGCATCCGGTTCGGTGATTTCCAGCAGGACGCCGAGCGCCTTTGCCTCTTCGGCTTTGACAATGCGACCGGTGAAAGTCAGCTCGGCCGCGCGCTGATAGCCGACCAGCCGTTGCAGATACCAGCCGCCGCCGTCGCCGGCAATGAGGCCCAGGTTGGCGAAGGTTTCACCGAACTGCGCATTGGTCGAGCCGACGCGGATGTCGCACATGTTAGCGAGATCGAAACCCGCGCCGATCGCCGGGCCGTTGACCGCAGCAATCACCGGGATTTCCACCGCCTGCATGGCGATCGGAATGCGCTGAACACCGTGTTTGTAATACTGCGCAAGAATGTGCGGCGATTCCTGCGCGCGTGCGGCCATATTCTTGATGTTGCCGCCGGCGGAAAATGCGCTGCCCTCGCCGGTCATGATCAGCACCGATACGCCGGCACAGGCATTGGCCCAGTCGAGTGTGGCGACAATGTCATCGGTGAGCGCGGTGCCGGTCAGCGCGTTGCGCACGTCATCGCGTTGAAAGGTCAGGGTTGCCACGCGACCGTCGAGGGAGAGCGCGGCGTTTTTCAGGGCAGGTAATTCAGACATATGAGTGTTCCGTATTGACGAGCGGCCATGTTAAGTGCAGCCGTGTGGCGGCGCAACGTGCCGCCGGATATTTCGCGATGTTATACTGCGTTCACTTCAAACCCCGCGGGACGCGCAGTCATGGCCAGAATCGAAGTCAAATCGGAAATCACCGGAACCTTGTGGAAGCTCAGCTCAGAGGTCGGCGACAAGGTTGAAGAAGGCGATGTGTTGATGATCGTCGAATCGATGAAAATGGAAATCCCCGTCATCACCGAAGACGGCGGCGTGGTGAAGGAAATTCTTGTCCAGCCGAAAGACCCGGTCGCTGAAGGCCAGGTCGTCGCAATTCTCGAAGGCTGATTCAACCGCCGGCGGTTACTTTCCGGCGGCCTCCTCCAGTTTTTTGATGGCCGCATCGCGCGAGTCGTGCACGCGGCGCTCCGCCGTGCGCTGTGCGCTTTCGCCGTCGCCGTCGCGGATCGCGCGTACCAGTTCCTGCCAGTGCCTGACCGATTGCCGTCGCCGCTGTTCGCTCGACAACCCCAGCTTTGAATAACGCAGCGTCTGCTGCGCCAGTGCCCCAAGTATGTTGCGCAGGCGCACGCTGCGGGTCGCCGTATTGAGCAATCGGTTGATTCTGAAAACCGTTTCGACGTATTCGTCGCCTGCGGTCGCATCGCGCGCCTGCCCCGCCAGTCGTTTGACCTCGGCTTCAATCAGCGGTAGCAGCTCGTGCCGGCGCGGATCTTCGGCGATGTCGCGATCGCGCAGCCCGTTGAGCGCGGCGCGGATATCGAAAATTTCTTTGACTTCGGCGATGGTCAGCTTGGTCACTTGGGCGCCGCGGCGCGGCAGGATGGTGACAAGCCCGTCTTTTTCCAGCAGGCGCAGCGCTTCACGCACCGGCCCGCGGCTGACCGCAAATTCACCGGCCACCGCCTGCTCCATGATGCGTTGCCCCGGCGCATAGGCGCCCGAGGTGATGCGCGCCGCCAGTTGCGCGGCGATCTGTTCCGGCAGCGAGAGCGTCAGCGGTGCCGCCGCCAGTGCGGCGGGAGAGGGCGCGGCGGGCGCGTGAGCGGGTTGGCGAGCCATGTCGCAACCTTACCGGCCTTATTGTCAGATTGTCAACAATCTTATTGACAACAAAACGGGCCGAAGGCTAGGATAGCCCCTCACTTTTGGCGGGCTGCGCCCCGCCGCTGCGCGCGAACAACGACAACGCGCGCAGCGCAAAAGCCCGGGGAGCGTCATGAGCTGGTCCGCAGAGATTGAAGAGATCAAACGCCGCCGCGCGCTGGCCGAGCAATGCGGCGGCGCCGAGGCGGTGGCGCGCCATCACGCTGCCGGCAAGCTCACTATCCGCGAGCGTATCGGCGGGCTGCTCGATGCGAACAGCTTTCAGGAAGTCGGCAAACTGGCCGGCGCGGCGAAGTATGACGATGCTGGCAATCTGCTTTCGTTCACACCGTCGCCCTACGTCGCCGGCATCGGCAAAATCGACGGCCGGCCGGTTGCGGTCGGCGGCGAGGATTACACCATCAAGGGCGGCGCCGGCTTCGGCGGCGCGCGGCGTAAGGGCGGCCAGGGCGGCTTCATCGAAGATCTCGCCTATCTTTACCGCATACCGCTGGTGAACCTGATCGATGGCGTCGGCGGTAGCGTGACTTCGATCTCGCGCCGCGGCCATGCGACCTTTCCCGGATCCGGGCCCGACGGCTTCGAGCGCTCAGTCGAACTGATGGGCGTGGTGCCCGTCGTGAGTGCGGTGATGGGTACCGCTGCTGGCGGCCCCTCGGGTCGCGCCATCCTTGCGCACTGGACCGTGATGGTGAAAAACAGCAGCCAGATCTTCGCCGCCGGCCCGCCCGTCGTCGAGCGCGCTTACAACACCAAGGTGACGAAGGAAGAGCTTGGCGGTCACAAAATGGCCGTCGATACCGCCGGCACCATCGATAACGCTGCCGAGTCAGAGGCCGACTGTCTCGCGCAGATCCAGCGCTTTTTGTCGTTCATGCCGTCGAACGTGTGGGAGCTGCCGCCGCAGACCGCGTGCAGCGATCCACTCGATCGCTGTGAAGACGCGCTGGCCTCCATCGTCCCGCGTTCGCAGCGCCAGCCCTACGACATGCGCAAGTTAATCAATCTGATCGTCGACCGCGAATCGATCTTTGAAATCCAGCCGAGCTTCGGCCGCGCCGTTATCACCACGCTGGCACGCATGAACGGCATGGTCGTAGGCATCGTCGCCTACAACCCGATGTTCGGCGGCGTGGTCGATGTCAAGGCGGCGCGCAAGCAGGCGCATTTCACCGAGCTCTGCGACACCTTCAACATTCCGCTGATTTTTCTCGTCGATGTGCCGGGTTTTCAGATCGGCATGGAGGCCGAAGCCGCGGGCATCCTGCGTATCGGCATGCAGGCGCGTTATCTCAACATGCAGCTCACGGTGCCGACGTTTACGGTGGTCGTGCGCAAGTGCTACGGCATGGCCGGCGGCAATACCATCGACCGCAGCGGGCTCAATTTCAAGATTGCGTGGCCTTCGGCCGAGTGGGGTTCGCTGCCGATCGAAGGCGGCGTCAAAGCCGCGTTCAAACGCGAACTCGCCGCCGCTGAAGATCCAGTCGCGAAAGAAGCCGAACTCGAAGCCGAACTCAAACGCATGACGTCCCCCTTTCTCACTGCCGAAGCATTCGGTGTCGAGGATTTGATCGATCCACGCGAAACGCGTCCCTACCTGTGTCGCTTTCTCGAAGCCGCGCAGGTCGGCATGAAAACGCGGCTCGGACCCAAGGCACGTTTCGGCGTACGCCCGTAATTGCAAACCAAGGAAACCAGGTAATGGCATTCGAAAAATTGATGGCTGAATACGAAACCCGTCGCGCCAAAGCACTCGGCATGGGCGGCCCCGACAAGATCGCGCGGCGCAAAAAGGCCGGCCAGCTCAACGCGCGCGAACGCGTCGCCGCACTCGTCGATGAAAACAGCTTCATCGAATCCGGCCTGTTCGGCACCTCCGGTGTCTATCCGAACGAAGCCGACGAGACGCCGACTGACGGCAAGATTGCCGGCTTTGGTAAAATCAACGGCCGCGATGTTGCGGTGGTGGTCAACGATTTCACCGTCAAAGGTGCCTCGACCAGCGCGACCAACGGCAAGAAGGTCGGTCACATGAAGCGCACTGCCACCGAACGCGGCATGCCCTTCGTCATCATCGGCGAATCGACCGGTGCGCGATTGCCCGATGCGATGGGCGCGCGCGGCATGGGCCAGTTGCTCGGCAACGACAACACGCAGTTCCGTCGTGCGCGCGAAACGCCGATGGCCGCCGCCGTGGTCGGTCCGTCGTTCGGTTCGTCGGCGTGGTTTGCCTGCCTCTCGGATTTCGCCGTCATGCACAAGGGCGCGACGATGGCGGTGTCGAGCCCGCGCCTGATCGAAATGGCGCTCAATGAAAAAGTGAATCTCGACGAACTCGGCGGCTGGCGGCTGCATACCGAAACCACCGGCCTGATCGATCAAGTAGTCGATACCGAAGAAGAAATGTTTGCGGCGATCAAACGTTTTTTGTCGTATCTGCCGAGCCACAACAACGAAGCGCCCCCCGTGGCACCGGTGCCGGCCGGTTCGGGCGCCGACATGGCGGGCGTGTTGTCGCTGCTGCCGGAGAAACGCACGCAAGTCTACGACATGCGCAAAATCATCCAGTGCATGGTCGACAAGGACTCGATGTTTGAACTGAAGCCGCGCTTCGGCAAGAGCGCGGTAGTGACGTTGTCGCGCATGAACGGCAAGAGCGTCGGCATTGTCGCCAACAATCCGCTGCATCGCGGCGGTGCGCTTGATGCCGATGCCTGCCGCAAAATCGTCGATTTTCTGGTGATGTGCGATTCCTTCAACATCCCGATTGTGCTGCTCGTCGATACGCCGGGTTTCCAGATCGGCACCGAGGCGGAGAAGGCCGGCGCGCCGGGCAAAATCATGAACTTCATGAACGCGATGACTTTACTCACCGTGCCGCGCCTCTCGGTAATTCTGCGCAAGAGCTACGGCCGCGCCTATGTCTGCATGGGCGGCGGCCGCCACACAGATGACATCTCGGCGTGGCCGAGCGCAGAAATCAGTTTCATGAGCCCCGAGTTCGCCACCACCATCGTGCACGGCGTGAAGCCGGGCGACGCTGATTTCGAAGCGCGGCTCGCCGAGATCGAACAGGGTTCCGACGTCTGGGGCCTCGCCTCCGTCTATGCCGCGCAGGCGGTGATCAGGCCGGAAGAGACGCGCGATTATTTGATCCGTATGCTTGAGGTTTATCAACTCAGAATGACCAAAGGTGTCGGGCAGCATCTGATGCGCACCTGGCCGACGAGCTACTGATGTTCAACAAAGTTGTTGTCGCCAATCGTGGTGCCGTTGCCGCACGCGTACTGCGCGCGCTCTACGAAATGGGCATCAAGTCGGTCGCCGTGTATTCCGAAGCGGATTACGGCGCGCCTTATCTTGAGATGGCGGGCGAAACGTTTGCTATCGGTGCGTCGCCCGCCGCCGACAGTTATCTGAATCAGGACACGCTGCTTGCGGTGTTGAAGAAAGCGAATGCCGATGGCGTGCATCCAGGCTACGGCTTTCTCTCGGAAAACGCGGGCTTTGCGCAACGCGTTACCGACGCCGGCGTTTGTTTTATTGGCCCCTCGCCGAAATGGATTGAGGCAATGGGCCACAAGACACGCGCGCGCGACATCGCCGCCGAACACGGCATGCCGATGACCAAAGGCACGGGCGTCTTGCCAGCCGAACCGGACCGCATTCTTGCGGCTGCGCGATCGATCGGTTATCCGGTGCTGGTAAAGCCGGCCGGTGGTGGTGGTGGCATCGGCATGTTGCCGGCGAAAGACGAATCGGAATTACTGGCAGTGGTCGAGCGCTCGCAATCGATGGCGAGTCGCGGCTTCGGCAACGCCGAGGTCTATCTCGAGCGTCTGCTCGAGAAACCGCGCCACATCGAATTCCAGGTGTTAGGCGATCAGCACGGTGGCGCCGTGCATCTGTTCGAACGCGATTGTTCGGTGCAGCGGCGTAATCAGAAGGTGATCGAAGAAGCCACCGCACCGGCGATCCCGCGCGCCGAGATCGATGAAATCGCAGCGAAAGTCACGGCCATGGTCAAGAACATGGGCTACGACAATATCGGCACGGTCGAAATGTTGCGCGGCGCCGACGGCTCGTTCAATTTCCTCGAAATGAATACGCGCCTGCAGGTCGAGCACGGTGTGACCGAGGAAATTACCGGGGTCGATCTGGTGCAGGCGCAGATCCGCAGCTCGGCGGGCGAGAAACTCGCCGACATCCTGCCGGCGAAAATCGAAATCAAGGGCCATGCGATTCAGGCGCGTGTCTACGCCGAAGATCCGAAGAATTTTTATCCCTCGCCGGGCAAGCTGACGGTGTTCCGTCCGCCGCAGGATGCGTCTGTTCGCGTCGAGACCGGTTACGCCGAAGGCCGCGACGTCACGCCGTTTTACGATCCGATGATCGCCAAGGTCATCGTGCACGCGGCCACGCGTGAAGCGGCCATCGACCGCCTGATCGAAGCGCTGGCCGCGTTCGAAATTCAGGGTCTGAAGAACAATATCCCCGCTGTACTGACCATTCTGCGCTCCGACCAATTCCGCGACGGCGCGGTGCATACCGGGCTGATTCCTGAAGTCATGACCAAAAAGAAAACCACCTGATGAATCCACAAGCCCTGATTGCCGCGGCGAAAAAAGATAAACGCGCCGCGCTCGATGAAATCGCCGGCAAGCAACTGCTGGCGAGTTTTGGTGTGACGGTGCCGAAATCGGTGGTTGTGACTGATACTGCGGCTGTCGCAAAGGCGATTGCCGGCATGCGGCCGCCGTTTGCATTGAAAGTGATGTCGCCGGAGATACTGCACAAAAGCGATGCCGGCGGCGTGAAGATCGGTCTGAAAAGCGCCGAGGAAGTCGCGCAGGCGATCACCAGTATGGCTGCCGCACCGCAAATTAAAAAAGCGCGCGTCGATGGCTGGCTGATTGAAGAGATGGCACCGGCCGGACAGGAAGTGGTGGTCGGCGCCGTGCGCGATCCGAACTTCGGCCCGCTGGTGATGGTGGGTCTGGGCGGTATTTTCGTCGAGATTCTCGCCGACGTGGCTTTTCGCATTTGTCCGATTACGCGTCTGGACGCCGCTGAAATGCTCGACGATTTGAAGGGCGTAGCGCTGCTCGACGGCGCGCGCGGTCGCGTGCGCGCTTCGCGCGAGGCCATCATCGACGTGCTGATGAAAGTCGGCGGCGAAAACGGTCTGCTCATGCAGCATGCTGACGACTTCAAGGAAGCCGACATCAATCCGCTGATCGTTTCAGCCAATGGCGCGGTCGCCGTCGATGCGAGGTTCGTGCTCGCATGAACGCCATCGTCGAACGCTTTAATCCGCTGTTCAAACCAAAGACTGTTGCCGTCGTCGGTGCCTCGACCAAGGGCACCGCATTGCCCAATGTCTTCATCCGCCGCATCCGCGAACTCGGCTTTACCGGCGCGATTTATCCGATCCATCCGAGTGCGCCCGAAATCGACGGCCTCAAGGCTTATCGCAGTCTCGCCGAAACGCCCGAACCCATCGACTACACTTTCATTGCGATCGCCGGTGCGCAGATTCCGCCGTTGTTGGCGGCGGCCAATGGCCGCGTGCGCTTTGCGCAGGTGATTTCCAGCGGCTTCGGCGAAGTCGATGAAGGCCGCGATCTGCAGCAAAAACTGGTCGATGCGGCGCGCGCCGGCGGCATGCGCTTGCTCGGGCCGAACTGCCTCGGCATTTATTCACCGCGTGGGCACCTGACTTTTACCGAAATCGGCCCACGCTCTGCCGGCAGCGTCGGGGTGGTGTCGCAAAGCGGCGGCCTCGGCACCGACATCGTGCGGCGCGGGCTCAACCGCGGCATCAAGTTTTCGGGGCTGGTCACGGTCGGTAACTGCGCCGATATCGGCCCCAGCGACCTGCTCGAGTATTACTTCGCTGATCCGGAAACCAAAGTGATCGGCATGTACATCGAGACCGCACGCGATGCGCGGCGCATTTTCGAAATACTGCGTGCTGAAAAAGCGCGCAAGCCGGTGGTGCTGCTCAAAGGCGGCCGCACCAAGCTCGGCCTTGCCGCCGCGGTGTCGCATACCGGTTCGCTGGCCGGCGATGATCGCGCCTGGGTTGCGCTGTCGCGCCAGACCGGCTGCATTCTCACCGAATCGCTTGACGAATTCATCGACGCGCTGCTGATTTTCCAGACCCTGACACCGCGCACTGACAAGCCGACCGAACGCGTCGTGCTCTTCGGTAACGGCGGCGGTGCCAGCGTGCTGGCCACGGACACCTACGCGCGACTCGGCCTGGAAGTCGCACCGTTTGCGCAGGACACTATTACCGCGTTGGCCGAACTCAATCTGCCGCCGGGCACCAGCATCACCAATCCGGTCGATTGCCCGGTTGGCACCTTGCAGCAGGACGACGGCCGCGTCGCCGAAAAAATCGTCGACATTATCTACGGCATCGGCAAACCCGAGGCGCTGGTCATGCATCTGAACATGGCGCCTTTCGTCGGCCGCTCCAAACCCGAGGTGCTCGACAACGTGGTGCTTGCCGCCATGCGCGTGCAATCGAAGTTTCCGGGCCTTGCGCACTTCCTGCTGGTGCTGCGTTCCGACGGTGACGAACAGATCGAGGCGCGCAAGCGTGAATTCCGTGCCAAGGCGGTTGAACTCGGCATCCCGGTGTTTGATGAAATCGGCGATGCGGGACACGCCTTGAAAGCATTGCGCGCACATGAACGCTTCGTGCAGTCGCGACGCGGGTAAACTGGCGGCCTCAGGGGAGGAACCATGAAAATCGATAAAAATATTCGGGTGGTGACGCTCGCGTTGGCCGCGCTCGTGGTCGGTGCAGCACCATCGGCCGCGCAGAATTTCCCGCAGAAGCCGGTGCGCACCGTGATCGGTTACACGCCGGGCGGCACCACCGACGTGGTGGCGCGCATCATCGGCCAGAAGCTGATTGAATTGTGGGGGCAGCCGGTGATCGTCGATTCGCGCCCCGGTGCTGCCGGCAACATCGGCGCTGAAAATATCGCCAAGAGTCCTGCCGACGGCTATTCGATGCTGCTCGGGCAAAACGCCATTGCGGTGAGTCCGGCGATGTACACGAAGATGGCCTACGACGTGCAGCACGATCTCGCCACGGTAACGACAGCGAGCATCACGCCGCACGTCATCCTGCTGCATCCCTCGCTGCCGGTGCGCAACGTAAAAGAACTGATCGCGCTGGCAAAAAAGAAACCGAATGAATTGCTGATGGCCTCCACCGGCCACGGCAATTCGGACCACATGGTCGCCGAACTCTTCAACACGATGGCCGGCATCAAGATGGTGCACATCCCGTACAAGGGCGGCGCGCTGGCACTCAAGGACCTGGTCGGCGGTCAGGTCGTCGTGTATTTCGCCGGTCTCGCCTCTTCGGTGCAAATGATCAAGGCAGGGCGCGTGAACGCGATTGCCGTGACCTCGAAGACGCGCGCCAAGGCCGTGCCGGAAGTGCCAACCGTTGCTGAGTCCGGTTTGCCCGCCTATGAAGCAGTGCTGTGGCAGGGCTATTTCGTGCCGGCCGGCACGCCGCGCGAGGTGATCAATAAACTCTCGGCCGACATCAACCGCGTGCTGGTGATGCCAGACACCATCGAGAAACTTGCCGGCGCCGGCACCGATCCCTTTCCGGGTTCGCCCGACCAGTTCGCCGCATTCCTCAAAAGCGAAATCGATAAATGGGGCAAGGTGGTCAAGAGCATCGGTTTGAAACTCGATAACTAAGGTGTAACGGAGAACACATGGATACGCTCAAACCCGGCATGAAGACCGAACTCGAATGGGAAGTCACCGAGGCACTCACCACCAAACGCGGTGACTACCGCGTGTTCTCGACGCCGTCGATGACCTACTTCGTCGAAATGACCGCGCACAAACTGGTCGAACCGCATCTGAAGCCGGGCCAAGGCCAGGTCGGCCTGCAGGTCAACATCCGTCACATGGCGCCGACGCCGATCGGCAAGAAGGTGCGCTGCGAAGCCGAGTTGATAGCGGTCGATCGCCGCAAGCTGACCTTCAAGTGCAAGGTCTTTGACGACGTCGAGCAGGTCGGCGAAGCCGAGCACGACCGCTACGTCATCGATCTCGACAAGTACATGGCCAAGTTGAAAGCCAAGGTCGAAGGCACGGCCAGGTAATTTTGATTTGCCGGAGTGTGTGGTGCTCTCCGGCTCCCCGCAGGCGGCGAGTGGGAGTCTCGTTCGTAAGGTTCACACCGCACGACGTGCTGCCGCCATGACGTGTGCGGCCTTAGCCACACTGACTTCACCCGCCCGATTGGGCTACACTCGGTCTCCCCCGACCTTTGTAGCGACCATGCCGCGCGCCGCCTCCCGTAACGCCACACCCACGCCCGACCTCGCGGAAATCCGCCCCGGACAATCCGTCGAGCTGCTCAAAGCGCTGCATATCCTTACGCGTGACGGGCGTCTGAATCAGGACAGCCGCCGCAAGCTAAAGCAGGTCTACCACCTCTATCAGTTTATCGAGCCGCTGTTGACAGAGACGGCGGCCGCGCAAGGCGGCGTGCAGATGGCGGATATCGGCGCGGGAAAATCATACCTCGGCTTTATTCTGTACGATCTGTTTTTCAAGGCGCGCGATGACGCCTCGCATATCTACGGCATCGAGGCGCGCAGCGAGCTGGTGCAAAAATCCATTGCGCTGGCGCAGCGACTGCAATTCACGCGCATGACGTTTATCGATCAACCGGTGGCGGATGCGGCGCAAACAGCGGCGCTGCCCGAGACGCTTGATTTCGTCACCGCGCTGCACGCCTGCGACATCGCCACCGACGACGCCATCACACTGGCCTTGCAAAAACGTGCACGCTTTATCGTGCTGGCCCCCTGTTGTCAGGCCGAAGTCGCCGCCGTGCTGCGCAAGAACAAGGGCGCTGCGCTGGCCAACCCCTTGACCGAAGTGTGGCGCCATCCCCTGCACACACGCGAATTCGGCAGCCACCTCACCAACGTGCTGCGCTGCCTGCAACTCGAAGCGCATGGCTACCAGGTCAATGTCACCGAACTTGTCGGCTGGGAGCACTCGATGAAAAACGAACTTATCATTGCCAGCTACAAGGATCTGCCGCGTGCACGCGCGGCTGGCCGTTTAAACGAATTGCTGCAGCAACTCGGCCTGGCTGAGCTTGAGGATAGATTTTTCGTCGCGTAAAAGCGGCTTGGTTTTAAGTGGAAATCAATAGCATCCGCGAAGCGCTCAAGTGCAACCTCGCAGAGGTGGTCAAGGTCGGCAATGTCAACGCGTGCAGCTAGCTGTTGGCGCATTCATTATTTCTTCTCCATCGTCGACAGATTCAGTGAGCGCGGATCGCGCGGCCGCCAGCGCCCTGAATCGACACTGGCCAGAAACTCCGCCGTCAGCCTGTTAAATAAATCCGGCTCTTCACGATTGACCGCGTGCCCGCTGTTGGCGACCACCGTCAGCGATGCCGATTTGCAGACGCGCTTGATGAACAGCCCCGGCTCCAGACAGAGATTGTCCTCATCGCCGCTGACCACATGCAGTGGCACCTTAAGATTGCGCAGACCGCGTTCGAGGCTGTAAATCGTCGGCCGCTTTGCCTGTACACCGCGCAGCGTGTTGGCCGAACCCACGGCCGAATGTTTGGCGAATTCATCGCAGAAATGCGCAAAGCCGCGCGGATCCTTGTTCTGGAACTGCACGCGCGCCGGGCCGATCTGGTAGGGCTTGATGGCATCGGGTGTGCCGAGCTCTTCGAAGCGCCGCGCCATGACTTCGGTGTCGCGCATGAACTGCGCGCGTTTGTCCGGGTCGGAGCCGTAGCCGGCACCCACCGCCGTCAGCGACAGCGCCATGCGCGCGTAGCGCAGTCCAAAATGGATCGTCGCGTAGCCGCCCATCGAGCAGCCGATGACGTGCGCCTTGCGGATCTTGAGGTGGCGCATGACGGCGGCGATGTCGTCAGTAGCAATGGCCTGCGAATACTTCGACAC
>JANXSE010000415.1 GCA_025356695.1 Betaproteobacteria bacterium
GAAACAAAAACCCGGCGGCTATAACTATGCTTCGGGCGGCATTGGCGCGACTAATCACGTCGCGGTCGAACTGTTCAATCTCGTCGCCGGCGTCAAGCTCGTGCACATCCCGTACAAGGGTTCGGTGCAGGCGATGAGCGACGTAATGTCCGGGCAAACGCATCTGATGCTGCTCGGCGGCCGGCGGGCCGATCAGCATCAGATGCGTTTGCCCGGACATTACGTCGCTCATCGCCTGCACCGAACCCTTGTACGGGATGTGCACGAGCCGGACGCCGGCGACGAGATTGAACAGTTCGACCGCGACGTGATTAGTCGCGCCAATGCCGCCCGAAGCATAGTTGTAGCCGCCGGGTTTTTGTTTCACCAGGGCGACGAATTCCCTCAGATTGGTCGACGGCAAGGTCGGCGGCGTGACGTAGAGGTTGGGCACCACCGCGGCGAGTGTGAGATGCGCGAAGTCGCGCAGCGGATCGAACGGCAGATTGGGCAGCAATGTTGCACTGATCGCCACGCCCGACGAGGCCAGCGAAATCGTGTAACCGTCGGGCGGCGCTTTCGCCAGCATGTCGAGGCCGATATTGCCGGTCGCACCCGGACGATTATCCATGACCACGGTTTGCCCGGTTTGCGTGCCGAGGCGCTCGCCGATCAGGCGGCTGATGATGTCGGTGGCGCCGCCGGCGGGGAAGGGCACGATAAAACGGATCGGGCGGTTCGGATAGACATCGGCTTTTTGCGCGAAAACGGCGGCGCTCGCAACGAGCGCCAGCAGGAATGCGCCAATGCGCGGCAGTTGCGTCATCGTGAGCCCTAATCCAGCTTGTCGCCGATGAGTTTCATCAGGCGGCCGTACTTTTCGTAATCCGATTTGATGCGCGCGGTCATTTCCTGCGTCGACATCGTCCACGGCTCGAAATCTTCGAGGCGTTTTTTCAGATCGGGGCTGTCGATGGCTTTTTTGATTTCGCCATTCATGCGGTCGATGATGGGCTTCGGTGTGCCGGTCGGTGCGAACACGCCGACCCAGCCGCGGTATTCGTAACCGGGCACGCCGGCTTCGGCGATGGTTGGTGCGTCAGGAAAGGCGGTCAGCCGCGTGTCCGAGGTGACGCCGAGCAGGCGTATGCGTTTGGCGGCGAGTTGTTGTGTGGCGGCCGCCGGGCTGCTGACCAGCAATTGTGTTTCGCCGGCGAGTAGCGCGGTGGCGGCCGGTCCGCCCCCCTTGTAATTCACCTGCGTCATTTTCGTGTTGGTCATCGACGTCAGCAGCACGACCGAGAGGTCGGCAAAGCCGCCGCTGCCGGTCGACGAATACAGAATCTGGCCGGGCTTCGCGCGCGCCAGCGCGACGAGTTCTTTCACGTTCTTCACCGGCAGCGACGGATGCGAGACCAGCAGACCGGTCTGCGCGACCATGATGCCGATCGGTGCGAAATCGCCGATGGTGTCGTACGGTAATTTTTTATAGATGTACGGGTTGCCCAGATGCGTCATCGAATTGACCATCAGCGTGTAACCGTCGGCCGGCGCGCGCGCGACGATTTCCGCGCCTATGGTGCCGGTGGCGCCGCCGCGATTATCGATGACGAACTGCTGGCCCATGTTTTCGGAAATTTTCTGAAAGACGATGCGCCCGGCGATGTCGGTGAGCCCGCCGGCCGGCCACGGCGTAACCACGCGCACGGTTTTCGCCGGATAGTTTTGCGCCTGCGCGGGAAAAGCGGGAAAGGTGAAGGCTGCAATCGCAGTGGCAGCACGCAATATTTTATTCATTGTTGGAACCAAAATTTTTCCGAGAGCCGCAAGTATCGCACGGCTAGGCCTGCCACACGCCATAGCCCTTTTCGCGCAGCGCGATCGCCAGCTCGACTTCCATGTCGCGCGCCGCGTCGTAGGGCATCGGGTTGTAGCATGTGTAGAGCTCGGGCAGCAGGCGCTCACCGTAGAGCGTGACGAACTTTGCCGCGCGTATGCCGGCCTTGTGCTTGTCGAAGCGTTCGTCGGGGTCGAGGCCTGTCATGCCGACATAGACGCACGGTCTCGTTGCATCGTAGTCCGGATTGCATTTGCGGAACTTCGGTTCCTGCAGCACCTGCGGCGACAACAGCACGACGTAGACGTTGTGATGGTGCTTGCGGCGCATGCGGGCGTGCGGCGAAAGAAGTGCGTCCGGCGTATCAGTCCTTGACCTGCACGGTGTCGGGCGCGATCGGCGAAGAGAACTCCATGTATTTCACTTCCTCCGTCGTGCTGTTGTTCACCATTGTGTGTTTTGTGCCGGGCGCGATGTAGATGACGTCGCCGGGTTTCAGATGCACGGGCTTGCCGTCGATCATTTCGGTGACGTCGCCCGAGAGGATCTGGATGATCGAATCGCGGTTGGCGTGATAGTGATA
>JANXSE010000454.1 GCA_025356695.1 Betaproteobacteria bacterium
GCCGTGCAACCGGACAGCCCGCAGGTGCATCCGGCGCACGGCTCGAACGTGCTGTTCCACCGCCGCTTTGTCTGGGGCGCGGTCGACGAAGCCTTCGAAAAAGCCGCCAACAAAGTGAAGCTGCGCGTGCGCTGGGGCCGCAGCTCGACGGTGCCGATCGAAACCTTCGGTGTTGCAGCGCAATGGGATGCCGGGCGCGAAATTCTCGACGTCTGGGCGTCAATCCAGATGCCGAAGTTTCCGGACCAGCTCGCGCGCGCGCTGCGTTTTCCGGGCAACGCGGTGCGTGTGCATTACGACGTTGACGTCGGCGGCAGTTACGGTGTGAAGCGCGGCATCAAGCACACGGTGCTGGTCAGCTATCTCGCCAGAAAACTCGGCATGCCGGTGCGTTTTCTCGAAGACCGCCTTGAAAACATGCGCGGCGGCGACATGCACGGCCCCGACCGCCTGTTCGACATGCAGGCCGCCTTCGACAACGACGGCACCATACGCGCGCTGAAAATCCGCGCACTCGACGACGTCGGCGCCTATGCCGGACGCTCGCCGCTGCAGCTCGGCAAACCGGTCTCCGCAATCTGCGGCCCCTATCGCATCAAGGCCGTCGAATACGAACCGACCTCGGTCATGACCAACAAAACGCCGCAGGAAGCGGTGCGCGGTTTCGGTCAGGCGCCAACGAATTTCGCCATCGAGCGCACCATCGACCACATCGCCCGCCATCTCGGCATGGACCGCATCGAGTTGCGCAAGAAGAACCTGCTGCAGAAGGAAGAGTTTCCGTATTTGATTCCAAGCGGCTCGACCTACGACTCCGGCGATTACCACACGGTGCTCGACAAGGCGATGAAGGCCATCGACTACCCCGCGCTGGTGGCACAACGCGACGCCGCGCGCAAAGCGGGCGGTCTTGCCGGCATCGGCATCTCGACCTGCCTCGAACCCTCGGGCGGCAACTCGGCCTTCGAACCGCTGTTTAATCCGAAAAACGACACCACGACGTGGATGGATTCCTGCCTCGTGCGCGTCGATCTGTCGGGCTCGATCACCGGCGTGATGGGCACTTCATCCTCGGGGCAGGGCCACGAGACGCTGGTCTCGACAGTGATTGGCGAAGTACTTGAGCGCGATCCGGCCTCCATTCGTGTCGTGCGCGCCGATTCGTTGAACGCCTTGCCCTCGAACAGCCCGGTCGGCAGCCGCATGGCGATCATGCTCGGCGGCGCCGCTGCAGGTGCGGCACGCAAGATCAAAGAAACGCTGATCGAAATCGCCGCGCACAATCTCGACTGCACGATGGAGACCATCGAATACAAGGACGGCAACGTCGCGGTACGCGGCCATCCCGACAAAAAAATGTCGTGGGACGAATTGATCGCTATCGCGCACCGCAAATACCACCAGATGCCGCAGGGCCTCGAACCCGGCCTGCAGGCGAAATTCGTCTGGGAAGTGCCCACCGGCGGCGTGCTGCCGACACCCGACGGTGTGGCGCAGATCTATCCGTGTTATTCGTTCGAGACGCACATCGTTTACGCGGAGATCGATCCCGCCACCGCCAAACCGGTGCTCAAGCGTTACGTCTGCGGCCACGACTGCGGCGTCATGATCAATCCGGACATTGTGCACGGCATGACCTACGGCGGCATCGCCCACGGCATCGGCGCCGCGCTCTACGAAAAATTTTCCTACACCGAAGACGGCCAGCTCGAAAGCGGCACCTTCATGGATTACCTGCTGCCGAGCTCGATGGAAATTCCGTCGGTGGATATCGTCGATCACTGCACGCCGTCGCCGCTGACCACCTTCGGACAAAAGGGTTCGGGCGAAGCCGGTTATCTCGGTGCGCCCGCGGCAATTGCAAACGCCATCAACGACGCGCTCGCACCGCTTAATACCAGCATCGAAACGCTGCCGATGAGCCAGGACGCGCTGTGGCGCGTGATTTCGGCCGCCGGCGCCGGCTCCCGTTAAAATTCCCGCTCTTTCAACCTTCAAACCATAAAACAGACCATCATGAAATCCATCGTTATCGACGTACACGCGCACTTCACCCCGAAACTGATGGCCGAAAAATTCGATGGCGCCTCGTCGAAATTTCCCGACGTCAAACTGCTGAAGAGCGACAAGGGTGTAGCGATCCAGTTTCCGGGCATCGCGCCGACGCGGCCGATCATGCCGAAACTCTCGGACCTCGCTGAACGCCAGTCGTGGATGGACAAGAACGGCATCGATCATCAGGTCATCGGCGGCTGGCTCGACAGCTTCGGTTATGAACTACCGGCGGCACAGGGTGCGGCGTGGTCGCGCTTTCTCAACGATTGCATGTGGGAACAGTTCCGTGACGAGCGCCGCTTTTCGCCGCTCGCCACCGTGCCGCTGCAGGACGGCAAACTCGCCGCCAAAGTGCTCGCCGAGTCGATGGAAAAGGGTTTTGCCGGTGTGATGGTCGGCACGCTGCCGCACGGCGAGCATGGCGGCAATCTCGACGACGCCTCGCTCGATCCGTTCTGGGAAACGGCATCGAAACTCAAAGCGGCGGTCGTCATGCACCCGATGTTCGTCTGCGGCGAGCCGCGTCTGGCGGACTATGATCTGGTCAACGGCATCGGGCGCCTCGTCGATTCTTCGATCGCAGTGTCGCGCCTGCTGTTCTCCGGCCACCTTCTCAAATACAGCGGCATGAAGTTCATGCTTTCGCACGGCGGCGCAGCCCTCCCCTACGGTCTCGGCCGCCTCGCGCGCAGCCACACCGTGCAGGCCGGCAAGGTCGCCGATCCGCGCAAGGGTTTCGCCGCGATGTATTTCGATTCCTGCGTGTTCGATTCCGATTCGCTCGATTACCTCGTGCAGAAAGCCGGCGTCGAACGCGTCATGCTCGGCTCCGATGCGCCCTTCCCGATCGGTGACCCGGAACCACTCAAGGTCTTCAAGGACGCGAAGCTGACTGACGCGCAAAAGCAAACGATTCTTTCGACGACCGCACAGGCCGTGTTCAAGGTGCGCGCCGACGCGTGGATGCGCAGTTGATCATGAAAGCCGCCGTCACCGTCGCCCTCGCGTTGGCAGCCGCATTGCCGGCACAGGCGCAAAACTGGCCGACGAAACCGCTGCGCGTGGTGGTGCCGTTCACCGCCGCCAGCGCCACCGACACCATCGCGCGCATCGTCGCCGAACGCCTCGGTGCGCATTTCGGCCAGACGCTGGTGGTGGAGAACCGCCCCGGCGCCGGCGGCACCATCGGCGTCGGCACCGTTGCACGCGCCGAGCCCGACGGTTACACGCTGCTGGTGCATTCATCGTCGTTCACGGTGACGCCGACCACTTATCCGAACACGCCCTACAACACGCTGCGCGATTTCTCCGGCATCACGCCGCTGGCGAACCTGCCCAACGTGCTGGTGATTGCGCCCTCGCGCAATATCCGCTCGGTGAAAGACCTCGTTGCCGCGGCAAAAGCCAAACCCGGCACGCTGACCTATGCGTCGGCGGGTGCGGGCAGCGCAACACAACTCAATGCCGAGCGTTTCCGCCTCGGCGCCGGTTTCGAAGGGGTGCACGTGCCGTTCAAGGGCACGCCCGAAGCGCTGACCGAAATTCTCACCGGCCGCGTCGATTACTATTTCTGCCCGGTGATTTCGGTGCTGCAGTTCATCAAGGAAGGCAAGCTGCTCGCTCTCGCCGCCGGTAGCAGCAAACGTTCCTCGGCGCTACCCGAAATACCGACCACGCTCGAAGCCGGTATTCCGAATTCCGATTACAATTTTTATGTCGGCATGATGCTGCCGTCGAAAACGCCGCGCGCGATCGTCGACACGCTGTATCAGAACGTCGTCAAGGTATTGCAGAACCCGGACACCAAAGAACGTCTGGCCAAGCTCGGTGCGGAACCGATGCTGATGAAGCCGGCCGAGTTCGATGTCTATATACGCAAAGAGATCACCTCGAACGCGGCGCTAGTCAAGGCCGCCGGCATCACCGTCAACTAATACGCAGGGCCTCGGAGGAGGACGCACCATGAAACCGAACGGATTGCGCTTGTCATGGCTGGCGGCACTGCTGTGTGCCGTCGCCGGCGCGCATGCGCAGAACTATCCGTCAAAAGCCATCCGCGTCATCGTGCCGCAAAGTGCGGGCGGCTCGAGCGATTTGGTGGCGCGTCCGCTCGCCGCGCAACTGACGCAGTTGCTCGGCCAGTCCGTCCTGGTAGACAACCGGCCCGGCGCCGGCAGCGTAATTGGCACCGATCTGGTCGCCAAGGCACCACCCGACGGCTATACGCTGCTGGTGGTCGCCGCGTCGGTGACGATGAGCCCCAGCCTCTACAAGCTGCCCTTCGATCCGGTGCGCGATCTGGCACCGATCAGCCAGCTGACTTCGCTGCCGAACATACTCGTTGTGCATCCCTCGCTACCGGTGAAATCGGTGAAGGAATTGATCACCTTCGTCAAAGCGCGGCCGGGCCAGTTGAATTTCGGCTCCAGCGGGGTGGCCACCGGCACGCATCTGTCGATGGAACTCTTCATGCACATGACAGGATTGAAGATGGTGCACATTCCCTATAAAGGCGGTTCGCTCAACGTCAACGCGCTGATCGCCGGCGAGACCCAGGTCAACTTCTCGACCATCTCGACGGCACTGCAGCACGTGAAAACGGGGCGCCTGCGCGCACTAGCGGTGTCGACCGCGAAACGCGCTGCCGCCGCACCGGACATTCCGACCGTCAATGAAGCGGGCCTCAAAGGTTACGACTATTCGTCGTGGATCGGCCTCCTGGCGCCGGCGAAAACACCGGCCCCCATCATTGCGCGGCTCAACAGCGAGGCAAACAAGGCCGTGCACACCAGTGAAGTAAAAGCGATTCTGGCCACCGAGGCCTCGGAAGCGGTGGGCACCACGCCCGACGAATTCGATGCCATCATGAAACGCGAAGTGGCGCGCTGGATGCAAGTCGTAAAAGCAGCGGGCATCAAGGGCGAATAGATTTTTGCAGTCGGCAGGTCTCTGAAACAGAAACAAAAAGACATAACAAAGAGGTGAACGACGTGGCGATCCGGAAAAAAACTCCCGTGAAGAAAACGCAGCGCGCGAGCGCAAAAGCCAAACCCGCCGCACAGGCGAAAGGCAAAGCGCCGTTGAAGCGCGGCTACCCCGACCTGCACGACCATCTGAAGACGCTCGAGAAGGCCGGACTGCTGATCACCGTCGACCGCAAGATCAACAAAGACACCGAGATGCATCCGCTGGTGCGCTGGCAGTTCCGCGGCGGCATCGAGGAGAAAGACCGCAAGGCCTTTTTGTTCACGAACGTGACCGACAGCAAGAAACGCAAGTTCGACATTCCGGTGGTGGTCGGCGTGCTCGCCGCCAACCGCGAGATCTACCGTCTCGGCATGAACTGCGATCTCGACAAGATCAACGAGACCTGGATCAAGGCGATGGCGAACCCGATTCCGCCGAATGTCGTTACGAATGCGCCGTGCCAGGAAATCGTGATTCAGGGTAAAGACCTGGATAAACCTGGTAACGGCCTCGATGCGATCCCGGTGCCGATCTCGACGCCGGGCTGGGACAACGCGCCCTACACCACGCTCTCGCAGTACATCACCAAGGATCCGGACACGGGCGTGCAGAACATGGGCATCTACCGCGGCCAGGTCAAGGCGCAGCGCCGCCTTGGCATGAACCCGTCGCTCGAACTGCGGCCCGGTATATTTGTGCATTGGGAAAAAATGAAAGCGCGCGGCAACAAGAAACTGCCCGCCGCCGTCATTCTCGGCTGCCCACCCTGCGTCGCGTTCACGTCGGCGCAGAAATTGCCGGAGACGATGGACGAACTGCATGTCGCCGGCGGCCTCGTCGGCTGCCCGATCAATGTGGTGAGAGCCAAGACCGTCGATCTGATGGTGCCAGCCGAAGCCGAAATCGTCATCGAGGGCTACATCAACACCGAATTCCTCGAACCCGAAGCGCCATTCGGCGAATCGCACGGCCACGTCAATCTGCAGGAATACAACGCCTACATGGACGTCACCTGCATCACGCGCCGCAAGAAAGCGATTCTGACGTCGATCATTTCGCAGGTCACACCGAGTGAATCGAGCCTGATCAAGCGCGTGGCGATGGAACCGCTGTTCTACGACCACTTGAGAAACAAACTCGGCATTCACGGCGTGCAGAAAGTGTCGATGCACGAACCGCTGACGAATTTGCGCAAGGTGCTGGTATTGATCATGGATCGCAAAACGCCGCCGACCGAAGTGTGGCGCGCGCTCTATGGCGCCGCCGCCTTCCTGCGCGCCGGCGGCAAGTATGTGATCGCCGTTAACGAGGACATCGATCCCGACAATGCCGATGCGCTGCTGTGGGCGATGTCGTACCGTGCCAACCCCGCGCTCGATCTGCAGATCCTCAACCACCGCGATCAGGGCCACGGGCCGCGCAGCACGCGCAACGGCGGCCAGGACGCCTCGGTGCTGATCGACGCGACGCTGAAAGAGGACTTCCCGCCGATCTCGCTGCCCAAACGCGAGTTCATGGAGAACGCGAAGAAGATCTGGGAGGAACTCGGTCTGCCGAAATTGAAACCGCAATCGCCGTGGTTCGGTTATTCACTCGGTGAATGGTCGCCGGAATTCGACCGTGCTGCCGAACTCGCGGTAAAGAGCGAATACTTCAAAACCGGCGAACTGATCGCCAAGCGGCGGCGCCGCGACGTGAAGATGAACACCGAAGTGCGCACGCTCAAAGACCCGTCGAAAAAACACTAGGCTTGTATAGAGGACACCATGACCCTGATTCGTTCATTCACCGTTACGCTGGCGGTATCGCTATTGGCGACGTCGTGTTTCGCCGTGTCCTATCCATCGAAACCAATCCGCCTGCTGGTGCCGTTTGGACCCGGCGGCGTCGGCGACATCACTTCGCGCGCCGTGATGCAGAAGATGAGCGAGTCGATCGGCCAGCAGATCATCATCGACAACCGGCCGAGCGCGGGCGGCATTGTCGCCACCGAGACGGTCGCGAAGTCCGATCCCGACGGTTACACGCTGTACCTGATGAACAACACCAACGCCGTCAGCGCGGCGATGTTCAAGAAACTGCCCTACGATACGGTCAAGGACTTCGAAATGGTGTCGACCATCGGCGGCTTCAGCATTGTTGTGCTGGTCGCACCCGATTCGCCGGCCAAAACCATCAAGGAACTGATCGCGCAGGCGAAAGCGAGCAGCGGCAAGTTCAACATCGGTTCGATCAACATCGGCACCACGCAACATCTGTCGGCCGAGTTACTGAAATCGATGGCGGCGCTCGACATTACCGGCGTGCCGTTCAACAACACCGCCGGCGTGTTGACCGCGTTGCGCGGCGGCAGCGTGCAGGTGGCGATGGAGTTTCTGCCGCCGGTGCTCGGGCAGATCCGCGCCAGCACACTGCGTCCGCTCGCCGTGACCTCGCTGACGCGCTCGCCAATGCTGCCTAGCGTGCCGACGCTGGCCGAGTCCGGCCTGCCGGGTTACGAGGTCAATTCGTGGAACGGCATCGCGGTGGCGGCAAAGACGCCGAAGGCCATCGTCGAGCGCCTGAACAAGGAAATTCACGCCGCGGTGAATTCACCGCTGATCGCGCAACGCTTCCAGGAACTCGGTGTCAGCCAGAACCTCAACACGCCCGAAGGCATGCGCAAACTGCTGGTCGAGGAAATCGCCAAGTGGAATGCGCTCATCGACAAAGCAAAAATTCAGAGACTGTAATCATGGCTGAACCAAAAACCATCCTCGCCCCCGATCCCAATCCGGTCAAACCGAAATACACGCCGCCGCCCGGCGCCTGCGACGCGCACTGCCACGTCTTCGGCCCCGGCGCGCGCTTTCCGTACTCGGCCAATCGCAGTTACACGCCGCCCGACGCGCCGAAGGAACAACTCGCGGCACTGCATAAACATCTGGGCTTCTCGCGCGCGGTGCTGGTGCAGGCAAGCTGTCACGGTCTCGACAATGCGGCGCTGGTCGATGCGCTGATCTGGTCGAAAAATGCCTGGCGCGGCGTCTGCATGATCAACGACAAGGTCAGCGATGCCGAACTCGAAACGCTGCAC
>JANXSE010000009.1 GCA_025356695.1 Betaproteobacteria bacterium
CCCGGCTACGATGTCGATCTGCTGTGCCGCGCCGGTGTGGTCAGCAAAATCCGCGCCGGCATCGTCGCCATGGAAGGCAACTTCGGGCTGGCACAGTGGTTTCGCCGCGCGGTCGAACGCGGCGACGCGAAGCTTGAAGAACACGCCTGAATGACCCTCGTCGCGGGGCTGCGTGCAGCCTCTTACGGAATCCCCTTCCAGCCAGTGGCCGGCGTCTTCGGCAGCGATCTCGCCCGCGTCAACGACTGGAAGACCGTTACCGATCCCTACTCGGACAAAGAGGTCTATGCGATACCGGCCATCCGCCCGGATATCGCGATCATTCACGTCAACGAAGTCGATGAACTCGGGAATGCGCGCCTCTACGGCACGCCGTTCTGGGATCATCCGCTGACACGCGCATCGAAACGCATCCTGATCACCGCCGAGAAACTGGTTTCCACTGACCACCTGCGCGAGCAACCGGAACTGACGCTGGTGCCGGGCTTCATGGTTGAAGCGGTGGCCGTCGTGCCGAACGGTGCGTGGCCGGGCTCGATGCATCCGTACTACGACATCGATTATCCGGCGGTGGAACGTTACATGGAGGACGGCGCCGCTTCGTTGGAAAAGCATCTCGCTGAAGCACCCGAGGCTTCGCGATGACGTCTTCCGCCTCACGCCCAACGCCTCATCCTTCACGCGAAAACTGGTCACCCTTCTCCTACATCGTCATCAATCTCGCGCGTCAGATCCGCGCGAATGAAGTGACGTTCAGCGGCGTCAACTCGACACTGCCGATGCTGGCCTGTATTCTGGCCAAGCGCGCCTACGATTTTCATTTCACCTGGATCAACGTCGCCGGCGGCGTCGAACCACAGCCAACAACCATTCCGCATTCGAGCAGCGATCCGGGCATTGTCACCGGTTCGGCGGCGATATTCTCGAATCAGGATTTCTACGATCTCTGCGCGCGCGGCAGCATCGGCCTCGTCTATCTCGGCTGCGCGCAGATTGACGCCGAGGGCCGCACCAATGTCTCTTCGATCGGGCCGTGGGAGAAACCCAAGGTGCGCCTGCCCGGCGGCGGCGGCGCGGCGGTCATGCTGCCCACCGCGCAGCGTGTCGCCACCTGGCGCACCGAACACAGCCCGCGCGCGCTGGTGGACAAACTCGACTTCGTCACCGCCTCAGGAAACCTCGCCGCGCTGATCACGCCGATCGCGGTGTTTCAAAGAACAACAGGACGCTTCCGGCTTGAATCATGGCATCCGGACTCAAACCTTGAAGAAGTCGTCGCACGTACCGGCTTCCAATTCGATGCGCACGGCGCCACGCCGAGCGCCATGCCGACCGCAAGGGAAACCGCGGCATTGCGCGCCATCGATGCCGATGGCGCATTCGAGGCCGAGGCCGCAATCAGGTAACCCGCGCTATTTCAAAGGCGAGAAATTGGTCGCATCGAGATACACCGACACGATCTTTTCGACAATCGGCCCGTTGGCTTCAGTTTCAGCCTTTACCTTCTGCCATTCCGGATCGTTGCGAAATGCATCCCAGTTCTTTTTCGCCGCTTCGCGGCTCGGATGCGCAAGTATGTAGACGAGCGTGTTACCGGACATCGGCGCGTCTTCCGGCGTGAAATAACCGACGCTGGTGATGCCGTTTTTTGCAAAGATGCGCATGGTGTGATCGCGAAAGCGCGCCACCACGTTGCCGAGTTTTCCCTCGTGCGCGGTATAAGTCCTCAATTCGAACACCCGGCCCGAGCTCTGCGCGTAGGCAACGCCTGCGCCCTCAAGCACGCCATGAAGTCCCGCCACGTAACCTGTTGCAAACACCGCGACAACCGACAGCGAGACAACTATTTTTTTCAGGCTCACAGCAACCTCCCCCATTGAAAATACAAAACAGGCTGACCATGCCGCGAGAACAGTTTCGCCGGCGCAGACTGCAGACCCCGCCGTCACGGCATCAGGATACCGCCGTTGAGGTGAATGGACTGGCCGGTGATATAGCGTGCCTCGGGGCCGCACAACATACGCACCATCGCCGCAACTTCCTCGGGTTTGCCCATGCGGCCGACCGGCGGCACCTGACGGCGGTGCGCAGAAAGTTCCGGCGCACCGGGCAGCCCGCGCACGACGTCAATCTTGCCCGGCACCACGCAGTTGACCGTGATATGTTGCGGCGCGAATTCGCGCGCCAGCGCCTTGGTCATGCCGGCGAGTCCGGCTTTGGAAGTGGCAACGTGCACGTGTTCGCTCGCGCCTTCGTGGCCGGTCAACCCGCCGATATTGACGATGCTGCCACCGCCGGCACGCAGCATATGCGGCAGACAGGCCTGCGCACAGATGAATGCGCCGTCGAGCACGATGGCCAGCACGCGGCGCCATTCATCCAGCCCGATTTCCGCGAACGGCGTGCGCGCGCGAAATCCGGCGTTGTTAATCAGGCAGTCGACAGAACCGAATTGTTCGACAGTTGCCGCGATCATCGCGGCAACTGCAGCGGGTTCAGTAACGTCGGCAATGTAAAACGCGGCGCGGCCGCCCTTTTCACGGATCATGCCTACCGTCTGCTCGGCTTCGGCGCGCGAGGTCCTGGCATTGACCATCACTGCCGCACCCGCGGCAGCGAGCGCGCAAGCGATCGCGCGACCGATGTTGCGCGCACCGCCGGTGACCACCGCGACCTTGCCCGCGAGTTCGCCGCTGTTCTTGAGGTTGCTGTCGCTCATTGACCGTTCCCTGCCGCACAATTTGCCGCGGCGATTGTAGCATTGCGCGTCGTGGCGCCGGCACGATGGAGAACCGCGGCAAGCTCTTCCGCCGTGCCGCCATCCGTGAGAAATGAACGACGCGTGCGCACATTGCTCGGCGTCGCAGCGACGGTGGCACTGCGACGCCCGGGAAACTGCACTTACTCCGGCTTCGCCCCCGATGCCTTGATGATCTTGCCCATCTTTGCCACTTCGCTGCGCACGAATTTGGCGAAATCCTCCGGCGATGAGGTCTCCGCCTCCAGGCCTTGTCTGAACAACTGGTCTTTGACTTCCGGCCGCGACAGCGCCCTGGTGATTTCCGCGTTCAACTTGACGATGATGTCCTTCGGCACTTTCGATGGCGCGTGCAGGCCGTAAAAAGTGTCGAACTCGTAGCCGGGCACACCGGATTCGGCGAGCGTCGGCAGATCGGGCAGGAAGGCCGAGCGTTTTTTGCCGGTGGTCGCCAGCGCGACGAGGCGTTTCGAATTGATGAAGGGCACCGTACCGGGCAGCGCCGAGATCATCAGCTGGACCTGGTTGGCAACGACATCGGTGAGGCCGGGTGCCGTGCCTTTGTACGGGATGTGTACGATGCTGGTGCCGGTCTCGATGCGGAAGTACTCCATCGCCAGATGCGAGGTGCCGCCGGCGCCGGTGCTCGCGTAGTTAAGCGCACCCGGTTTTGATTTGAGCAGCGCGATCAGTTCCCTGGTGCTGCGCGCCGGCACGGTCGGGTTCACCACCAGCGTGTTGGTCGTCGTACCGATGATCGCCACCTGCGTCAAATCCCGCACGGTATCGTAGGGCAGCTTCGAATACAGTGTCTGGTTGATCGCGATGGCATTGTGCGTGACGAGCAGCGTGTAGCCGTCGGGCGCGCTCTTCGCGACGATGTCCGTACCAAGCGTGCTGCCCGCCCCCGGGCGGTTATCGACCACCGCGCTTTGATTGAAACCCTCGGTCAGACGCTGCGCAACGAAGCGCGCCGCAATATCGTTGCCGCCACCGGGCGAAAACGGCACCACCAGTCGTACCGTTTTGGATGGGTAGGATTTATCTGCTGCATTTACCACGGTCGCGACCAGTGCGCAGGCAACGAGACAGAGTCGGATTTTGTGTTTCAAGTTGATGCTCCTCGGATGTTGGCCGCGCGCAGCGCGACAGGTTCGCATGCTAGTATATCGCCACTCCATTGGTCAGTTCCGGCAACGTAAAGTTCGCATGAAAAATCTCGCCCGTTTTCGCCAATTCATCACCGGCTTCACCGATCTGGTCGCCGACAAATCGGCCAACGAGACCGCCATCTTCGAACGCGGCGGCAAACTGCTCGGCGCGCTGGTCGCCCACGACGACTGGCTGCCCGACGAATGCACGCAGCCCCATCCCCAGTATTACCAGCAGTATCTGCTCTATTGCGACCCCTTCGAACGCTTTTCGGTGGTCAGCTTCGTCTGGGGGCCGGGACAGAAAACCCCGGTGCACGACCACTGCGTGTGGGGCATGATCGGCATGCTGCGCGGCGCTGAAAACTGCCGTCGCCTTTTCATCGATGCGCCGCACCAGCCGATGCGCACCGGCGAACTGTGCACTTTGAAACCCGGCATGGTCGACAACGTTTCGCCGACTGTCGGCGACGTGCACGAAGTATCGAACGCGCTCGCCGATCAGCCGTCGATCAGCATCCACATCTACGGCGCCAACATCGGCGCCGTGGCGCGCCATGTCTTCGACCCGGCAACGGGTACGGCCAAACCCTTCGTCTCCGGCTATTCGATCCCGATGATGCCGAATTTCTGGGACCGCTCGGCCGAAGTGCGCGCGGGCCTCGCCCAATAATCAAACCGCAACAGGAGCCGCAATGAGTGCCGCATTACCGCAGGAAATGCAGGTCGTTGAAATCAGTGCGCCCGGCAAACCCGATGTCTTACGTACGGCCACCCGCGCGGTGCCGGCGCCGAAAGCCGATGAAGTTTTGATCAAGGTCGCCGCCGCCGGCGTGAACGGCCCCGACATGATGCAACGCAAGGGCCTCTACCCGGCACCGCCCGGCGCCTCCGACCTGCTCGGCCTCGAAGTCTCCGGCGAAATCGTCGTCGCAGGCGCGGCAGTCAAACGCTGGAAGGTTGGCGACAAGGTCACCGCCCTCACCAACGGCGGCGGCTACGCGCAATATTGCACGGTCGATGCACAACACTGCCTGCCCGTTCCGGCCGGCATCAGTCTGCGCGACGCCGGCAGCCTGCCCGAAACTTTCTTCACGGTGTGGAGCAATGTTTTCATGGGCGCCGGCCTGAAAAACGGCGAAAATTTTCTGGTGCATGGCGGCGCCGGCGGTATCGGCGCCACCGCCATCCAGCTGGCCAAGGCATTCGGCGTTAAAGTATTCGCTACCGACAGCCCTGCGGCGCGCTGCGATTTCGCGCGCGGCCTCGGTGCCGACCGCGTGATCGATTATCGCGATGAGGATTTCGTCGAGATCGTGCGCGAAGGCGGTGGCGCCAATGTGATCCTCGATATCGTCGGCGGCCCCAACATCGAAAAGAACTTCAAGGCCGCCAATCACGACGGCCGCATCATCCAGCTCGCTTTTGCTGCCGGCTCCAAAGTCGAAATCAACATGATGCCGGTAATGCTGAAGCGTTTGAGCTACACCGGTTCGACGCTGCGTACGCGCCCGCCCGCCTACAAAAACGAAATCGCGCGCCAGCTCGAAGAAAAGGTGTGGCCGTTGATCGCCACGGGAAAAATCAAACCGATCGTCAATGCGGTGTTTCCGCTGGCCGACGCCGCCAAGGCGCACGCGCTGATGGAATCGAGCACGCACATCGGCAAGATCCTGCTGACGCTGGAATAGCGGGATTCGTAACGGCAGCGGCCCGCGACGGCCGCTGTTGCAGCCAAGGCTAGACGAGTGCCAGCTGTCTCGTGCCGGCAGCCTCCTTGGGAGGACGCCGGCGCAAGATTGAATTCTTTCCGTCGGAATTCATCACACGCGCGTAGGTAATGTTTTTTTCCACCGCTTCCATGTAATGGTTGCGTCCGCCGAAATGATTTTCGGCATAGCGATAGGCGCCCTCGAGAACGACATCGAGCCGTTTTGCCGCGCCCTTGTAGAAACCCGGCGTCTTCGCAATCAGATCGGCGGCCGATTCGAAGATGACCTGCTCGCCTTCACTGGTCTTGCGCCGCGCAATACCGCCGAGCAGGAATTCCGGAAACAGGCGGTCGTAACATTTCTCGAGATAACAGCGGTCGGCCATCTGCGCGATGATGTCGGCCGAACCGAGCAGATTGCCGAGCACGCGATGCACCGGCTGCTCGACACGGATGCGTTCAACCGGTGTTTCGTAGCCGGTGAAATGCACGAGTTCGGCGCCGACCGCGGCCAAATCGGCCATGCCGATGACCGGCAGGTACGAGCGTAGAAAACGCGCGCCGCGGGTGACGTGGGTCAGCGTGTATTCGGCGCCGTTGCGGTGGCGGGTATCGTTGCTGCGGCGGATGTAACCGCAATCGTGGTACAGCGCCAGCACCACGCCAAGGCGGAACAGGCGTTCGTTGAGCGGTTCGCGGCCGACACGCTGGTAACCGTCGAGCAAACGCGCCATCGCCAGCGTGACATCCATCACATGCTGGACATCGTGATATCCGGTATCGCAGGCGCGATAACCGGGATATTCGCCGCTGTAGAGCGCTTCGAAGTCGCGAAACGGCTGTTCAAGGCTGTCGGCACCGGATTTGCGGTACAAATCGACGTAGATGTTACGCACTTCCTTCGCAACCGCAGCGACGTCAGTAGTGCGGACGGAATTCGTCACGTCGTAATCGCTGCGCCGGTCGATCAATGCTGCCGTGTTTGCTGACAAATCGAGCCCCCCGTTTGCAGGCAGTATTAAACTATAATCTCGATGCAGCGGCAACCGGAAATCCTGGGCTATTTTTGAAGAATTCGGATGCGCCGGACGTGGTGCATCGCAATGCCGTAGTAACATCTTTTCTCCGACATCAGCTGCAACCCCCCGAATTGAAAAGGGATGGCTGCGTCGCGAAAAACAGCACAATCCACCGGGCATAGACTATGCAACCCAACACGATATACGCCAAGACCGCCAAGGGCATCCTTGAGGTCAAAAACAAGACCATCAGGCTGTCGCGCGAGCTTGGCCTGTTGTTCCTTGCCGTCGACGGCAAGACGCCGGCGTCGGCGCTGGGTGCGAAAACCGCGATGACCGAGGATGCACTACGTACGGCCGTCGAAAAGCTGGTGGCCGACGGCTACATCAAATTGTTTGCCGAACAGGCTGCGGCGAGCCGCGCTGGTGACGGCGACGACCTCGACCTCGACTTCACCTCCCCCGCCAAGGTCGCCAAACTCAATCAGGAGGCCGAAGAACGCGCCAAAGCGGAAACCGCCGCCAAAGCCCAGGCCGAGACCTCCGCGCGCGCCACCGCCGAAGCGAAAGCACGACAGGAAACACAGGCCCGTGAACACGCCGCCGCCGTGAGCAAAGCGCAGGAGGAAGCCGCGGCGAAGTTAAAGGCGGAGGAAGCCGCGCGCGCCGCCGCGCAGGCCGGCGCCAAGGCGCACCAGGAAGCCAAAGTCGCCACCGAAGCCAAGGCCAAAGCCGAGGCCGAGGCGCGCATGCGCGCTGCCATGCAGGCCAAGGCGAAAGCCGATGCCGAGGCGCAGGTGCGCGCCGCCGCCGAAGCACATGCCCGTATCGATGCGGAAGCAAAATCCAAAGCCGAGGCGAGTGCACGCGCCGAAGCCGAAGCCCGCGCGAAGGCGGAGGCGGAGGCCCGCGCACGCGCCGCCGCCGAGGCCCGCGCGCGCGTCGCCATCGAAGCCAAGATGCACGCCATGGAACAGGCGCTGAAAGACGCCGAAGCGCGTGCCAAGGCCGAAGCCGAAGCGCGCACACGCGCCGAGGAGGAAGCCCGCGTCAAAGCCGAACGCGAAGCGATACTGCGCGCCGAAGCCGAGGCGCGCGCGCGCGCCGCCGAACAGGCGATTGCCGAAGCCAAGGCAATGGCCGACGAGGCCGCGAAAGCCAAGGTGGAAGCCGAGGCACGCGCCAAAGCAGAGGCCGCCGCGCGCAGCGAAGCCGAGACACGCGCGCGCGAACAGGCCGGCGACCAGGCACGCAGCGAACTCGACGCCATCGCAAGGGCTGCCGAGGCCTCGCGTGCCGAAGCGCTGGCCAAGGCCGAGCAGGCCGAGCGCGCGCTGGCCGAAGCGCAGGCGAAGGCAAAACTGGAGGCCGACGCGCGGGCCGCCGCCGAAGCGCGCGCCAATGAAGAAACGGCACGCCGCACCCAGGAAGAGGCGGAAAAACTCCAGCGCGAAACCGAATTGCAGATCGCCCGCGAAGAGGCTGAAACCAGGGCCCGCGCCGAACTGAGGGCGCTCGAAGAAAACATCCGCAAAACGCGCGAGGAGGCCGGCGCGCGCGAAAAAGCCGAACGCAAGGTACGCGAAGAAGCCGAGTTGATGATCGCAGCCGAACGCCGCAAACGCGAAGAAGCCGAAGCGCGCGCCGCCGCCGAACTCAAATCATACGAAGAAAAACTGCGCGTCGCGCGCGAAGAGGCCGAAGCGAAGGCAGCCGCGGAACGCAAAGCGTACGAAGCACAGGCACGGTCGCAACAGGAAGAAGCGAAAGCGCAAACCGAGATCCAGCGCAAAGCGCTTGAAGAAGCCGAAGCACGCGCTAAAACCGAGGCCGCTGCGCGTGAAAACGCAGAAGCTAAAGTCCGTTCCGTGCATGAAGAAGCCAAGGCACTCACCGAAACCGAGCGCAAGGCGCGCGAGGCCGCCGAAGCCCGTGCGCAGGCGGAAGCCTCCGCACGCGAAGAAGTCGAATTGCGGGTCGAAACCGAACGCAAGGCGCGTGAAGAAGCCGAGGCCAAGGTCGACGTCGAACGCAAAGCGCGCGAAGAAGCTGAACACAAGGCGCAGATCGAAATCGAAGGCAAGCTCGAATCGGAGCGCAAGGCGCGCGAAGAAGCCGAGCGCATGGCGAAGGCCGCGCTGAGCGCCAGCGCCACCGCGGAAAAACTGATCAAGGAAGCGGCCGACAAACAGACCGGCGAAGCCGAACGGGCGCGCGCCGAAGCGCAGCGCATGCTCGACACCTCGCGCCTCGCGCACGAACAGGCGGTCGCCAAGGCGCAGGCCGAAATGATGGGCCGCGTGCAAGCCGAACAAAAGGCGATTCTCGAAAAACGGGCACGCGCCGCCGCCGAGGACCGCGCCAAGCAGGAAGCCGTCGCACGCGTCATGCAGGAACACCAGGCGCGCCAGCGCGCGGAAACTGAAATCGCCGCCAAGGTCGAGGCCGAATTGAAGGCGCGCGAACAGGCCGAATTTGACGCCGACCTGCGCGCCCGCCAGGAAGCACAGCAACGCGCCGAAACCACCGCAGCGCAACGCGCGCTGGAACAGGAACAGGCCGCAGCCAAGGGCATCACCGTTACGGCGGCGCGCAAACGCACGCCATGGGGCCGCCTTGTGTTCGTCGGCCTTTTGCTCGTGATTGGCGGCGGCATCGCGCTGCTGCAGATACTGCCGCTGTCCGGACTGCGCACCAGTACCGAGGCCCTGTTGTCAGACCGCTTTCAGGAACCGGTCAGCGTAGCGAGCTTCCGCTTCATGCTCCTGCCCTCGCCGCAAATCCGCATCGATCGCATCGCGATCGGCCGCACGCAGCAAATTACGATCGAAACCGCGGTGGTGCCGGTGCCGCTGCATGCGCTGTTCGAGGACAAGAAGGAATTCGAAGAGGCGCACCTGACCAATGTGAAGATTGATCAAAGCGTGCTGCCGCGCTTTGCCGAATTTGCCAAAGCGCGCACCGCCGAGACCCAACTCAACATCGGGCTCATCAAAATGAGCGGCGTGAAGATGACGCTGGGCAATATCGAACTGCCTTCCTTCGACGCTAGCGTCACCATGACGCCGGCGGGCGCCTTTCAGAAAGCGCAGATCCAGCACGCGAAAATCACGCTCGATCTGCTGCCGATCAAGGAGAACGGTTCCCTGCGCGTGAACTTCAACGGCAAGGGCATCACGCCCACCGTCGGGGTAGGACTGGAATTCGCCTTCCTGCAGGGCTCCGCGGTGGTCGACATGCATCAGGCGGTGATTTCGGGTCTGGACGCGCGTGTCGCCAGCGGCTCGCTGGGCGGCGGCTTCACTCTCGCCTGGGATGAAAAACAATTCCATGCGCAGGGTGAACTCACTCTCAAGGGCGCCGACCTTTCACTGCTGCTGCCGGGGTTCACGCGCGAATTTCAGTCGACCGGCACGCTCGATGTGACGACAAAATTTTCCAGCCAGGGCGCAACGCTCGACGAACTGTTCACCACGCCGACAGCCAGCTCGACGTTCAGCGCGAGCAAAGGCACGCTCAACAACATCGATCTCGTGCGGGCAGTGCAGTCGCGCAGCAAAACCCCGCAGCGCGGCGGCCGCACGCCGTTCAATGAAATCAGCGGTGAGGCGCAGGCCGCCGCCGGCAGGCTCGCGTTCCGCAATCTCAAACTGGTGTCGGGGCCGATGAACGGCAGCGGCACGGTCGATGTCACCGCCGGCTCTGAACTGTCCGGGCGCATTGATCTGGTGCTCGGTTCGCAGTCGGTCACCGTTGCACGCGGCACGCTGACGGTCGGCGGCAGCCTCAAGGATCCGCAACTCAATCAGTAGCGCTGGCGTGCGGGCCGCGTTGGGTCAGCGCGCGACGACGCCGAGTTCGACGAGGATGCGGCTTAACAGCTCGAATTCGGTATCGAGATGCCGGCGTGTTTCGGCGCTGCCGAGATAACCCTCGGCCCACGCGTTTTCGTCGAGTTCTTTCTTCCACTCTTCGCTTTGCGCAACGCGCGCGAACGTCTGGTCCCAGTAGGCGATTTGCGCCGGCGTCAGGCCTTTCGGTGCAAGAAATCCGCGCCACGCAAAATACGTCGCATCGACCCCCTGTTCGCGGAACACTGGCACGGCGGCGAATTTGCCTGGCTGTCGCTGCGGCGCGGTGATGCCGAGCATGCGTATGCTGCCCGCCGCCATGTACGGCAGCGCGCCGCCGGCGGTACCGACCCACACGTCGACGTGTCCGCCAAGTGCTGCGGTCATGCCCTGCCCGCCCGACGGATAAATCACAGTCTTCAGCAGTTTCGGGTCGACACCGGCGGCACGCGCAAACATGCCGATGACGACATGATTCTGGTTGCCGCGCGCAGTTGAAAACGCAAACGCCACCGAGGCCGGATCGCGTTTGAGGCGCGCGATCAGATCGCGCCCCGACGCAATCGGCGATTCGACACGCGTCCACACCGCGATGTATTCGCGCATCAGGATGTTAAGCGGCGTGATGTCCTGATAGCGCACGGTGCTCAGGCCGGTGATCTGGTTGGTCAGGATGCCGGTCGACAAAATGCTCAGGTAATGCGGATCGGCCGGATGCTGCACCATGAAATTGAGCGCGACGAGCCCGGCGCCGCCGGCGCGGTTGGTCACGCTGATACTCGGCATGCCGGGCAGCGTCTGCAGAAATTTCTGCGCGACGCGCGCCTGACGGTCGGCGGTACCGCCGGCACCGGAATTGACGACGATATCGACGTTACGCTGCGGCTTCCATTCCTGCGCACAGGCGCCGCCTGCGCAAATCAGCGCAAGCAACAGCTGCGTCAGGAAACGAATCGACTGCACGAGCAACGCCTTATGCGTTAACCGCGGTCATCATATCCGGGCAGCACGCGCGCATCGATCACACACACCTCGCCGGCCTGCACCGCGGCAATGCCCTGCCTGAATGCCGGCAGCAGATCGGCAACTTTTTCCACCGGCCCGATACCGAGCGCGCCCTGCGCGCGTGCCATGGCGGCGATGTCGACGTCGGGTTCGCCGATGCGCAGACCGATCCAGCGGTTTTCTTCCGGGCGCCCGCGGTTGACCGCCATGCGACCCTGATGCCGCTCGTCGTTGAAGAACGAACGGTTGTTGCAGACGATAAACAGACAGGGAATCTTGTAGTGCGTCGCCGTCCACAGCGCCGTGTTGCCCATCAGAAAATCGCCGTCGCCCATCACCGAAATCGGCACGCGTCCCGTACCCTTCAGCGCAAGACCGACACCAATCGTCATGCCCGGCCCCGAGCCGACGCCTGCACCGCCGTCGTGGCCGATATACGAAAGCGGATCGGTGAACTGCGTGTAACCGCCGTTCCAGCCGAGCGGCAGACGCGTGTAGCTGACTGCAACGCCGCGCGTGGCTTCTTCCAGCGCCACCGCCACGGTGCGCAAGGCCACTGCATCGGGCACCGGCGGCAATGCCGGCGTCGCCGGCAGCGCAACGGTGGCCTTGCGTTTGGTGCAAGCCTCGAGCAACAACGGCACCACCGCATCGGTTTCGCACAGCATGTAAACATCCGCCGGCGGCAGGCCCTGATAATCCGCACTCCAGCCGCGATGGCTGTGCGCGTCGCATGACACGTGGATGACCTTGGCAGCAATCGCCTCATCCCCAAAGGCCTGCTTGAGCGTGCCGGCGAGATCGAGCCAGTCGAGCGACAGAATCACGTCGGCTGATTTGAGCAACGCGCCCGCGCTCTTCGGCAACGCCTGGAACGGCGGGATCGGATGCAGCCGGTGCGTGGTCGGAAATGCTGCCGCAAGCTTGATGCTCGACAACACCGGCGCGTCGAGTTTTTCGGCCAGTGCAATGCGTTCGTTCCAGCCCGCCATGCTGCGCGAGGCGCGACCGGCGAGGATTACCGGGTTTTTTGCCGACGACAGCAGCTTCGCCGCCTGCGCAACGAGTTCGGGCGCGGGCCGCACCATCGGCGGCACCGGAAAACGCGCGACATCCGGCAACGGCGGCATGGCACCGAGCTTTTGCTCCTGCATTTTCACTTCGAGATTGATATAGACAGGGCCGCGCGGCGCGGTATTCGCGATCTGCGTGGCGCGTAGCAAGGCTTCCTGCGCCGCCGCCGGCGAACCGGGCTGGTTGTCCCATTTGGTGAAATTGCGGATCAGTCCGCCTTGGTCGGAACTCGTGTGGATCCAGTCGATCCACGGCCGCCGCTGCGTGGCGTCCCACGGGCCGGTGGCACCGAGGATCAGCATCGGCGCGCGATCACACCAGGCGTTGTAAATCGCCATCGGCGCGCGCAACAAACCGATGTTGGCATGCAGTGCCGAGGCCATCATGCGGTCGGTGATCTTGTAATAACCGTGCGCGATCGCCACCGCGGTTTCTTCGTGGATGGTCATGATCATCTGCGGCGCGCGGTTGCCCAGATAGTTGACCAGACTATCGTGCAGGCCGCGGTAGCTCGACCCCGGCACCAGTGCGATATACGGAATATCCAGTTCGCGCAGCATCGCCGCGACGGCATCGCTGCCCCAGAATTCGGTGCCCGGTTTGCCCGCTACCGGGGTGTCGTGGACGATTTCGCTCAATGACTGGTCCTTGGAATTCACGTTCTCTCCTCCGTCTGGATGAATGCATGCCGTATGCGGCAACGCCGCAACTGCCTGGCACATGCGTTTTTCATATCATAACAGGCGCGAGTGCCACGGCCGCGGCGCCCGCTTCCTGAGCGACTCACAGTTGCGTTAATATGCGGACCATGGATCAAGCGCCGCGCGCCGGAGGGCACCGTTGAACGACCCGTTTCTAGGCAAAGGCCAGATCGAAGCCCCCGGCTTCGAGGCTGATGAACTCAAGGGCTTCGCCCGCACCATCGCCGAAATCGAATGGCTGCTCGTCATTCTGGTGTTGCTCTACCAGATCGTGCAGGGGCGTGACGAGGACAAAGCCGGCCCGATTTATCTCGGCATCATGGTCTATGCGGCGTTTGTCATCGGCTTCCGTTACTTCAACATCTACCGTAACGAGTCGCGCCTGAAAATCGCCCTGGAAACCTGGGCGATGCTCGGCTTCATCACCTGGATCCTCTATCACACCGGGCGCCTCGAAAGCCCGCTGGTCAACCTCTACCTGCTGTCCATCGTCACCAGCGCGCTGACGCTGGGCAAACTGGTCACCATGCTGGAAATGGCGCTGGTCGTCGCCTGCTACGTGTTTCTCGGTTATTCATCCACCAACGATTCGCTGTTCTGGCTGTCGAATGCCGGCGATTTCATGTCGCAGCTGGCGCCGATGCTGCTGGTGGCCTACATCACCACCATGCTGTCGGCCGACATCCGCAATGCGCTTTCGCGCATCAAGATCATTTCCGAGACCGACGAACTCACCGGCGTCTACAACGTGCGCGCCTTCACCGCCATCGCGCAGCGCACGCACCGGCAATCGCAACGTTATCGCCAGCCCTACGCCATGGTCATGATCGATTCGGACAATCTCAAGGCGGTCAACGACACCTACGGCCACGAGGCTGGTAACCGCCTGCTCAAGCTGACGGTACACTGCGTGCAGCAGTCGCTGCGTGACACCGACGTCTTCGCGCGCTTCGGCGGCGACGAGTTTATCGCCCTGCTGCCGCAGACCACGGCCGAGGGCGCCTACGAGGTGGCCGAGCGTATCCGCAAAACAATCGCCACCACGCCGCTCGACACCCAGGGCAAGCAGGTCATCACCACGGTCAGCCTCGGCATCTCGCATTACCCGGAACACGGCGAAGAATTCGCCGTCGTCATGAACCACGCCGACCAGGCGCTCTATACCAGCAAAAAATCGGGGCGCAACCGCACTACCGTCAGCGGCGAGGCCGCGCCGGCGGCAGCGGCCTGAAATAGCGGCTGTCGTCGTAGTAGGTTTCGCGCGCGTTTTCATCACACCAGCCCGGTACACCGAGCATCGGCACCGCATTGAGTTCGCGCGTCGCCGCAAAGCGCCCGTCCGCGTTCAACGCACCGGCGAGCCAGTCATCGATGGCGCCCAGTTGTTCTGCCACCGGCCGGCGGAAAAAATCTGCGTCGCAGTCGAAAATCACACCGCGCCCGGTGATGCCGGCATAAGGCTGCAGCGCTTTTTCGTAGAGCGCGTGGCCGAAGATAAAAAAATCCATGCCGTCGGCAAGTCGCTCACGCCGCTGCCAGAACAGTGCCTTCCATTCATGTCCGCGCAGCAACACCGCGAGTTCCGGATCGGCACTCGCCACCACGATGCCACCCTCGTCGAACAGGGTCAATGCGTCCTGCTGCGGCCCGCGGTTGGGCTGGCCCTCCGCCTGCTGCGCGAGCAAGGCGTCGTAGTGCCGTCGGTTCAGCGCCGCCTTGGCGCGCGGAAACGTCAGCCACACCAGTGCGTTGAACAGATCGTGCCAGTTGTCTGCGCGCATCTGCACTTCGCCGCGCAGAAAAATCCGCGGCTCGTATTTTTCCTTGAAGCTCGCCTGGCGTTCGGCCTGCGGCACGAAGCGGATGTCGCGCCCGCCGGCATTACGCAATGCGCCCGCGGCAGCCAACTCGTTGAGCGCGTCGCAATCCGGCCATGCCGCCCCGGACAAATGCTGCACAGCCTCGCGCAGCGGTGCGAAAAACGGCGCGCGCGCGGCGAATGCGGGGTCCCACAAAGCAGTCATCAGGCGGCCTGCGAAAGAAAATTCCGTGTCGCGATGATACTATTACGGCTGCAATCTATTCGTTGCGCCAGCGCAATGCTCATCGCATCCGGCGCCGGCCGTTGTTCAACCGCATAACCATCATTCAACAGCATGGAAAAAATTGATTGCGCCGTCATCGGTGCCGGCGTCGTAGGTCTGGCCATCGCCCGCCAACTGGCGCTGGCCGGCCGTGAAGTCATTATCCTCGAAGCGGAAAACGCGTTTGGCACGCACACCAGCGCGCGCAACTCCGAAGTCATGCACGCCGGCATTTATTACCCGACCGGCTCGCTGAAAGCGCGTTTCTGCGTTGCCGGCCGCAAAATGCTCTATCAGTATTGCGCCGAACGCGGCGTCAACCACAAGCGCATCGGCAAAGTGATCGTCGCCTGCGACGAGCAGCAGCTCGACGGCCTGCACAAATACAAGAAGCAGGCCGAACTCAACGGCGTAGACGATCTGCGCCTGCTGAGCCGCGAAGAAGTCAATCAGCTCGAACCCGAAGTCATCGCCGTCGCCGGCTTTCTATCACCGTCCACCGGCATCATCGACAGTCATGGCCTGATGCTGGCGTATCTGGGTGACGCCGAAAACGCCGGCGCCACGCTGGTACTGAATAGCCCGGTGACCGGCGGCCGCATCGGCAAAGACGACATCGTGCTCGAGGTCGGCGGCGCCGAACCGATGCAACTGGCCTGCCGCACGGTGGTCAATGCCGCCGGCAACGGCGCACCGGCAGTGGCGCGTTCGATCACCGGCATTCCGGCCGCCACCATTCCGCAAAGCTATTACGCCATCGGCCATTACTACACGCTGACAGGCAAGGCACCGTTCAACCGCCTCGTTTATCCGGTAGCGCGCCAGGACTGGCTCGGCGTGCACGTCACCATCGATCTCGGCGGCCGCTGCAAATTCGGCCCCGATTTCTCATGGCGCGATACACTCGATTACAAATTCGACGAAGCGCGCGAGCCGCTGTTCTACGAAGCGATCCGCCGCTACTTCCCCGGTCTCAAGGACGGCACACTGCAACCCGGCTACACCGGCATGCGCCCGCGCATCACCGGCAAGGGCCAGGAGGCCGTCGACTTCGTCATTCACGGGCCCAAGGATCACGGCGTACCGAATCTGGTCAACCTGTTCGGGATTGAATCGCCGGGGCTGACGTCGTCGCTGGCGATTGGTGAATACGTGGGCGCCCTGCTCGCCTGAATCCGTACAGCGCAACGCAGATCGATGGTCTGCCAACGCCCGCGAACAGCTAGTTGA
>JANXSE010000018.1 GCA_025356695.1 Betaproteobacteria bacterium
CGGTAGGTGCCGACCTTGTCGGCGCGGAACCAGGTGTCGCGCACGAAACCGGGAATTGCATCCTGCTTGACGCCGAATGCAGGCACCGACCAGGCGTGAATAACGTCGTTGGCGGTTGTGATGATCCGCACCTTTTTGCCAACCGGGACCACCACCGGATTATCAACTTCGAGCAGATAATTCGCGTGCTCTTCGCGCTTCTTGCGGCCATCCGGCGTCTTGTCGGTGATCAGATCGCGCGGCGTCGACATCGAGCTGTAAAAGCTGACGCCGTCGTGCAGATAATCGTAACCCCATTTCCACTGGTAACCAGTGGCCTTGATCGTGATGTCCGGGTTGGAGGTGTCTTTCATCGACAGTATGGTTTTGGTTGCCGGAATTGCCATGCCAATCAGAATAATGAACGGCACCACGGTCCAGGCGATTTCCACCATGGTGTTCTCGTGGAACTGTTCGGCCTTGTGACCAACCGCCTTGCGGTGCTTGATGATCGAGTAGGTCATCACACCGAACACCAGCACGAAAATCACGCAGCAGATCAGGAAGATCAGTGTGTGCAGATCATAAATTTCATGCGCAATGACGGACTGCGGCGTCTGCAGATTGTAGCGTTCGGCCGCCGCCACGACCGGCATCAGCGCCGGGATCAATGCTGCCAGAAAATACTGTGCCCACTTACTGATCATGCTTTACTCCAACGGTGCGTTAAATTCCTAAAGGAAGCTCCGCTCTACAATCTGTTCGCCAGACCAAGCTTCCCTCGAGTTCAGGGAATAGTGCCAGAACGGGATCGCCACATGCCCGACTCAATTTCGCGTCAGACGGCGTGTTTCGACGAACGTAACTACCAGCCGCCAATTTCAACCGTTTTCTGTTGTTATTGCCGGATTAATGAGCGATAAACCGCGAAAAAAACACGTGGAATTTATCACAGAGCGGCTCACTCAGGCAACCGAATACCCGTCTGAATCCCTCGGAATTAAAACGCAATTTGCGCCATTTCTCTCGCTGGAACGCACGCGCCCGGCGGCGCATTGCCGCTGCGCGAAGCGCGGCCTCTCAATGCACACCCAGCCGCTGCAGATTGAGGCGATCGACCCACTGTTCGGCCGCTGCCGCCGGCGCATATTCAAATTCGCCTATAAGCGGCGCCTCCAGCCGCTGCGCCAGCGTCGCAAGGTTCTCCGCCACCGCTGCCATTTCCGGATCAATATGGTTGGCAATCCAGCCGGCGATGGTCAAACCGCGCGCCTGTATCGCCTGCGCCGTCAGCAAGGCGTGATTCAGACAGCCCAGACGCAAACCCACCACCAGTATGACCGGCAGGCTCAGCTCCGCGGCAAGGTCGCTGCTATCGAACCCTGCGCCGAGCGGAATGCAAAATCCACCGGCACCCTCGACGACAATCGTGTCGGCGCCTGCCGCCAGGGTATCGAAAGCGCGAACAATCACCGCCGCTTCGATCACCACGCCGGCGCGCGCAGCGGCAATGTGCGGCGCAATTGCCGGCTCGAAACAATACGGATTGACCTCGGCGCGCGGTGCGGCGTACGCGCTGGCCGCGATCAGGGCGGCAACATCTTCGTTGAGCAGGCCTTGCGCATCATGCAGCGCACCGGCGGCGACCGGCTTCATGCCGACAGCGCGCACGCCGGCGCGCCGCAGCGCCAATAACAGCGCACAGGCCGCGCGCGTCTTGCCGACCCCGGTATCGGTGCCAGTGACGAAGAAGCCGCGCGGCGCGCTACGCGCGGGTTGCGGCGTCAACGCGCGGCCCCGGCGACTTTGATTGGAATGACCGGCTTGCCGTCAGCAGTCGTGCGCGGCAGTGGCACCCAGGCGTGTCCGTAGACCACTTCGAAGGTCGCAGGCAGGCGGCCGTCGCGGCGCCACGCTTCATAGTTGCACTCGACCGTCGCCAGCGTCGCGCGCGCACTCATGCCCTGAGGACGGCCCGCCGTCACGTTGTGCGCGCCGATCGCCTTGAGATCGTGCATCAAGGCGCGCACGTTGTCGTATGTCAGCGTCAGACATTCCATATCCATCACCGGATCGGCGAAACCGGCGTGCACCAGCATATCGCCGATGTCGTGCAAATCGATAAAACGATTCACGTGCGTATAACGATCGGTGCCTTGATACGACGCGCGCAATTCCTTCAGGGTATCCGGGCCGAAAGTACTGAACATGAGCAAGCCGCCGGGCGCCAGCACGCGGCGAAATTCGCCGAACGCATGTTGCGGATCGTTGACCCACTGCAACGCCAGATTCGACCACAACAGATCGACCGTGCGCGCGCGCAGCGGCAGGCGTTCGATATCGGCGCACAGCCCGCGCAAGCCGCGCCCGCGCAAACGCTGCCACCAATTGCTGCGCGCACGCGCGCGATCCGCCATGGCAAAGGCGAGATCCAGTGCACACACGGTGGCTGTCGGGTAACGCTTCTGCAAATCTGCCGTCGCATGTCCGGTACCGCAGCCGGCGTCGAGTACGATTTTGGGTCGCTGTCTTACATAGTCGAGCCGCGACAACATGCGCGAGCCGATCTCGCGCTGCAATACCGCCGCGCCGTCATAGGTTGCGGCGGCGCGTTCGAACGCAAACCGCAGCAGGCGTTTATCAAGCTGGTGTGATTCAGTGTCGGCCATGAAATTCCCGTATACGCTGGGCGATCGCTGCTTCACGCGTTACAAACACGGCATGTCCGGCGCCGGCCACGGCAGCGAATTCTGCGCAAGGCAGCGCACCGGCGAGATATTCGCCGGCCGCCTGCGGAATCACCGCGTCGTTGACGCCGTGTACAACCAATGCCGGTTGTTCGATTTTTGCAAGCGCGGCGCGCAGATCGGTTTCTCTTAGCAGTCGCAAGCCGGCGACCAGCGCCTGCGCGCCCGCTTCGCCGCTGCGCGCAATTGCATCGCGCAAATCACGCAGCACCGCACGCGCGGCATGATCGCCGCTCGCCTGCAAGGCCAGAAAACGCAGCCGCGCGCGCGGCGGATCGTTCGCGACATCGGCAGCAAAATCTTCGAATTCGACGCCCATCATGCCGTGCGGCCAATCATCGCTGCAGACGAAGCGCGGTGTCGTCGCCAGCAAAATCAGTCGCTCGACCTGTTGCGGTTGCGCACGCCCCCATGCCAGCGCCACTTGCCCGCCCAGAGACCAGCCGCACACTGTCACACGCAACGGCAATGCCGCCGCCAGTGTTGCCGCTACGGCGTCCAGCGATGCGCAGTTTTCGTCTGCGCCCGCTCCATAGCCGGGCAATTCGACGCGATGCACGCGAAAGTCGCGCGCCAGTTCGTCGCCCAACACGCGCCAGACTGCGGCCGTCATGCCCCAGCCGTGCAACAACACCAGATCGGGGCCCGCTCCCTGAATATGAGAATGCAACGTCATGCGCCGGCGCTGATCTCATGCAGTGCGCGCACAAGTTTTTCGACATGCTGCGGCTGATGCGCGGCGCTCAGCGAAATGCGCAGGCGCGCCGTGCCTTCGGGTACCGTCGGCGGACGGATTGCCGGCACCAGCAGGCCGCGCGCCAGCAATGCATCTGCAATACGCATGGCCTCTTCGCTTTGACCAACCAGCAGCGGCTGAATCGCCGTGTCGGACGGCAGCAAACGCCACGGCAGGCCCGCACAAGCCTGCTTCAGTTGCACGATCAATTGTGCGAGCCGTTCGCGCCGCTCGCTCTCCGCCGCGATGATGTCGAGGCTGGTCAGCAAAGCGTGTGCAAGCAAGGGCGGCGTCGCTGTGGTGTAGACGTAAGGCCGCGCACGCTGCAGCAGCCATTCAATTACTTCGGGAGCGCCGGCAACAAATGCACCGAACACGCCGGCCGCCTTGCCGAGTGTAGCCATATAAATAATGCGTTCGGAAGCAATGCCAAAATGCTGCAGCACGCCGCCGCCGGTCGCACCCAGTACGCCGAAGCCGTGCGCATCGTCGAGCAGCAGCCAGGCGTCGTGGCGTTCGCACAACTCCAGCAATGCAGCGACCGGTGCGATATCGCCGTCCATGCTGAACACTGCGTCGGTGATCACAAGCTTGCGTCGCGCCGGGTTTGCCGCGAGCGAGCGTTCAAGCATGGCGAGATCGCCATGCACATAACGTTTGAATTCGGCGCGCGACAATTGCGCGGCGTCGTTGAGTGAAGCGTGATTCAAGCGGTCGGCGAACACTGCGTCGCCGCGGCCGACGAGTGCCGTCACCACGCCGAGATTGGCCATATAACCGGTGGAGAACAGCAGCGCGCGCGGCAGCGCGACAAATTTCGCCAGCGTCTCTTCCAGCGCGTGATGCGCGGCGCTATGCCCGAGGATCAGATGCGAAGCACCGGCGCCGACGCCGTAGAGCGCCGCGCCCTCGATGGCGGCGTCGCGCAAACGCGGGTCTGCGGCAAGGCCGAGATAATCGTTGCTGCAAAACGCAATAACATCGCGGCCATCGACGCGTACCCCCGCCTGTTGCGGCGATTGCAACAGGCGGCGTGTGCGCAACAGTCCCTGCGCACCCAGGGCGGCAATTTGCGGTGCCAGCGCCGCGGCGGGCGGTTCTGCCGAAGACCCGGCATCCACGCCGGCATCTTCACGTAGCACGGTTCAAGTCCCGCTGCGCATGGCGTGCAAACCAAGCCGTTGCATCAACGCCCGATCGCGTTCGGCTTCGGGGTTACCGGTGGTGAGCAATTTGTCGCCGTAAAAAATCGAATTGGCGCCGGCGAGAAAACACAGCGCCTGTATGCCCTCGGACATCTCCTGACGCCCGGCCGACAAACGCACCATCGCCTTTGGCATGGTGATACGCGCGCAGGCGATGGTGCGCACGAATTCGAGCGGGTCGAGCGCCGCCGTGCCGTGCAAGGGCGTGCCCTCGACCTGCACCAGATTGTTGATCGGCACACTCTCCGGATAAGGATCGAGGTTGGCGAGTTCGGCAACGAGTGCTGCGCGCGTGCGCCGTGTTTCGCCCATACCGACGATGCCGCCGCAGCAGACGTTGAGGCCGGCGGCACGCACCTTGTCGAGCGTATCGTGACGGTCATCCTGGGTACGTGTCGAGATGATATTGCCGTAGAACTCCGGCGCCGTATCGAGATTGTGGTTGTAGTAATCGAGGCCGGCTTGTTTCAACTGTTCGGCCTGCCCTTCTTTGAGCATACCGAGTGTCGCGCAGGTTTCCATGCCGAGTTCGCGCACGGCTTTGACCATCCCCAGCACGCGATCGAGTTCGCGTTGTTTGGGGCCGCGCCACGCCGCGCCCATGCAAAAACGCGTCGCGCCGTTGGCACGCGCCGCGCGCGCTGCCGCCACTACGTCGTCAACCGACAGCATGTCCTCGTTCTCGACACTAGTGTGATAACGCGCCGCCTGCGGACAGTAGCCGCAGTCTTCAGGACAGCCGCCGGTCTTGATCGACAACAGTGTCGACAACTGCACCGCGTTCGGGTCGAAGTGTTCGCGATGCGCGCCCTGGGCACGGAACATCAGATCGTTAAACGGCAGGTTGAACAATGCCTCAACCTGATCAATATTCCAACGTGTTGCCGCGGGCTTGTCGGCGGCAACGGCCGCAACTGCGTTGTGACTAATGGAATCCATGGGATGGCCCGAAAAATGACTGCTGGTCTGGGAAGAAAACTGCTTTAGATCATGCGCTTCGCATCATCATTCATGCACCCGCACTTGTCAAATTCAAGCAGTCGAATAATTGACTATTGCGCAAAATTTTGGCATGTCATGCTGCCGCAACAGTGCCTCCTATGCACTGCGCCCGCGCCGTTACGCCCGCTGTGTGACGACTGCCATACACAATTGCCGCAGCTCACCGCCAGCCGCTGCCCGCAATGCGCGACGCCTGCGCCGCGAGCGCAACTCTGCGGCGCGTGCATCGCACATCCGCCGGCGTTTACAACGGTGTCGGCCGCTTATCAGTACGCCTGGCCGCTCGCCACCCTGATCCAGCAATTCAAATATGCGGGCAACCTGGCGCTTGCCCGCGTGCTTGCTGAAGCCATGTGTGCAGCCAATCCGGCCACGGTCGATCTCATCATTCCGATGCCGCTGGCGCCCGCACGATTGCGCCAGCGCGGCTTCAATCAAGCGCTCGAGCTTGCGCGGATTGCCGGCACAATATTGCAAACAGCAGTCGCGGCGAACGCCTGTCGCCGCGTGCACGATCGCGCGCCACAGGCGATGTTGCCGTGGCGCGAACGCGCGAAAAACATCCGCGGCGCGTTTGTCTATGACACCGATCTGTCAGGACTGCGCATCGCGGTCATCGACGATGTGATTACGACCGGAGCAACGTTGAATGAACTGGCGCGCACGCTGCGCAAGGCGGGTGCGGCGGAAGTGCACGGCTGGATGGTGGCGCGAACGTTAAAACAGGATTGAGGGGTCTGCTGCCCTTACTGCAGTTGCCGCAAGCGCTGATCGACGAAGGCCTGCAGTTCCGCGCTCAGCGAATTGCTTGCCCTGGCGCGACGAAACGCATCCTGCGCCTCGCCGTTTCTGCTGAGCGCCTGCAATGAAATACCCATGCCCATCAGCCACACGCCCGCTTGCGGCGCGAGGCGCAGCGCCGCCTGATATTGCTCGACCGCCTCGCGATGGCGCGACTGGCGCTGCAGCATGCCGGCGAGACGGGCCAGATAGTCGGGACTCGATTGCGCCGCCGGGGCGGTCTTCTGCATGGTTTCAATAGCGTCGCCGACATCGCCGCGCTCGAACTGCAGGCTCGACAGCGCAATTGCGAATGCGGGCTGGTTTGGATTGAGCTTTAATCCGTCGCGCAACAGCTGTTCGGCCTCGCTGCTTTTTTTTGCATCAAGCAGGAGCCCGAACAGACCCTGCCGCGCGCCGGCATGCGCCGGGTTGTGCTGCAAAGCGCGACGGAAGCCCTCTTGCGCCTCGGCGAGCCGGCCCTGGTTTAAAAAATTTGCCGCCTCGCGGTAGTCATTCTCCGCAAGTTGTTGCGGCGTCAAAATCTGCGCGCGTTTGTCGATTTGCGCGTTTGCGGCAAGCGCCTGGCCTTTGGTTTCGACGGAGACATCAACCGTTCGCGGCGCTGCCACCGGCGGCTTCGCGGCAACAACCGCCGCGGGCGATGTTTCGGCAGGCGGCGCCGCGGCCTTTGCCGGTTCAACCCTTGCCGCCACGGCGGCAGATTTTGCAGCAGCAGCTTCAGGCGCGACCACCGCTGCCGTCGACAGCGGGGCCTGCGCTATTTTTGCCTCGGCCGCCGGCCTCGCCGCGAGCGTGGCGGCATTCGGCACAGGTAACGCCACGGTTGCACCAGCCGGACGCACCGCGGAACGTGCAACATTGGATGGCGCTTTTTCCAGTTCGAGCGCAAGCCGTGATGCCGGCGCACCCGGCGCAAGTTGCATCGTCGGCGCTGGTGCGCCGCGGGCGGCATCCGCGACAACCGGCCGGCGACTGCTGAAATGCCATGCCAGCGCGCCAATCAGTATGCCCGCGGCAACAATGCCGAACAGCCGCCATGACGAGCCGCGCGTATCTGCCAGCGGCAAGACGCGCACTTGGTTCGGCAAGGCGCCGCGCTCGGTGCCGGAGGCGCGGCGCTTTTCAAGATCCTGCAGCATCTGATTAATAAGACTCATGCGCGGCTCCGCTTACCTGAACACTATCCAGCCAGCACTGCCGGCAGACATCAGCAGGATTGCGAAACCCAGCCACCACCATTGCCGCCGGCGGGCAGCGGGCGTATCGATAGCCGCCGCGCGCACATGATGCGGCAGCACCTGCTGGGCGCCCTCGCCAAATGCAAGCAACAGCGATTTATGCGCCAGCACATTCACCAACCGCGGAATGCCGCCGCTGGCGCGGTGCAACGCGCGTACCGCCGGCGGCGTAACCAGCCGGTTGCCGAGATACCCCGCAACGCGCAGGCGGTGCGCCAGGTAGTAATCAAGTTCTTCGCGTCCGAGTTCACCCAGGCGGCACTGAAAGGTAATGCGCTGCCGCAACTGGCGAACTGAATTCTCGGCAAGTTTGTAGTCGAGTTCGGGCTGGCCGAATAAAACCACTTGCAACAGCTTGCGCTTTTCAGTTTCCAGATTAGTCAGCAGCCGCAATGCTTCGAGGCTTTCGATCGGCATCGCCTGCGCCTCATCGAGACACAACACCACCGACTTGCCCTCGCCGGCAAAACCCAGCAATGCCTGGGTGAGGCCCTTGATCAAATGATGCTGATCATCCTCCCTGGCGAGTTTGACGCCGAGTTCTTCCGCCAGCGCCAGCAGCAAAGTGCGCGGCTCCAGGTACGGATTGGGGATGTAAGCAGACACGTAAGCGTCGTCGAGCATGGCGAGGAACTTGCGGCACAGGAGCGTTTTACCGGTACCAACTTCGCCGGTAATCTTGATGAAGCCTTCGCCGTTTTTAACCGCGACGAGCAGCGTGTTGAGCGCTTCCTGATGACTCGCGCACGCATACGCGAAGCTCGTGTCGGGCGTTATGCCGAACGGCAGTTCCTGCAAACCGAAGTGGGCCAGATACATGGGGCCCTGTTATTTGCCTTTGGCTGGCGGTTTCTCTGCAGCCGGATCCGGGCGGCGTAGATTCTGCATTCGCTCGTTGACCTCCTGCGCCTGCTGCTGCCACAAAGCATCGCCCTTGATAATGGTCGTCTTCAGCAGAATCACCAGTTCACTCTTGGTCAGTTGCTGACTGCGACTGCCGAACGCGCTGCTGAAAATCGAATTTCGCGTACCTGGCAGGCCCGAATCGCCGCTGGCCTGCGATTGTTTCATCAGGCCGCCGATCGCCGCGATGGTGCCATCCTGCACCCGCACGATAGTGTCGCTTTCGTTGATGTTGCTCGACGCCAGCGGCAAAGTGATCGTGCCGAGGGTACCGAGGTTGAGCGTTTTGGTCTTGTCGGTCACCAGGCTGACGGACGGATGCACGTGCAACGTTATCTGGTCGTCGTCGGAAATCTGCGGCGTCACGTCGAGCGCAATACCCGAGAAGAACGGTTGCACGGTAATGGTCGGTGAGATGGTATTGCCGGTTCCGCTGGTCGTCGTCGTGGTTGAGATGTTGGTGACGAAGAATTCGTCGGTGCCGACCTTGATCACCGCCTTCTGGTTGTTCAGCGTGGCAATGCGCGGGCTCGACAGCACGTGCACCGTTCCCTGCGACTCAAGAAAAGTCAGCAATGAGGCAAAAGTGCTCGACTGGAAGGCCAGCCCGAACACTGACGCCGGCACGTTAGCGCCGGCCGCCAATCCGGCAACGCTGCCGGTCAGCGCAGCCACCGCTGAATTCGACAATGGTGTGCCGTCAGGCGCACGCGCAGTGAATGCCGACAGTGTGCCGCTATTGCCCAGCGTGGTGCCCGGCTGCAAAACACCGCCTGCAAAATTACCCTTGAATGCCGCCCAGTTGACGCCGGTCGAAAATTGATCGCTGAGTGTGACTTCGATGATCTTGGCTTCGAGCATGACCTGCCGCTCGACCACCAGCGACATGGCTTTGAGGTACTGATCGACCGCGCGCAAATCAGCCGGCAGCGCGCGCACCAGTATCACCCCGGCCTGCGCGTTAACAACCACGTTGGCGCCGGAGTCGCTACCGATAATCGTGCGAATGGCGTTGCCGACATCGGTCCAGAAATCGTTATCCGAGGTGGTCGTGATGCGGCTGCTGTCGGAGCGTGCCGCGGTGGCCGTCGGCGCCGCCGCACTGGTCGTTGTTGCCGTCGTTGCCGGCGTGCCGGCAGCGCCACCGGTGGAAGGCTGAATCGAGCCTGAAGACACCCGCATGTCGGCACTGCCAACACGGCGCCCGGCAAGATAATTCACTTGGAACAGGCGCGTCTGCACTGTCACTGGCTGCACATAAATGCGCATGCCCTGTATCTTGTATTCGTAACCATAGAGTTCGCGAATTGCCTCAAGCGCCTCCGTCATCGTTACATCTTTGAGGTTCAGCGAAATGTTTTCCTTGATGTCGGGATGCACGAGCATGCTGTAGCGCGTACCCGACACGAGCGCCATGAAAACCTGATTGGCCGGCGCCGTGTTGACGTTAAGGTCGAAGCGCGGGTCGACCGGTTTGTCGCCCGACTTCGGCATATCCACTGTCAGCGCCGGTAGCAGCGCCTGGTTGACGGCATCAGGCTGCGCCGGCTTGACGCGCGCTTGCGCCGCCCGGCTCAACTCGGCCTCGATCTGCGCCTGCACGGCGTTTGATTTGATGGGTCTTGAAGATTCGCAAGCCGCCAGCGCGAGCGCCATCAAAATGACGATTAACAGTTTTTTCATTTCTGTGTTCCCTGGGTATTAGTCGCGGGGCTGCGTTTTTTCGTCGCCACCGCCTTTGCTGCGGCAGGTGGCACCACCACCACCGGCTTCATTTCCACACCCGAATACAAGTGCAGCGTTTCAGTACCGCCGGCAGAACGCAGCACCACTTCGGTTTCGGTGATCCTGACGACGCGCGCGTCGCCATATTTGCCGCCCTGCTTCACATGCTCGCCGCCGATAATCGCGGAGCGCCCGGCAGGACTGATCATCACGCTTTGCAGCACCGGGCTGCCGGCCTGCGCATCAACGCCGGGCGTATTCAACAGAACCGCTGGCGGCGGCCGCGTCGGGTCGCCCGCCACCTGGGCCAGCGCCGGATGCAACAGCAGTACTGACAGCGCGCACATGATACGCATAACGTTTATCCGTTTCATACTTCGAGCCATGCCTTATCCAGACTTAGCGTGTATATCGTCACTGTCAGCGTCAGCCGCGGATAATCACCGGCATTGAGGCTGGCCCGCGACCAGAACATGCGCGCGGGCAATTTCTCGAGACGCGAAAGGTAATCATAAAGGTCGGCATAGCTGCCGGCGAGCCTGACCTCGACGCCATGCTTGAATACATTGCCTTCGCTCAGCGCCTGCTTGTCTGCGGCGGAGGCATCTGCTGCTGCGGCACGCTTTTCAACCAGCGTTGCCAGCGGCAGCGTGCGCATGCCGACCAGTTGCAGGCGCGGATTGCGCGCCAGCATGTTCTGCAGCAACGCATTCATGCGCTGCGCCGGCACCAGGCTTTGCTGCATGCTTTTCAAACTATCGTCTATGTTCGCAATCTGGCCCTGCAAGTCGGCACGGCGCGTGCGCGCCGCGCTGTCGGGGTCAGCCAAGCGCTGCTCAAGCGCCTGCA
>JANXSE010000319.1 GCA_025356695.1 Betaproteobacteria bacterium
GCGCGCGAAAAAGGCGCCGGCATCACCTCGAGCGAATACCTGCCGGGCGCGCGCATCGTGCGCGGCTTCAACGCCATCGGTTACGCCAAGATGGCCGAGGCCGCGAGCAAGGGCGGCGACAAGGTCGGCATGCCGATCGCCGGCGACGATGCGAACGCGATCAGCGTTGCCTCGGGCCTCGTGCGCGAAGTCGGTTACGAGCCGGTGCTGGTCGGCACGCTGGTGGCCATGGGCAAATATCTGATCCCGGGCACACCGCTCGGCGGCGAACATTCGCCCGACGAAATCCGCAAGATCGCGGCAACGCTGAAGTAAGCTGCGCGTTCAACAAACACTGATGGCCCTGCGTGTCAGCCTGTATGTCGTCGCCGCGCTGCTGCTCGGCGCGCATTTTCTACGCGAAGCCAACCTCGTCGCGGTGGCGCTGTGCGCTGCTGCACCGCTGTTGTTTCTGTGCACGCAGCGCTGGGTGCCGATTGCATTGCAGGTGCTGGCCTGCGGCGCAGCGGCGGTCTGGGTCATCACCGCCGTCCACCTGATCGACCAACGCATGCTGGAAGGCCGCGGCTGGACTGCCGCGGCAATCATCCTTGGCAGCGTCGCACTGCTCACACTGCTGGCGGGCCTGCTGCTCAATGCGCGCGTGATCAGGGAACGTTATTCGCGCCGGGGTTCTGCGTAGCGGGTTTTTGCGGCAGCACCGGCACCGGCCGCCGCCCGTCGAGCAGATGCGTGATGCCGAGGATCGGATGGCGCAGCAGCATGCGCGGCCCCGCCCAGCGCATCACCACACGGACCTTCTCGCGCATCTCCGCGCTGTAGCAATGCACCACGCAGTTGGCGCAGGTCGGCTTGGCGTCGCCGAACACGCAGCGTTCGAGGCGGCGCGTCGCATACGCCATCAGTTCCCCGCAGTCCGCGCACAGCGCTTCAAGGCAGTCATGGCCGTGTCCGCGGCAATACATGCGCACCATCGCGCGGATGGTTTTGAGTTCGCGCGCGCGACGCACGAAGCTCTTGCTGCTGACGAACTCGATGTATTGGCTGATCATGGCGGCAGTTTTTCGTTTACGCGTTTTTATGCAGTGACGCTGAAGTAAATCCGGCGCGCCACTTCTTCCGGATTCGCAGCAGCAACAATCAAGCGCTCTGTGCCTTGAGTTTGCGCGCCAGCGCACGGTATTTCTCATGCACGCCGGGGCTGATTTCCTCGCGCTCGACCCTGTCGAAACCGGCGTCGAGCTGGGCGTACTCGGCTGCAGGGATCACCCGGTCGGCCATCATGAAGAGTATGTTGTTCTCCTTCATGATGTGCTGGCGCAGTAATTGAACGTAGGCCAGCGCATACATGATGACGGCGTCGCGCGCGCGCTCGTCGCCGCCCTTCAGCCTGTCGGCTGATTCGATCAGCATCTGCGTGAAGCGGCGCGCCTCGTTGTGCTCGGCGAGCATCACGGCAACCGGCCCCGCGTCCTCGGAAAAGCCGTGCCGCGCCAGCGCCTTGAAGAGCACGCCCTCCTCCTTGCGGTGATGTGCGTCGTCGGCAAAACCGCGGATAAAATCCGCGGCATCGATGAAAAAATCCGCCGGCACTGCCGCGCCTTCGCCGAGTTTTTTCGCGCCGCGCTCCAGCGCATCCAGCACTTCCTGGATGAGCACGTGCTCCTGCCGGAGAATTTCCGTGGCTTTCATGGTCGGCTTCCTGTTGACTTGATCGGGCATCGGCAGGTAAAAATTGCCGTTGCGGCGCAATCCGCATTCAAGCGGTGTGCGCATTGCCGAGTGTATACATTCAGCGGATGGAAACCTTGACCTGCATCATGTGCTGCTTCGTCCGCCGCTGCCACGACTGCAATTTCCCTCTTGGCAACAAGGATTTATTCTGCCCGCGCTGCGGCGCCAGGCAGCGCCGCGAGAAAACCGCGCCTGATTTGTGGTCTATTGCTCGGGCTTGATGCCGGCGGCCTTGATCAGGCGGCCGGTGTTTTCGTAATCGTCGCGCACGCGCGCGGTGAACTGCTCCACCGTGTTCGGCACAAAATCGACGCCCTTGCTCGCCCACAGCTCGCGCATTTCCGGCGTCTGCAGAATTTCGTTGACCATCGCATTGACGCGGCTGACGATCTCGCGCGGCGTGCCGATCGGCGCGAAGAAACCCTCCCAGCCGACGATTTCATAACCGGGCAGCGCAGACTCGGCGACCGTCGGCAGGTCCGGGAACAGCGCATTGCGCTTGAGGCCGGTGGTGCCGACGGCGCGCAGACGGCCGCTCTTGATATGCGGCATCACGGCAGGGATACCGACGAACATGACGTCGGCGCGGCCGGCGATCAGATCGACAATAGCCTGCGGGCTGCCTTTGTACGACACGTGGAGCATGTCAACATTGCCGCGCAGCTTGAACAATTCGCCGGCCAGATGAAAATTGCTGCCGACACCCGACGAGACGAACGTCAGCGCACCCGGCTTCGACTTCGCCACGGCAAGGAGCTCTTGCGCGTTCTTCGCCGGCACCGACGGGTGCACCACCACCACGAAGTTGTAGGTGTCGGCCTGCACGACCGGTGTCAGCACCGTCTGCGGGTTATAGGGCGGACGCGCATTCAGATACGAGGTGATGATCAGAAACGAACCGGGTGTGAGCAGCAGCGTGTACCCGTCTGGCGCAGCCTTGGCGACAAGATCGTTGGCGAGCAGCCCCGCCGCCCCCGGCCGGTTGTCGATGATGACCTGCTGCTTGAGCATTTCGCTCATGCGCTGCGCAATCGGGCGGCCGGTGACGTCGGCGCCGCCGCCCGCCACCGAGCCGGTGACCACGCGCACAATTTTTGTCGGCCAGATTTGTGCGGATGCATTTGAGGCAAGTGCAACGCTCAATAAGAATATCGCGACGAAATTTTTCTTCTTCATTGCCTTACTCCCCCGCCTCACTCCGGCTTGATCCCCGCACTCCGAATCAACTGCCCGTATTTTTCATAATCGCTCTTCACCAGCGTCGCAAACACCTCCGGCCCGCCGCTGACGACCGCCATGCCCTGCGACGTCCACAACTCTTTGATCTCGGGCGTGGCGAGTATGCGCGCAATCGCCGCATTCAATTGCATGACCACTGTGATGGGCGTTGCAGCCGGCGCAAACAAACCGTGCCAGCCGCCGATCTCGAATTTCGGCAGGCCTGACTCCGCCACCGTCGGCACCTCGGGCAGCAGCGGATCGCGCACGAGGCCGGTGACAGCGATGGCGCGCAGACGATCGGCGCGGATCTGCGGCAACACCACCGCCAGCGAATAAAACATCAGATCGATGCGCCCGCCGAGCATATCGGTGACCACCGCCGGGCCGCCTTTGTACGGCACATGCGTAAGATCGATTTTTGCCATCGAACGGAACAATTCGCCGGCCAGATGAAAGCCGCTGCCGAGCCCGGTCGAGCCGTAGGTCAGCACGCCGGGTTTAGCACGCGCCAGCGCGATCAATTCCCTGACGTTCTTCGCCGGCACACCCGGATGCGCGATCAGCACATAGGCAAATGCGCCGATCTGAATGACGGGCTTCAGATCGCGTAGCGTGTCGAAGGTGATTTTGGTGTGCAGATGCGGGCTACTGGTCAGCGCCGAGCCGGGTGTGGCGAGCAGCGTATAACCGTCGGCCAGCGCGCGCACCACCATCTCGGTGGCAATGATGCCGGTGGCACCGGGGCGGTTGTCGAGTACCAGCGGCTGACCCAGCGATTCGGTGAGGCGCTGCGCAATCGGCCGCATCAGGATATCCACCGTGGTGCCCGGCGGAAAGCCCATCACCACGCGTACCGGTTTTGACGGATAGGGTTGCGCCTGCGCCGCGCCGCAGACGGCGCATATCAACAAGGGTAGAAGGCGGAACAATCGCATGCAAACTCCGGACGTTTCGTCTCGATGATGTCACAGTGGACGCGGACCGGCAACGCGGTTGCATGCCTGCATCGCCTCCCTCAGAATAGCGCTCTGTTTACTCTGAACGCTCCCGTGACCGACCCAAAAAAATTCCGCCGCGACACACTGACCAGCCACCTCGGCCGCGATCCGCAAACGCACGCCGGCCTCGTCAACATGCCGGTGTATCGCGGCTCGACGGTGCTGTTCGACGACGTCGCCACGTACGAAGGGCGCGACCCAAACGACTACAAGGTGATGCGCTACGGCATCTACGGCACGCCGACCACCTTCGCGCTGGAAGAAGCCGTCGCCCAACTTGAAGGTGGTGACAAAGCCGTCGCCGTGCCCTCGGGCCTCGCCGCCATCACCGCCGCGCTCGCCGCCTTCACCAAAACAGGTGATCACATCCTGATGGTCGACACCACCTACGGCCCGACGCGCACCTTCTGCAAGCGGCGCCTCGTGCCGTACGGCGTCGAGATCGAGTACTACGATCCGCTGATCGGCGCCGGCATTGCGCAGCTGATCCGCCCGAACACCACACTCGTTTACTGCGAAGCGCCGGGCTCGCTGTCGTTCGAAATGCAGGACATCCCGGCAATCGCCGCCGCCGCGCACGCGAGAAACATTCCAGTGCTCGCCGACAACACCTGGGGCACACCGTACTTCTTCCGCGCCTTCGAACACGGTGTCGATGTGTCGATCCACGCCGGCACCAAATACATCGGCGGGCATTCCGACGTGTTGATGGGCCTCGTTGTAACCACCGAAAAATACTGGCTGCCGGTGCGCCGCGCGGTCGCCGACTACGGTTACAGCGTCAGCCCCGACGATTGTTATCTCGCCTTGCGTGGGCTGCGCACGATCGGCGTGCGCATGCGCTACCAGCAGGCGAGCGCGTTGAAAGTCGCGCGCTGGCTGGAACAACGCCCCGAGGTGCTGCGCGTACTCTATCCGGCACTCGAATCCGATCCGGGCCACGCCATCTGGAAACGCGACTTCAGCGGTGCGGCCTCGTTGTTCGGCGTGATCCTGAAACCGGTCAAGTGGGAGGCCGTCGGCGCCATGATCGACAGTTATGAACTCTTCGGCATCGGTTCGAGCTGGGGCGGCTACGAAAGCCTCGCCATCCGCGCCGATATCAAAAAATACCGCACGGCGACGACGTGGAACCCGGGCGGCCCGCTGGTGCGCCTGCACATCGGCCTCGAAGACGCCGACGACCTGATCGCCGATCTCGAGCGCGGCTTTGCCCAATTGAAAGCGTCCGCATGAGCGAACCCGCACCGCGTCCCGACGAAAAAGTGCTGACCAGCCTGCTGCTGGCAGCCGTGATCCTCGCCGCCGTCGGCCTCATACGCGAAGGCCCGCAGTACGACAACGTGCTCGAGAGCTGGCGCTTTTTTAACAGCGCCTTCTTCATCGGCGCGCTGGTGGGTTTTCTCGGCTGGACGCAGACCTTCCGCATCGTGCCGACGCTGAGCCTGAAGCCGGCCGACCGCCAGCCGTGGATCGCCGCCTTCGCCCTGGGCCTCATATTTACCGTCGGCGGCTCATGGCTCAACCGTCACTACACCACGCCGACCGGCCGCAGCATCGTCGCCGAAATCGACACGCTCAAAGAAATCAAGGACGACCGCTGGCAGCTTTCAGTGAAGCATAGCGACGGCATCTATCAGCGTTATCAACTGACGAAAGAGGCCGCAGAGGCTTTGCAGAAGAAAAGCAGCGTGCGCATGGAAATCAGCCGCGGCGCGCTCGGCTTCGAGCTGTTTACGCGCTTCGCGCCCAACCCCTAAACCCTAGATGCCGTGCAGTCGCGGCACCGCATGCCCCACTCTCATCGGAAGACAATCATGAAAAATCACCTCCACATCGCCCTCATCATCGCCAGCTGCACCGCCGCCGGCGCCTTCGCCCAGGCCTACCCGAGCAAGCCGATCCAGATGATCGTGCCGGTGCAGGCGGGCAGCGGTGCCGACGCCATCCTGCGCATCGTCGCCAACAAGATGTCGGACAACCTGAAACAGCAGGTCGTGCTCGACAACCAGCCTGGCGCGGCGGGACTGATCGCGATGGAGCGCGCCGCGCGCGCGCCGAACGACGGCTACACGATTGCCGGCGTCAACGACGGCAGCCTCGTCATGACGCCGCACCTCTACAAAAAGGTGAACTACGATCCGCTCAACAGTTTCGAACCGGTGAGCCTGATCGCGCAGATCAACTGGGTGCTGATCGCCAATCCGAGCATGCCGAAGACGGTGAAGGATTTCATCGCGCTGGCGAAAGCGCGGCCCGGCGAAATCGATTACGCCTCGGGCGGCAACGGCAGCCCGCAGCACATCGCGATGGAAGTGTTCGCCGCGCGCACCAACCTCAAATTCAACCACGTGCCCTACCGCGGCGCGACGCAGGCTGCACTCGACGTCGTCGGCGGCCAGATCCCCTGCATGTTTACAGCCACTTCGATCGTGCTCGGCAATATCCGCGACGGCAAGGTACGCGCGCTCGGGGTGGGCAGCTCGAAGCGTTCGGCGCTGCTGCCCGACGTGCCGACCATCGCCGAAGCCGGTGTGCCGGGTTTCGAATATTTCACCTGGGCCGGCATCTTCGTGCCGAAGGGCACGCCGAAGGCGGTAATCGAAAAACTCAATGCCGAGGCGGTCAGGGCGGTTGCCGATCCGGCCACGCGTGAGCGCCTGCGTGAAAGCGCGCTCGACCCGATCGGCTCTTCCGCCGAAGACCTCGGCCGCATCGTGCGCGAAAGCCACGAGCGCATGGGCAACCTGATCCGCAAGATCGGGCTGCAGCCGCAATAACGGCATGAACGGCTGCGCAGACTTTCACGGCGATGACAGTGTCTGAATCCGTACGGTCCCCGGAACCCGTCAAATATGTCATCACGCGCAATGTCATGCCGGACATCAACAATACGACAGGCAGCCGCGCCATCTTCGCCGTTGACAAGCTCGCCGCCAAGGTGCGTTTCTATCACGCAGAGACGCATGCCGAACTGAAGGCGATCGACACCGCGAAGTTTCCGCACGAGCTGGCGATCTCGCCGGACCACGGCACCGCCTGCGTATCGATCTACGGGCTGGGCATCTTCGGCAACAACCCCGAGCCCGGCAAATCGATCGAGGTCTACGACCTCGCTGCCATGCAGCGCACGAAAACGATTTCCATCGAGCCCTATTTCGCGCCGCACGGCATGATGTTCGACGCGTCGGGAAAACTGTGGGTCGGCTGCGATTCGGCGGCGAAGCTGCTGTGCATCGACCCCGTCGCCGGAAAAATTGAAGCGGCCTGGGACACCGGCTCGACTGGTAGCCACTTCATCGTCATGACGCCCGATGCCGCCAAGATCTACGTCTCGAATAAAGGCGATGATCTCGGTGTCTTCGACGTAAAACTGAAAAAATTCACCGCCACGCTGTCGCTGCCGCGCGGCAGCGAAGGTGTGACCTCGTCGCCCGACGGCAGGCTCATTGTCGCCGCCGACAATGCCAGCGGCGATCTGCATATTATCGACAGCGCTGTTGACCGCGTCGTCGCACGCGTGCCGCTCACCGGTGTGCCGCCATCGCATCCGAAGCGCAGCCGGTTGATGCGGCCGCGCTTCTCGCCCGACGGGCGCTTCCTTATTGTCACCAACTACGCTTCGGCCACCGTGCACGTGATGGAAACCGGCTGTTGGCACAATCAACATGTGCTCATCCTGGCCAAAGGACCGATGGGCGCCGCATTCGCGCCCGACCACCATTCAGTGCTGATTGCCAGTCACGACAGCGGTATAGTCACCACGGTAGATCTCGAAAAACGCGCCATCACGGACTGGTTCGAAGGCGGCAGCGGCATTGAAACGATTTCGTATTACTAAAAAAATCCGGGGGAGGCACTATGGGTTACGCACGCGTATTGTGGCTGGGACTGTTATTGCCGCTGCTGGCGTTGGCACAAACACCTGACCGCATTCTCTACAACGGCAAGATCCTGACCGTCGATCAGAAATTCTCGATGGCGCAGGCCATCGCGATCAAAGGCGAACGCATCGTCGTGGTCGGCGACAGCGCGACGGTGCGCAAGCTGGCTGACAACCGCACTGTGCAGACCGATCTCAAAGGCCGCACCGTCATCCCGGGCCTCATCGACAACCATCTGCATTACCTGCGCGGCTCCAACTTCATGCCTTATGAGCTGCGGCTCGAAGGCGTGCTCTCGCGCAAGGAAGCGCTGGACAAAATCACCGCGCGCGCCAAAGCCCTCGGCCCGGGCAGCGAATCGGGTAAATGGATTTTCGTGCTGGGCGGCTGGCACGAACAGCAGTTCGCCGACAAACCCGGCGGCTTCGCGCAGGAAGAACTCGATGCGGCGGCGCCGCACAACCCGGTCTATATCCAGAAAACTTACTCCGATTTCTACATGAATGCGCTGGCGATCAAACTGATCGCACCGGCCATCGGCAATCTCTACAAGGGCTCGGCGCACGTGCGCACCAGCAACTTCGACGGCCGCAAAGTGCTCTACGCCGCGCTGAAATACATGCCGCGCGCCGCCACTGAAGAAGCGGTCACCGGCAAAGCGGGCAGCGAATACGACGGCATCGAGGAATGGGTGGTCAACGACATGCCGCGGCGCATACGCGAGGTGCAGGACTTCAACACGCAACTCAATGCGCTGGGCCTCACCACGGTTTACGACATGGGCTACCTCGATGGCCCCTACGAGCCGCTCGAACGCCTGCTGAAAAACAACGAGCTGACAGTGCGTGTCTACTATCCGCTGCAGTACTACATCCGCACGCCGAAGGAAGTGCCGCGTGTGCTCGACATGATTCGCACCGAAAAGCCGTTGAGCCGCAATCACTGGCTGGGCGTGCTTGGCATGGGCGAACATGTCTACGGCCCGATCCACGATTCGGCGTTTCTGCCCCAACAGGTGTTCGCCGAAGAACATTACGACCAGTTTCGCATCCTCGCCACAGCGGCAGCGCAATACCACTGGCAGATCCACGAGCACACCGCGGTGGACACCACCATCCGCAAGCTGCTCGACATGGGCGACGAGATTGCCAAGCAGTATCCGATCCGCGATCTCAGATGGGTACTCGCCCACGTCGAGTTTTTAACGCCGGAGCTGCTCGAACGCGCCAAACGCGCGGGCTGGGTGATGGCGCTGCACAACCACACCGTGAAACCGAAAATGGTCGGCGCCGACCGACCGCCGGCGCGCATGATCCAGGACAGCGGCATTCCGTGGGGCCTCGGTTCCGACGGCACCATCGTCGCCACCATCAATCCCTTCCACACCATCTGGGAGTATGTCGCCGGCCGCATCTTCCCGTCGATCAAGGCCTACGACCAGTTGCTGACGCGCGAAGAAGCACTGATCGCACACACGCGCTCAAATGCCTACCTGCTGTTCATGGAAAAGGAACTCGGCACGCTGGAGGCGGGCAAATTCGCCGATCTGGTGGTACTCGACCGTGATTACATGACGGTACCGCTCGATGATATTCTCAACATCAAACCGGTGATGACCATGGCCGGTGGCAAAATTGTCTACGAGGCCAAATAGGAGGTCATGCAAATGCGACTGCTGCTATCCATCGTGCTGTGCCTGTTTGCTGCCTGTGCACTGGCCGCAGAGCCGGCCGAAAAAACCTTCGAACTCGCCATCACTGGCGGACAGGTGGCGAAAGAGCAGCGCCTGATCCGCGTTGACAAGGGCACACCGGTAAAACTGCGCGTCAGCAGCGATGCTGCGGGCAGCCTGCATCTGCACGCCTACAAACTCGAAGCCCATCTCATACCCGGCACGCCGGCCGAACTCACCTTCAACGCGCGTGCCACCGGGCGCTTCCGCTTTGAGTGGCATGCCGACAACGCCACCGCAAAATCCGGCGACCATCACGGCCCGCCGCTGGCGACGCTCGAAGTCCGGCCGAAATGAGTCTGACGGTTGCGCGCGCGCTTTTCGCCGGTGCGGCGTGCGCCTGTCTGCCGTCCACGGCATTCGCGCACGCCTTCGGCGAACGTTACGACCTGCCGGCACCGCTCCTGTATTTCATGGTGGGCGGCGGCGCAGTGGTCACACTGTCGTTCATCGCCGCCGTCCTGTTCGCGCGCGTTCACCCGCAATATGCAGGCGCCCCCTCCTTTCTGCTGGTAACCGGACCGCTGCTGCCGTTGCTGCGATTCGTCGCGCGCGCGTGTGGCCTTTTTTTGTTTGTTGTCACCGTCATCGCCGGTCTCTACGGCTCGCGCAGCCCCGAGGCCAATCTCGCGCCGACACTGGTGTGGCTGATCTGGTGGGTCGGTCTCTCGCTCACCGTCGCCTGCGTCGGCAATATCTGGCCGGCCTTCGATCCGTGGCGCACGCTCTTCGATCTGGCTGACGGTATTGCGCGGCGCAGCGGCATGCGCCATGGCATCGCGCTCAACTGGCGCTATCCGGAGGCGCTCGGCGCGTGGCCGGCGGCGCTCCTGCTGTTGCTGTTCTCGTGGTTCGAGGTGATTTATCTGAAGGCCTCGATTCCCTCGCATATCGCCACTGTCGGGCTGTTCTGGAGCGCTTTTACCCTGCTTGGCATGATCGTGTTCGGACGCGAACCGTGGCAGCGCAACGCCGATGTGTTTGCCGTTTACTTCGCCACGCTGGGCCGCTTCGCGCCGGCGGCGGCGGAATCCGGCGGCAACAGCATCGCGCTGCGGCCGTGGGGCCGTGCCCTGACCGGCGCAGATATTCTGCCCGCCGGCATGACCGGTTTTGTCATCGCGATGTTGTCCACCGTGCTGTTCGACGGCCTGCTCGGCGGACAACTCTGGTCGATCACGCAGCGCGCGCTGACCACGCGCTTTCCGCAATGGGCCGACGACGGCGGCTACTTTGTCGGCAGCATCGGACTCGTCGGCACCTGGCTGCTGTTTCTCGCCGCCTATCTCATCGTCTGCGCCATCACGCGCCACTTCGCCGGCGGCCGCAGCATCGGCGCCATCGCGCGGCAGTTCGTGCTGACGCTGGTGCCCATCGCCGTCGCTTATCTTGTCGCGCACAATTTCGCCAACCTGCTGATACAGGGCCAGTTGATGATTCCGCTGGCCTCGAACCCGCTCGGCCATAAATGGGATCTCTTCGGTACCGCCGGCTTCGAACCCGACATCGGCATCATCGACGCGCGTATCACCTGGTACGTGGCGATCAGTTCGATCGTCACCGGCCACGTGATTTCCGTCTGGCTCGCGCACCGCGTAGCATTGCGCGAATACGGCTCGCCGCGGCGCGCAGTGATCGCGTCGATTCCGCTGACCCTGTTGATGATCGCCTATACGGCAATCAGTCTGTCGGTGATTGCGGAGCCGTTGGTGCAGTTTCGGGGGGCTGATGGCGTTGAGGTTTCTTCGCCGGTGCAATAGTTAGCGCTGCTTCCTTGGATGTGCGGTGCTTCAAGTTCGCCAGGGACTCCTCCACCGTGCTAACCAGCGTCAACAATTCCTGAAAGTGGTGGCATACCGTTTGGTTTTTGCTTCCCCTTGAGAGCCGCCGAGCAGCGCAGGCATGTCGGGGGCAGTCGGCGAGGACTGTCTGAGCCCTCGCAGTTTCATCGCGAGGGCGAGTTCCGCAGCCGCCCGACATGACGAGCAGCGCAGGGAAGTCCGTAGGACCGGCGAACCAGGGGCCGCTTCTTTTGGTTACTTTTCTTGGCGGTTCAAGAAAAGTAACCGGCCGCCGGGCCGCCCCCGGCGAACTTGAAGCACCGTGCCAATTGAAAACGATACATGCGGCGCAATGCGCTTCGCTTATTGCGCCCTACGAACCGCGTTCAAGCGGAATCGTATTTCCTAGAAATACCCCTCGATGAAATGCGACACCCACGGTGGCATCGTCACATCCTCCATCCGATCGAACGGCGGCATGTACGGCTTGATGTCGAGCACCGGCGTGCCATCAAGCGCATCGAGCGCATGCACGCGCACAACGTTGCCTTCGATGCCCAGCAATTTGACGGCGGTGACGGCCAGCGGATTCGGGCGATATTTCGTGCGCTGCGCGAAAACGCCGACCGGGTCGAGGTCTTCCATGCCGCGCGGACGGCGCAACAGCTGCTTGTTGATGTCGAAATCCTGCGAGCGGTCGAGCAGGAACAGCACCAGAATATGCGAGAAGCCGGCGAGCCCCTGCAGGCCCGGCGCGTATTTCGCGTCGAGATGGATTTCAGAATCGATCTTGCCCCAGCCGCCTTCGGACATGGTGTTGACCGCGCATTTGACGCGCCCGATCGGTGCTATCTTGAATTCAACTTCTGCCATGATTTGATCCCGGTGATTTGACCAGCCGCTATGGTATCTTCGCAGGCGCTGCGCGTCAGCCGGTGCGCAAACAATTCACTCCATCATTGACCGCCCTTATGAAAACCCTGCCGCCCAATCCCTTTGCCAAACTCTCGCTCGCCGAATACGGTGCGCGCCTGCGCAAGCGCGAAATCACCGCCGCGGCCGTGACCTCGGCCCTGCTCGACCGCATTGACCTGCTGAACCCCAGGCTCAATGCCTTTCATCACGTCGCGCGCGACGCCGCGATGGCCGCGGCGCGCGAGATCGACCGCCAGTTGAAAAACGGCACCGACCTCGGCCCGCTGATGGGCGTGCCGGTGGCGGTGAAAGACTTGTATGTGGTGGACGGCATGCCGACTAACGCCGGCTCCAGCCTCGACGTACGCGATGTGACACCGCCCGAAGGCAGTTTCGTCAAAACGCTGAAGCGCAGCGGTTGCATCATTCTCGGCAAGACGCGCACCAGTGAATTTGCGCTGGGCGGCATCAACTTCAAGCATCCGGTGCCGTGGAATCCCTGTGATGCGAAGGTGCACCGTATGCCCGGCGGCTCCAGCCACGGTTCGGCGGTAGCGATGGCGGCGGGACTCTGCGCATTCTCGGCGGGCACCGACACCGGCGGTTCGGTGCGCCTGCCGGCCGCGCTGTGCGGTGTGGTCGGCCACAAGTTTTCCAGCTGCGGTTTTTCGCTCGACGGCATTTTTCCGCTCTCGCCGACGCTCGACAGCGTCGGCACCTTTACGATGTCGGTGGCCGATTCGGCGCTGATTTACAACACGCTGACCGGCAAGAAAGTGCCAGCCGCGCCGTCGCCGAAGCAACTCAGATTCGGCAAGCCGCAGGAAGTGTTCTTCGACGATCTTGATGCCGAGGTCGCGCAGCGCATCGCCGCCGCGCTCGCCGCACTCAGCAAAGCCGGCGCGCAAATCACGGATGTCAGCGTGCCGGAAATCGCCGAGTTCGATGCGGTGTTTGGCGGCATCGTGCCGGGCGAACTGGTTGAAATCCTCGGCCGCGAGCGCATCGAAAACAGTCGCGAGCTGTTCGATGAAATCGCGCAGTCGCGTGTGATCGCTGCGACGAAGTATCCGCCGCAGCGCCTGGCCGACGCGAAGAAGCGCCAGACCGAACTGCGCGATCTGGTGCGCGCCCGCATGGGCGACAGCGACGGCTGGCTGGCGCCGACGACACCCATGGTGCCGGGCCCGCTGGCCGATCACTACACACTGATGCCGGCGCTCGAATGGAACAAACGCGCGCTCAGGAACACGCGTATCGGCAATGTGTTCGAGCAATGCGGTGTCTCGCTGCCGCTGCCGGCGTCGAGTGGATTGCCGGCGGGCTTGCAAATTGCCTGTAACGGCATGGAAGACGCCAGGCTGTTGTCGCTGTCGGCAGCGGTGGAAGCCGTGCTGGGAAAAGCCACGCGTCCGGACATGGCGGCCTTCCTCGGCTGAGGGCCAAATTAAAAAGGGGGCAGCGCCCCCTTTTCAAGATCGTTTTCTGCGTTACGGAATCAGAACCGTCGAACCCGTCGTCTTGCGCGATTCGAGATCGGCCTGCGCCTGCGCCGCATCGCGCAGCGGATAGGTCTGATTGACCGAAATCTTCACCTTTTTACTCTTGATCACGGCAAAGAGATCGCGCGCGGCGGCCAGCAGTTCGGCACGCGTGGCAATGTAATGGAACAGCGTCGGCCGCGTCAGGAACAGCGAACCCTTGGCGGCAAGTATCCCGGGATTGATTTGCGTGACCGGCCCGGAGGCATTGCCAAAGCTCACCATCATGCCGCGCGGAGCGAGGCAATCGAGCGAGGCATCCCAGGTATCTTTGCCGATGCCGTCGTAAACGACCGGCACACCTTTCCCCTTGGTGATTTCCTTGACGCGCGCGACGAGGTTCTCGCGCGGGATCACGATCACGTGTTTGCAGCCGCACTTTTTCGCAATCACTGCCTTGGCATCGCTGCCAACGGTGCCGATGACGGTGGCGCCCAGCGCCTTCGCCCACTGGCAAAGGATCTGGCCCACGCCGCCGGCGGCGGCGTGCACGACGATGGTGTCGCCCTTCCTGACCTTGTAGGTGCGCTTGCACAGATACCACGCAGTCATGCCCTTTAGCATGATGGAGGCGGCCACCTTGTCGTCGACGCCCGCCGGAATTTTTACCAGACGCTCGGCCGGCCGCAGTAATACGTCCGCGTAAGCGCCGATTGGATTCGCATAGGCAACGCGGTCGCCGACCTTGAAATCCTTGACCTTGGGGCCGACTTTTTCGACCACGCCTGCGCCTTCCATGCCCAGCGTCAGCGGCAACTGGTTCGGGTACAGACCGGTGCGGTGATAGGTGTCGATGAAGTTAAGGCCGATCGCGGTATTGCGCACGCGCACCTGGCCGGGGCCGGGCTCGCCGACGGCGACTTCTTCCCAGCGCAATTTGTCGGTGCCGCCGAATTCAGTGATGCGAATTGCATGAGCCATTGCAGTTCTCCATGGGCGTTTTTGACTGAGGGTGCGACGAAGACGTTCGGCAGACATTGTAACGTGTCCGCGCGCCATTGACGCCACGCAGTCTCTTCCAATGGCATAGGAGGCTGAAACGTGTCCGTGTTTCTAACGGCATATGAGGCTGAAATGAGGGATTTGGATCGATCATCTGCGCATGGTGATCGATATGAACGAATCAAGGCTCGCGACGATCGAGCAAATT
>JANXSE010000099.1 GCA_025356695.1 Betaproteobacteria bacterium
GCGCGCGCTGCCGTAATGCTGGCGCGCGCCAGCTCGCTGTAGAGCGACAGCCTGAGCAACGCACCCGGTTGCAACAATTGCACGAGCACGCGCAATCCCGCCGCCGGGTCGCGCAGGTGGTGCAGCACGCCGTTGCAGTAGATCATCGAAAACCGTTCCGTCAGCGTGCCGAGACCGAGTATGTCGCCCTGGCGAAACTCGATGTTGGTCACGCCGAGATCGGCGGCCATGCGCCGCGCATACGCCAGACTGCTGCGGCTGAGATCCACCGCAAGCACCTGCACATCCGACAGCCCCGCGGCAAGTTCGATGGCTTCGTGCCCGGTGCCGCAACCCGCCACCAGAACCCTCGCGCCGGCGGCGAATGCAGCCGATGGCGCCGCCATCGGCGCCTCACGGTCAATCCACTCGCGCAGCGAAACAGGGCGCGTTCGATCCATCGAAAACCAGCGTGGATAGGGGTGTTCCTCATACATGCCGCCAACTGCCAGCGACACGCCGTCCGTGATGGCCCCACCCGCCACGGTGCTTTCACGCAACGCGCGTTCAATCGCCGGTTCTGTCACCGTACGCCGGATCAATGGCGCCAGCGCCGGCGAAACGGCATGGGCGCCGGCATAGTCGACGACCGACGGCACGTCATGCAGCGGGCCATACATGCCGGCGACGGCAAGCAGGCGTTCAGCCGGCGGCGCGAGGGGCGTGCCGGTCTTGATCGCGTTGTCCAGTGCCGGCAGAAGTGCGGTTACCTGTTCCCGCTCGACTGCGCTCTCGGCATAAATAAATTCGTTGTTGAAACACTGCAGCGCCAATGCGGCGAGAAATTCCAGCGGCGCCCTCTCACGCGCTCCGGCGTCCGCCAACAACCCCGCGCGCATGCGCGTCAACATGGCTTCAAATGCCGGGTCGGCGATCAGCGTATCCCGCAACAATTGCAAAAACAGCGCGTCGCGCATGACGTCAGCCTGCGCATCGTGGTCAGGCCCGGTCGAGGGCGCGAGCAGCTTTCGAAACGCCGGCCTTACTTTCAAGGCACGCAAAGCGACGCTCACATTTCGATTTTTATCGACATCCTGACGCAGAAAATAGCGCGCAATCTCGGCCTGCCAAAACTCCGGCAAGGCCTCCCACTGCAAACGGCTGATCAGATTCAGTGCATTACCGCGCGGCAATTCGTTTTGCGGATCCCGGGAAAATGCAGCCTCGTAGGCGCGCAACGCGTCCTCCCAACGATCGATCTCGTTCAGCGCCTCGGCGAGTTTGAAATAAATTTCCGCGACATCGGGGGCGTAACGCAAAGCGGCGCGGTAGGCCGAAATCGACGCGTCGATGCGGTGCTGCCTGTGACAGACGAGGGCGAGACGATAATGGGCTTCGGCAAATTCCGGTGCGAGTTCGACAGCGCGGGCAAAACCCGACTCTGCGTCCGGGTAGCTCAGTCGTGAAAAAGCGATGTTACCGCGTGTCAGCCAGTACGGCGCAAGGTGCGGACGCAAACGCGTTGCCTGCAGAGAACAATCCCAGGCTTCGTCCAGCCGGCCGGTCTCATGGAGCACCACCGCCAGCATGTTCCAGCCATCGGCGGTGCCGGCGTCCATTGCCAGAATTCTGCGGTAAACCGTTTCCGCCTGATCCAGATGGCCGGATCGGCACAGGCGCAGCGCTTCGTCGAGCATGCCGCCAATGTCGATGCTCGCCGTCACGACCCGGCCGCGCGGCTCAAATTGCCGTTGAAAAATACGCGCGCAACTAAATCCCCAGCGCCTTCAACTGCTTTTCCGGATAGCGCGTGCCGGCGGTGACATTCGGCGGAAACGCCTTCGACAGCAGCGCCACTTCATCCGCCGACAGTTTCACCTCAACTGCCGCAGCGTTCTGCTCGATGTATTTGCGCCGCTTGGTGCCGGGAATCGGCACGATGTCATTGCCCTGCGCCAGCACCCAGGCAATAGCAACCTGCGCCGGCGTGCTGCCGTGCGTCGCGGCTATTTTTTCGATGGGTGCCAGCAAGGCCGCGTTGTGGGCGATGTTGTCGGCCAGAAAATGCGGATGTTCACGGCGCCGGTCTTTCGGCAGCAGGGTGTCCAGCGTTTTCATCGTCGCCGTGAGGAAACCGCGGCCGAGCGGCGCGTAGGCCATGAAGCCAATGCCCCGTTCGCGGCACACCGGCAACACGTCCTGCTCGACATCGCGGCTCCACAACGAATACTCGGTTTCAACCGCGGCGATCGGGTGCACCTTGTGCGCGCGACGGATAGTCTGCGGGCCCGCTTCGGACAAAACGAGATGACGCACCTTGCCCTGCTCGACGAGTTTTTTCATCGCGCCGACCGTGTCTTCAATCGGCACCGTCGCATCGACGCGGTGCACGCCATAAAAATCGATCACGTCAACACCGAGCCGCTTGAGCGATTTTTCGCAGGCCTGCATGACGTAATCGGGATGGCCGGCGCTCAAACCGGGCGGCGCGGTAATGCCGGCCAGTGACAAATTGCCGAACTTCGAACCGATCAAAAATTTTTCGCGTTTGCCCTTGATGGCGCGTGCGATCAGTTCTTCGTTGCTGCCGTTGCCGTAGGCATCCGACGTCACCAGCAGGTTGACGCCGAGTTCGAGTGCGCGATGAATGGTCGCAATCGATTCGGCGTCATCGGGTTCGCCGTAAGCGATCGACATGCCCATGCAACCAAGGCCGATGGCGGGAACCGCCGGGCCGTTACTGCCGAGTGTGCGCTGTTGCATGTCGATTGCTCCGCCTGGAAGTAGATACTGTTACTTGATGTAGGTAACCATCAGATCGCCAACGCCGTCAACGTGGCCTTCAAGCTTGTCGCCGGCGTTGACCGGGCCGACACCCGCCGGCGTGCCCGAGTAAATCAGATCGCCGGGCAGAAGCGTGATGAGTCCCGACAGGTACGAAATCGTTTCCGGTATGTTCCAGATCAGCTCGGACAAATCGCCGGTTTGCGTGGTCTTGCCGTTAACCTTCAGCCAGATCGCGCCCTTGGCCGGATGGCCGATTTTGGCGGCCGGC
>JANXSE010000320.1 GCA_025356695.1 Betaproteobacteria bacterium
AATTTGCTCGATCGTCGCGAGCCTTGATTCGTTCATATCGATCACCATGCGCAGATGATCGATCCAAATCCCTCATTTCAGCCTCATATGCCGTTAGAAACACGGACACGTTTCAGCCTCCTATGCCATTGGAAGAGACTCGCCCTTGCACCCCCCGCAAAAACCATTTATATTGCCAAGCATGAGTTCCAAACAGGCCAACGCGTTTTACCTTCGTGCCAGCACCCTGCTGGCCGGCCTGCTGCTGCGCGTCGCGCGCTAAATACTCTACTCACATTTCTGGTTGTTACGGCCGGGTCGATTAAAACCCGGATTCGGTATTAGTCTGTTCGCGCCATAAATCCATCTGGCGGCGGGAACATCGGCACAGCGGAGAACATCATGCAAAAAGACAAATTGATCATATTCGACACCACCATGCGCGACGGCGAGCAGAGCCCGGGCGCCTCGATGACGCGCGATGAAAAGCTGCGCATCGGCCGCCAGCTTGAACGCATGCACGTCGATATCATCGAGGCCGGATTCCCGGCCGCCAGCGACGGCGACTTCGAGTCGGTAAAGGCGGTCGCAGCGGCGATCAAGGACAGCACGGTGTGCGGACTGGCGCGCGCCAACGAACGCGACGTGCGCCGTTGCGGCGAAGCGGTGCGCGGTGCGAACTCGCCGCGCATCCATACCTTCATCGCCACCAGCCCGATCCACATGGAGAAAAAGCTGCGCATGGAACCGACGCAGGTCGTTGATCAAGCCGTGCGCGCGATCAAATGGGCGAGCGAATACACCAACAACATCGAATTCTCCCCGGAGGACGCCGGACGCTCCGATCTTGATTTCCTCTGCCGCATTATCGAGCAGGTCATCAAGGCCGGCGCGACCACCATCAACGTGCCGGACACCGTCGGCTACACAATGCCCGAGCAATTCGGCGCCTTGATCCGCAACCTGCGCGAGCGCATTCCGAATTCCGACAAGGCGGTCTGGTCGGTGCACTGCCATAACGACCTTGGCCTCGCAGTGGCCAATTCGTTGGCCGCCGTGGCCAACGGCGCGCGCCAGGTCGAATGCACGATCAACGGCCTCGGTGAGCGCGCCGGCAATGCCTCGCTTGAAGAAGTCGTGATGGCGGTGCGCACGCGCCAGGATTTTTTCAAATGCGACACCGGCATCGACGCGACGCAGATTGTGCCCGCTTCGAAGCTCGTTTCGGGCATCACCGGTTATCCGGTGCAGCCGAACAAGGCGATCGTCGGCGCCAATGCTTTCGCGCACGAATCGGGCATCCATCAGGACGGCGTGCTGAAGCACCGCGAAACCTACGAAATCATGAGCGCCGAATCGGTGGGCTGGAGCAACAACCGCCTCACGCTCGGAAAACTTTCGGGCCGCAACGCGTTTAAGACGCGCCTGCACGAACTCGGCATCGATCTGCCATCCGAAGAAAAGTTGAACGAAGCCTTCAAGCGGTTCAAGGACCTCGCCGACAAGAAGCGCGAAATTTTCGACGAAGACTTGCAGGCGCTGATCACAGAAGAGAATCTCGAGCAGGTCGAGAACGAGCGCTACCGCCTCGTTTCGCTTACCGCGCATTCGGAAACGGGCGAGCAGCCGTTCGCAAAGATTGTGGTCTCCGACGGCGGCGCTGAGAAGCCCGCGGAGTCGAAGGGCAGCGGCCCGGTCGATGCCGCGTTCAAGGCGATTGAATCGCTGATTGCGAGCGGCGCCGAACTGTTGCTGTATTCGGTGAACAACATTACGAGCGGCACCGATTCGCAGGGCGAAGTCACGGTGCGGCTGTCGAAAGAGGGGCGCATCGTCAACGGCCAGGGTTCGGACACCGATATCGTGGTGGCCTCGGCCAAGGCCTATATCAATGCGCTGAACAAGCTGCACTCGAAGCTCGAGCGCGTCAACCCGCAGGTCTGATCGGCTGAACCGGCGCGGCGGTCACCGCCGCCGCGCTATTTCGCGCCGGTTTTGAACACCAGAAAATACTGCTGCGGCAGGAAGGCGTGTTCTTCCGCCAGCACGTAACCGGCCTTCGCCATTTCCACTTTGACGCGTTCCGGCGCGATGCGCATGGCCTTTGACGGGCCGATCGTCGCATCCATGCGGAAATCGATGACGGCAACACGCCCATTAACCTTCAACGAGTCACGCAGTTTCCCAAAATATTGGTCGCGTGCACCGATGTGGTGATAGACATCGACCAGTATCACCAGATCCACCGCTGCCGGAATTTTCGGGTTATCCGTGGCGCCGAGCACCGGCGTCAGATTGGCAAGATTTTCTTTCTTCGCGCGTTCGCCGAGATGCTTGACCATGTCCGGTTCAAGATCGACCGCATAAACCCTGCCCTTCGCCAGCATGTGCGAAAAGCGCGCGGCAAAATAACCGGTGCCCGCCCCGATGTCCGCAACCGTCGCGTCCGCCGGCAGTTTTAAAGCGCTAATGACTTCGTGCGGTTTCTGCCAAGCGTCGCGCGCCGGGTCATCGAACACCTGCGCCCATTTCTGCGCATCCTTGAATTGATGATCGCTGTGTCCTTCGTGCTGGGCAACCGCGCCGCCTGCCGCCAGCGCGGCGAGGCCAATGGCAGCGATGCCGAATATGCGAAAGGGCAAGGTGAACATTTTCACGGCATCTGAATTTTGCCGCCGCCGCCGAGTGCGCCCGGGGGCAGACCGCCGCCCTGACCCGGCAGCACGATCGAAGACGCCGCCTGGCGGCGCATCTCCTGAATTTCTTTGACCGTGTGTTCGATCCCTACTTTGGCGGCTTCGCCGTAATTTTCGATCGCTTCGGCGAGCGAGGTGCCCTCGATCTCGAAGGTCACCGGTAGCGCGCCCATCGGCGTCATGATTTGCGCTTCGCCGACGAACAGCATGCTGCGCGCGTTATCGGTTGAGCCGTCGGTCTTCACCGGTGTCATGCAGCGAATGGTGCCGACCTTGCGGTCGGTGTAAACGTCTTCGCGATAAACGCCGGTGGCGTCCATCGTAATATTCATACCTTTGCTGCCGGGGGCTTCTGACATAACAACCTCGTTGATTGACTGAATAATTAAAATGGCGGCTGAAGCGAAAACTTCAAGCCGCGAACCTGCGATCGCCTACTGCAGCTTGATGCCCGCGTCCTTGATCAGTTTGCCGTAGCGGTCGTAATCGAAACGCAGCCGCGCGGCGAACTGTTCCGGCGTTGACGGAAAAATCTCCATCGCCTGCGTGTTCCACAAATCGCGGATATCCGCTGCGCTGAGTATCCTGCCGATGGTATTGCTGAGTCGATCGACGATCTCGCGCGGCGTGCCGGCCGGCGCGAAGATGCCGTGCCAGCCGACGATTTCATAACCGGGCAGGCCGCTCTCGGCAATGGTCGCCACCTTCGGCAGTGCCGCCGCGCGGCGCGTGCCGGTGACGCCTATCGCGTGCAGGCGTCCGGCCTGCAGTTGCGGCTTCACCACCGCGAGGCTGTCCCACATCAGATCAACGCGGCCGCCGACGAGATCGGTGATCGCCGCCGTGCCGCCGCCGCGGTACGGCACATGCAGCATCTGCACGCCTGCCATCGCGCAGAACAGTTCGCCGGCCAGATGAAAGCCGCTGCCGATGCCGGTCGAACCGTAGGTCAGATAGCCGGGTTTGGCTTTGGCCATCGCGATCAGTTCGCGCGCGGACTTTGCCGGCACCGAGGGGTGCGCCACCAGCACATAGGAAAAATCGCTGATTTGGTGTACCGGCGCAAAATCGCGCAGCGAATTGTAGGAAACCTTGAACAGATGCGGCGTCGCCGCCATCGCCGAACCGGGGGCCGCCAGCAGCGTGTAACCGTCAGGGGCGCTCTTGGCGACCAGTTCATTGGCAATGGTGCCGGTGGCTCCCGGCCGGATGTCGACCACCACCTGCTGGCCGAGCTCGGCGCTCAGCCGTTGCGCCAGCGGCCGTGAAAAGACGTCGATCGCGCTGCCGCTGGCAAAGCCGTGCACCAGGCGGATCGGCTTCGACGGATAGGCCTGCGCAAACGCGCCGCCGTGGAAAAGCACTGCGACGAGCGCCGTCGCAAAGCGGATGGAAGAGCTTGTTTTCATGGAACGGAATTTTCCCAGAGCGGGCGTCCTGCGGCAAATCTAATTACGCCCGCCAATTGCGTCATCGCCGCCGCCGCGGATGCGTTAGAGTAGTCACACACCAGGAGCGAAAACATGACCATCAAACCGGTTTTCGGCGTAATAGCCGCATTGGCATTGCTGTTTGCCGCGGGCTGCGCCACCAACCAGAAGCCCGTGTTGTATCCCAACGCGCACCTGAAAAACGTCGGTGACGCCACCGCCCAGCGCGATATCCATGAATGTATCGAATCGGCTGAAAATTCCGGCGTCGCGAAATCGAACAACCAGGTCGTCAAAAGCGGTGCGCAGGGCGCGGCGGTGGGCGGCGCGGCTGCGGCCGTCGGCACACTAATCCGTGGCGGCAGCGTGATTCAGGGCGCGGCGGCCGGCGCGGCGATCGGCGGCACTGCCGGCGCGGTGCACGGCGCTTTTCGCAACGACGTCAATCCGACCTATAAAAACTTCGTGCAGCGCTGCCTGCATGATCGCGGTTACGACGTGATTGGGTGGCAGTAGTCGCGCCGACACGGCATCCGCGCAGCGGCCGGGGCGGGAGGCGCGACTTGGCGCGCGTGCAAAGGTCGGTCGAAAGATCGGTGACAGCATTCTCCTGAAAGCGGGATTCGGGTCAACGCGCGCCAGAATGCGCGCGCAAAAAACAGTGGCGTTTGTTACAGTGCGCGCATGCCTGTTCTTAATGTTATCGGATGCGGCCGCGTCGGCCGCGCGCTGGCGCGCCTGTGGCGCGAGCACGGCGTGTTCGACCTCGGTGAGATCAACGATCACACGGCGGAGAAAAGCTGCGCCGCCGTTGCCTTCATCGGCGGTGGCCGCGCCTGCGCGGAGATCGCTCACATGCGCGCTGCCGATGTCTGGCTGCTGGCGCCACCGGACGATCGCATCGCGGCCTGTTGTGATGAATTAAGCAGCAGTGCAACGCTCGCCGCGGGCAATATCGTTTTTCATTGCAGCGGCGCCTTGCCCTCTGGCATCCTCGCCGCGGCGGTCGCGCGCGGCGCGGCGGTCGCCAGCGTGCATCCATTGAAAACCTTTGCTGATGCCGCCGCTGCGGCGAAGACATTTGCCGGCACCAGTTGCGCGGTCGAAGGTGAGACTGCCGCGTTGTCGGTCTTGAAGCCCGCATTCGAACGTATTGGCGCAAATCTATTTCAGATCGATGCGTCGGCGAAAACGCTTTATCACGCCGCCTCGGTGTTGGTCTGCAATGATCTGACGGCGCTGCTGGAAACCGGCGCGCGATGTTTTGAAGCGGCCGGCCTGTCGCGCGCCGACGCCATGCGCATGGTCGAACCGCTGGTGCGCGAAACACTCGACAATGTTTTCCGGATGGGAACGACGGCCGCTCTGACCGGCCCGGTTGCACGCGGCGATGTCGAGGTAGTGAAAAGGCAACTGTCGGCATTATCCACGGCCGATGCACGACTCGACGCGGTGTATCGCAGCCTCGGCGTGATTGCCGCTGAACTCGCCGCCGCACAAGGCAAGGTGGGCGCCGCCGCGCTGGCGGAAATCACCGCGCTGTTGAAAAACGATCATCACTAGCGTTTCGCAATGCCGCTGAAAACCGTCAATCACGAAGCCGCCGCGCCGCGCAAGGGTCGCGGTGCCGGCATCAATCCTGAAGGCCGCTTCGAACACGAAACGCGTGAGGCGTTTGATGACGGCTGGGGCGTTGAAGCAGAAACCGATCTGCCGGCGCTTAAAACCATCGTCACCATCGAACGCGCCAAATCGATCATTTCGCGCAACACTTCGCCTGACCTGCCGTTTACGCAGTCAATCAACCCGTACCGCGGTTGCGAACACGGCTGCATTTATTGTTATGCGCGGCCGAGCCACGCCTACCTCAATCTGTCGCCGGGCGTGGATTTCGAGACGCGTCTTTTCGCCAAGGTAAACGCTGCGGAATTGCTGCGTGCCGAACTGGCACGGCCGTCCTACCGCTGCGAAATGATCGCGCTCGGTGCCAACACCGATCCCTACCAGCCGATCGAGCGCGAATACAAAATCACGCGCAGTATCATTGAAGTGCTGGCGGCCTGCGACCATCCGCTCGGCATCGTCACCAAAAATGCGCTGGTCGAACGCGACATCGATTTGCTCGCACCAATGGCGCAGAAGAACCTCGTCAACGTCTACGTGTCGATCAACAACCGCGATCACGATCTCTCGCGCCGCCTCGAGCCGCGCTGTTCGGCGCCAACGCGGCGCCTGCAAACCATCAAACGCCTCGCCGAGGCCGGCATTCCGGTCGGCGTGCTGGTCGCCCCGGTGATTCCCTTTCTCACCGATCACGAAATCGAGCCGGTGCTGGAGGCCGCGGCTGCAGCCGGCGCCACCAGCGCGGGTTATGGGCTGATGCGCTTGCCGTGGGAGTTGAAGGAGCTGTTTCGCGACTGGCTCGCCACATACTATCCGCTCAAAGCCGAACACGTGATGAGCCGCGTGCAGCAGATGCGGGGCGGCCGCGACAACGATTCCGCGTTTGGCACGCGCATGCGCGGCCGCGGCGAACTCGCCGATCTGCTGCGGCGGCGTTTCGACATCGCCTGCAAACGTCTCGGCCTCAACGCCGGACAACGCGGTGCCACGCTCGACACTTCGCTTTTCCGGCCGCCAAGACTCGACGGGCAACTCGGGTTATTCTAGCGCCTGATTTTTCAGAGTCCGCGGCGCAGCCGGAACCATATCGGAGCGGCGCATTTTTTATCCAAGGGAGGAGACGGCATGTTTCAACAACGACGCAAATTTCTGATGGGCCTGGCAGCGGCGGGCGGCGCGGCGGTCACCGGTTGCGCCACCACGCAAAATCCTGCGACCCTGCGCGGTTACAGTGTGCCGGCGATCGATCTGCATGCACACTGGCATGCGCCGGAGTTCGTCGCGTTGATTGAAAAAGAGGGCGGCGCCAACGGCGGCAAGGTCAGCAGGAACGGGCGCGGCCAGGTGGTGCTTGATGTGCCGGGCATGGGCACGGTGTTTCAAGAGCAGTACATCAGCCTCGAAACGCGTCTCAAAGCGATGGACGCGACGGGGGTCGATATTCACGCGCTCTCTGAAACCAGCCCGATGGTGTACTGGGCGTCACCGGCCTTCGGTTTGAAACTCTCGCAGGTCTACAACGATGCGCTGGCTGCCGCGCACCAGAAATACCCGAACCGTTTTGTCGGCCTGATGACGCTGCCGATGCAGGCGCCGGATCTCGCCGTGCAGGAACTCGAACGCGCCGCCAAGCTCCCGGGTATCCGCGGCGTCTATCTGGCGACCGCAGTCAACGGCAAAAATCTCGACGACAAATCGTTCTTCCCAGTCTACGCGCGTTGCGAGGCGCTCAACCTGCCGGTGTTGCTGCATCCGATCAACCCGGTCGGCGCCGACCGCATGCGCAGCTGGTATCTGCGCAATTTCATCGGCAATCCGGTCGATACCGGCATTGCCGCGGCCTCGCTGATTTTCGGCGGTGTCATGGATACCTTCCCGAAACTCGATGTCGTGCTGCCGCACGCCGGCGGCATCACGCCGATCCTGATCGGCCGCTGGGACCACGGCAGCGGCGTGCGCCCCGAGACCAAACACATGACCAAGGCGCCCTCGACTTATCTGCGGCGCTTTCACTACGACACCATCAGCCATAGCCCGCAGATCATGGCGACCATCATCAAGCAGGTCGGCGCCGACCGCGTGGTGCTCGGCAGCGATCACCCGGCCGACATGAGCCTCGAACGCCCGGTCGATTTCGTCGAGAGCATTCCGGATTTGAGCCGCAGCGACCGCGAACTGATCCTCGGCGGCAACGCCAGGCGTTTGTTGAAGATGGCGTAAACGAAGCTGCGGTGCCATTGCGGTATCGCTGGACTCAACCCGCGGGCGGCAGCCATGCGCCGTCGGGTTTTTATTTCTGAATGGGCAATATGCGTCTAAGCATTCTCGACCAATCGCCGATCATCAGCGGCCACAGCGCGGCCCAGGCTGTCGCCGAGACAATCAAGCTCGCGCGCGAAGCCGACCGCCTCGGTTATCACCGCTACTGGCTGGCCGAGCACCATTCGCTGATGGCGCTGGCCGACCCCTGTCCGGAGATACTCGTCGCGCGGGTTGCGGCTGAAACCTCGCGCATCCGCGTCGGCACTGGCGGCGTGCTGTTGCCGCATTACAGCCCGTTGAAAGTCGCCGAGCAGTTCCGCATGTTGGAAGCGCTGTATCCGCAGCGCATCGATCTCGGTGTCGGCCGCGCGCCCGGCGGCGATCGTGCCACCGCCATGGCGATGGGGCAGGGCCAGTATTCGAACGCCGAGGATTTTCCCGAGCAGGTGAAGTTTCTCGTCGCCTGGCTTGATGATGCGATGCCGGCCTCGCATCCGTTCGGCACGGTCAAGGCGCAGCCGCTGGGACCGACCGCGCCGCCGGTGTGGCTGCTCGGTTCGTCGGGTTACAGCGGCGCGCTGGCCGCCCAGCTCGGGCTCAACTTTGCGTTTGCGCATTTCATCAGTGCCGACGGCGGCGACAGCGTCATGCGCGACTACAAGCGCAAGTTCCAGCCTTCGACGCGCGAGCCCAAGCCGCAGGCCCTGCTGACGGTGTTCGCGATCTGCGCCGACACCGACGCCGAAGCCGAACGCCGCGCCGCCAGCATTGATCTGCGGCGCCTCAACATGGATTACGGCCTCAACCAGCCGGTGCCGACGCAGGCCGAGGCCGAATCGCGTCAATACAACGAAGCCGAACGGGCGCGCATCGCGCACAACCGCCGCCGCCTCGTCTTCGGCGCACCCGATACCGTCAAGGCGCGTTTGCTCGAACTGCAGGCGCAGTTCGAGGCCGACGAGCTGATGATCATCACCATCACCGGTGCCTATGCAACGCGGCTCGAATCCTACCGTTTGCTGGCCCGGGCCTTCGAACTAGAACCTGCGATGTAGTCGCAAACCGTACCCAAGCGTTATTGGAAGCACGGACGCCCGGCGCGATAATGCGCGGGCCGTTCAGCAGCAAATGGTTCATCAACCTACCTGAGAGAGGACGAATATGAAAAACTGATCGCAGCACTGTGTTTTGCACTGGCAATGGCCCCCGCGATGGCGCAGGACAAGGCCAAAGCGGACGACAAGAAAGCCGCACCCGTCGCTGAAAAAGCGAAAAAAGAACCGAGCGAAAAGCAGAAGGCCCAGCAGGAACGCATGAAGGGCTGCAATGACAAGGCCACCGACAAAAAGGGTGACGAGCGCAAGAAGTTCATGAGCTCCTGCCTCAAGGGCGAGACAGAAGGCGCCTCGGACAAGCAGAAGACCCAGCAAAACAAAATGACCTCGTGTAACAAGGAAGCCGGCGAGAAAAACATGAAGGGCGATGAACGCAAGAAGTTCATGAGTGGCTGCCTGAAAGGCTAGTTGTTTCGGCAGCGGCAGCGGCATAAACGCAGGGCGGACGCCGTCATGGCGTCCGCCCTTATGTTTGTCGGCGCGTGGCCCGGTCGAATTGAAGTAAAATAGTCGTTCGTTTCACCGGGGCGTTAGCTCAGTTGGTAGAGCAGCGGACTCTTAATCCGTAGGTCGAGTGTTCGAGCCACTCACGCCCCACCAAACATTTCAAAGGGTTAGCCTAAAACGCTGGCCCTTTGTTTTTTCGAGCGTGGGGAAATCGTGGGGAATTGCACCACGTTATCTCCACGCCCGCGTTCAATGCGGGCTGCCGCTACGACTAAATTCTCTGTTGCAAACTTCGCGTAGCGGTCGACCATGACACGGGATTTCCCCCGCCTAAGTCCTTCAGCTCATCGCACGACGTTCCCGCCTGACGATGCCACGATGCCCACGTATGCCGGAGATCGTGAAACCGGAAATCTGTAATCCCTGCTTTCTCTATCGCAGTCACCCAACCGCTGTTTGAGAGCTGCCAGCGGATCGGCTCACCCCGAAAGGTAAAGCAGTACTGCGGATGCTTGCCGCGTTGTTCTTCCAATACGGCAACCGCGTCTCGATTAAGCGGTACACCTCTCGGTGTTCCATTCTTGGTCTGGTTTAACCACGCCGTCTTGCGTTCCAGATCGACGCGGTTCCATTCCAAACTTGCAATCTCGTTTGCGCGGCAACCGGTCGCCAGTGCAAAACGCACCAACGCCGCTACATGAGGCGGGCAGGCCGCAATCAACCGGTCTGCTTCCTCCGGCGTTATCCACCGGTCACGCTCGACTTCACCGCGCAACAGCCGAATCTTCGGAATCGTCGCGATCCATTGCCACTCATCACGTGCAGTGCGGAGCAGACAACGAATCAACGCCAGATAACGGTTCACGGTCGCCGGTTTGTTCCCCTTGGCAAGTTCCGCCTCGACCACTTGCCAGACCAAATCGCCGGTAATGCGATCCAGTGTCAAATGCCCGAAATGGGGATCAAGGTTCCGACAAATCCGTTTTACGTCAGCAATACTCCTCAGACTCGACTTAATAACGAGATACCGAACAACGGCTTCTTTCCACGTGCGCTTGGACTTAACACCGAGATGCGCTTCCCTGAATGCGTCATGCTTTAACTTCGCGAGCAGGGCTTCTGCTTCTTTGCGGTCTTTAGTCCGAGAGCTGCCTCGTAGTCGGTTACCGTTTGGTAAGACAACATCGATCCACCAGAAAGGCGAGTCGCCACCGCCGGTGGAGTCCGGCTTCACGGGCCATAGTGATTCCTTTCCGGCCCGCCCTCGCTGCTTATATTCTTCGAGCCACGCGTCCAAGTCAACCAAGTCGTAGACCGAGCGCCGTCCGAGCTTGATAAACGGCACGTGTAACTCCGCAAGTAGCGTAACGCCAATGCCCAGGTACTCCGCCGCCTGCTCTTTAGAAAGACCGCGCCTGACCGGTAGCGGAGGCGATCCGTTTCCATCATTCGCCCCGTGATTGTTTGGTGTAGTCCGAGGCATTTTTTTCTGCTTTGTCTGAGGTTTCGCCGTCTTGCGCGACCGTTCGAATGTTTTTGCGCGTATTGAATTCCCGCGCTTTCTGGTTCAGCTTTTGGTTGAGCCATTCCGTGAAGTCGATCTTCAGGAGGTCACGGCACCACGACTCATACCACGCGCGACAATCATCCATCAGGCACACGCAGCCCTCGCCATAGACCCGTATGCCCTTAACCGTCATGTAACTCGTCAGAAGCGCACCATACATGCGGTAGAGCTTTTCCAGAGAAGGAACGCGGGCAGGCGTGTAACTGCGGCTTAGCGGCTCGTCATCCAGTCGCCAACGAATTTGCCCCAAGTATTCCCACAGAGGATGCAGCGGCCAGCGTGCGCGGTTACTGTCATCCGGATTCGGCACGACCAAGCGCAGCCACGATTCGGTAACGGCCAGCCACAGGCCGCCGAGCTTTTCCTTTACATCGCTCAGGGTTCGCAGCCGGAACGTGCCGAGCACATCGCGCCGGA
>JANXSE010000122.1 GCA_025356695.1 Betaproteobacteria bacterium
CTGCTGAAAACCGCCGCCGGCGACGGCATCACCGTCGGGCCGATTCTGCTTGGCGCCGCCAAGCCGGTGCACATCGTCACCTCGACGGCGACGGTGCGGCGTCTAGTCAACATGACGGCACTGACTGCGGTCGATGCGGGAGCGGCGCGCGGCAATCTGACATTGCCTTTCTGAGCGCACCGGCCACGGCACAACCATTCTTGATACATTGATTTGAAAAAGGCCTATCGATGACCGCCATCAAACAGGAAGATTTCATCCAGAGCATCGCCGATGCCTATCAATTTATTTCGTACTACCATCCGGTTGATTTCATCAAGGCAATGGCGGAAGCCTACGAGCATGAAGAATCGCCGGCGGCGAAAAACGCCATCGCACAGATTTTGATCAATGCGCGCATGGCCGCTGAGGGCCACCGGCCGATCTGCCAGGACACCGGCATCGCCGTGGTCTATCTGAAGGTCGGTATGAACGTGCGCTGGGACGCCACGCTGTCGGTCACGGACATGGTGAGCGAGGGCGTGCGCCGCGCTTATACGAACAAGGAAAATCCGCTGCGCGGTTCGATCGTCGCCGACCCGGACGGCACGCGTAAAAACACGCGCGACAATTCGCCAGCTGTGGTTCACATGGAACTGGTGCCCGGTGACAAGGTCGAGGTGAAACTCGCCGCCAAAGGCGGTGGTTCCGAGAGCAAAACGAAATTCGCCGTGCTCAATCCGAGCGACAGCGTGGTCGATTGGGTACTCGAACAGGTGCCGACCATGGGCGGCGACTGGTGTCCGCCGGGCATGCTCGGCGTCGGCATCGGCGGCACGCCGGAAAAAGCGATGGTGCTGGCGAAGGAATCGATCCTCGATCACCTCTCCATGCACGAACTGAAGGCGCGCGGGCCGAAAAATCGCGCCGAGGAACTGCGCCTCGAGCTGTTTGAGAAAATCAACGCGCTGGGCATCGGCGCGCAGGGACTCGGCGGCCTGACCACGCTGCTCGATGTGAAGGTGCTCGATTACCCGACGCATGCGGTGATGAAACCGGTGGCAATCGTGCCGAACTGCGCGGCGACGCGACATCTGGAATTCGAACTAGACGGTTCGGGACCTGCAAAATTTGAAGCGCCGAGCCTCGACAACTGGCCCAAACTCAGCATCGACATGGCGGCTGGTGCCAAGCGCGTCGATCTGGCGAAACTCGACAAGGCCGAAGTCGCGACGTGGAAGGCGGGCGACCGCCTGTTGCTGAATGGCAAGATACTCACCGGCCGCGATGCCGCACACAAGCGCATCGTCGATATGATCGCCAGGGGCGAGAAACTGCCGGTCGATTTCACCAACAAGCTGATTTACTACGTCGGCCCGGTTGATCCGGTGCGCGACGAAGTGGTCGGTCCCGCGGGGCCGACGACGTCGCGCCGCATGGACAAATTCATGGAGACCATGCTCGGCAAGACGGGGCTTATCGGCTCGATCGGCAAGAGCGAGCGCGGTGCGCAAACCGTCGAGACCATCAAAAAATACGGCGGTGCGCACTTGATCGCCGTCGGCGGTGCCGCCTACCTCGTGTCGAAGGCGGTGAAGGCGTCCAAAGTGCTTGCCTTCGGCGATCTGGGCATGGAAGCGATCTATGAATTCGACGTCAAGGACATGCCGGTGACCGTCGCCGTCGATCCGACCGGCAACGCGGTGCACGACAGCGGCCCGCGCGAATGGCGCAGCAAAATCGGCAAGATTCCGGTCAAGGTCATCTGATCGCGGGCGCGCAATGGCTGCGTTACTGAGCGGCGCTGTTGCGGTCGTTACCGGCGGCAATCGTGGCATTGGCGGAGAAATCGGCCGCCAGCTGGCGGCACTCGGTATGCGCGTGGTGCTGACCAGCCGCGATGTCGCCAAGGGCGAGGCCGCCTGCAAGGCCATCAATGCAGTGCGCGGCGACGACCGCGCGACCGCCTTCAAGCTCGACGTCACCAATGGCGACGACATTCAGGCGCTGGCCGCGCATGTTGCTGCCGCGTTCGGCCGCCTCGATGTGCTGGTCAACAACGCCGGCATCCAGATTGATCCCAAGGGATCGCGCGCCCTGAATTCCGATCTGCAAACCTATCGCGATACCTTCGAGACCAATGTGTATGCACCGCTGGCGCTGATGCAGGCCTTGTTGCCGCTGATGAAAAAGAACGGCTACGGCCGCATCGTCAACATTTCGAGCGGGCTTGGCCAGTTGTCCGAGATGACCAGCGGCACGCCGGCCTATCGTATGTCGAAAACCGCGCTCAACGCGCTGACGCGTATCGTTGCGGCCGAGGTGCGCGGCAGCAACATTCTGGTCAACTCGATGTCGCCGGGCTGGGTCAAATCAGACATGGGCGGGCCGTACGCGACGCGCACCCTCGAGCAGGGGGCGGACACCGCGGTGTGGCTGGCGACGCTGCCCGATGGCGGGCCGAGCGGTGGCTTTTTCTACGACCGCGCGCCGATTGCGTGGTAGCCGGCCGCACCGAATCGATGACAGAGGAAATTTCTAGCGGCGGGCGCAGAACGGCGCCGACGCGCGACGAGATCGTCGAGCGTCTGCAGCGCGCGCCACCGCCACCGCAGCCCGACGACCTGCATTTGTCGCCGGTGCCGCCGGGCGCACGTGTCACGCTGGCTGCGGTGCTGGTGCCGCTGGTCAGTCGCGATGGCGACGTCAATGTGCTGCTGACGCAGCGCAGTTCGCATCTGCGCGACCATCCGAACCAGATCAGTTTCCCCGGCGGCCGGGTTGAAGGCGGTGACGAAAACCGGATCGATACCGCGTTGCGCGAAGCCACTGAAGAAACCGGCCTTGCGCGTGAACGCGTCGAGGTACTCGGCATGCTGCCGGTGCACGAGATGTCCTCGGGTTTTCGCATCAGCCCGGTGGTCGGCTGGATCGAGCCGCCGTTTGATCTGACACCCGATCCATTCGAGGTGGCCGCCACCTTCGAGGTGCCGCTGTCGCATTTTCTCGACCCGGCCAACCATGTGCGGCGCTATTTCTACTTCAACGGCCGCCATCGCCACTACCTCGCCATGCCATTCGAGGGGCGCTATATCTGGGGTGCCACCGCCGGCATGCTCTACAGCCTCTACCGGCAGCTGCGCGCAAGCTGAGAGACGCGGCACCGCGTCGCCCGGCACTCAAGACTTCGTCATAAGCGCCCGTTAATGCATATACCGCCAATCCCGGACGCTGCTGTGGCAATATGGATGCATTCGACTACCGTGGTTTGCAGACTTCGATGGACAGCGGCGAGCGCTCCAGACAACCCAAGGTCGGCCTTGTTTTAAGCGGCGGTGGCGCGCGCGCGGCCTATCAGGTCGGCGTGCTGCGCGCGATTTCAGAAATGCTGCCGGCCGATTCACCGGTGCCGTTCAAGATCATCTGCGGCACCTCGGCGGGCGCCATCAATGCGACAGTGCTGGCCGCGAATGCCCACAACTTCCGCCAGGGCGTGCGCCAGTTGATGACGGTGTGGAAAAATTTTCACGTGCACCACGTGTATCGGGCCGACCCCATCGGCGCGTTTCGCAACAGCGGCAAGTGGGTGTTGTCGACGCTGATCGGCGGACTCGGCCGCAAGACGCCGATCGCACTGCTCGATAATTCGCCGCTGGCGCATATGCTGACGACGCGGCTCGATTACGATGGCGTCCAGCGCTCGATCGACAGCGGTGATCTCTCCGCTTTCAGCATCACCTGCTCCGGCTATACCTCCGGCCAGTCGGTGACCTTCTTTCAGGGCGCGCCGGGGATCGAGCCATGGGCGCGCGCGCGCCGCATCGGCATCTCGGCGAAGATCGGCCCCGAACATTTGCTGGCGTCCTCGGCACTGCCGTTTGTGTTTCCGGCGGTGCATATCAACCGCGAATACTTCGGCGACGGCTCGATGCGCCAGATCGCGCCGGTGAGCCCGGCGCTGCATCTCGGTGCCGAACGCCTCTTCGTCATCGGTGTCGGCCGCCAGTTGCAGGCACAGCCCGAGCGCATTCGCACCGACTCCTATCCCTCGCTGGCACAGATCGCCGGCCACTGCATGAACAGCATTTTTCTCGACAGTCTGGAGGTCGATCTCGAGCGTCTGCAGCGCATCAACCGCACGGTGAGCCTGATGCCGCGCGAGATCCGCGAGAAGAACAACATGCCGCTGCACGAGGTGGATTTTCGCGTGCTGTCGCCAAGCGAGGCGCTGGAAAAGATCGCCATCGAATTCGTCTCGACGCTGCCGCTGACCATCCGCTCGCTGCTGTTCACGCTCGGCGCGTTAAAGAAGAGCGGTTCGAACCTTGTCAGTTACCTGCTGTTCGAACGTGAATTCTGCCGCGCGCTGATCAAACTCGGTTATCAGGACACGATGCTGCGGCGTGACGAGTTGATGCGTTTTCTCGGCTACGAAGCCTGCTGGCTGTGATGTCCGGCGGCGACACGCGTTGATGGGAAAGCCGTTTGCCGAGGCCTGTGAGCGCAACCGCGCACCGCTGCTCGAAGTGCTCAAAGAGGCGTTCGCCGCCTGCCACTCGGTGCTTGAAGTCGGTTCCGGCACCGGCCAGCATGCGGTTTACTTCGCGGCCGGTTTGCCGCATCTGATCTGGCAGACCAGTGAATTGCCCCCGTTGCATGCCGGCATACAGGCGTGGCTTGCCGAAGCGAGCCTGCCCAATCTGCGTGCGCCGCTCGCACTCGATGTTGCCGGGGACTGGCCGGCCGGCCGGTTTGACGGCGTATTCACCGCCAATACGCTGCACATCATGTCGTGGGCGCATGTCGAAAATTTTTTCGCCGGTGTTGGCCGCGTGCTGGCCGCTGGCGGTGTGCTTGCCACGTACGGGCCTTTCAATGACAGCGGTGCCTACACCTCCGAGAGCAACGCGCAATTCGACCGCTGGCTCAAATCGCGTGATGCAATGAGCGGAATCCGCGATTTCGAGGCCGTCTGCGCGCTCGCGAAATCGTCCGGGCTGGCGCTGGAGCGCGATGTGCCGATGCCCGCCAACAATCGCACCTTGTTGTGGCGGCAATTGAGTGAAAGCGCCGCCTGACTTATAGTGGGCGCCTGTCCGCAGTTTTCCACCGTTGCGATTGCCGCTTTGCCATGACCTTTCTCGCCCTCATCCTCGCCTTGCTGCTAGAGCAGTGGCGCCCGTTGCGCACCGGCAACGTGCTCTATGCGGCATTTGCGCGTTACGTCAACCGTCTGGCGCAGTCGCTCAATGCCGGCCAGTATCGCGACGGCGTCATTTCGTGGGCGCTGGCGGTGCTGCCCGCCGCGCTGCTTACTTTCATCGTCTATCTGGTTTCGCGGCAACTGAGCTGGATTGCAGTGCTGGCGTGGAATGTCGTCGTGCTCTATCTGGCGCTGGGGTTCCGCCAGTTCAGTCATTTTTATACCGATGTCGCCACCGCGCTGCGCGCCGGCGATCTGCCGCGCGCGCGCGCCGTCATCGCGCGCTGGCGCGGCGACAGTGCCGGCGAATTGACGCCGGGTGAAGTCGCGCGCGTCGCCATCGAGCTCGGCCTGCTGCGTTCGCACCGCCACGTTTTCGGCGTGATCGTCTGGTTCGTGCTGCTCGGCGCGGCCGGTGCGATCGTTTACCGGCTGGCGGCGTTGTTGAGCGACCGCTGGGGCGGCGCGCGTGACGGCGACACCGGCGCGTTCGGCTTGTTTGCCACGCGCGCGTTCAACCTCATGGACTGGCTGCCGCTGCGTTTCACGGCCTTCAGTTTTGCAGTGGCCGGCGATTTCATGGGTGCCGTAGAATGCTGGCGTACGCAGGCGGCAAGCTGGCGTTCGCAGGCGCAGGGCATACTGCTGGCGGCGGCGGCCGGCGCGCTGGGCGTGAAACTCGGCGGCGTGCTGCACGAGGATAGCGGCATTGAATACCGGCCGCAGCTCGGCGACGGCGACGACGTTGACGTGGAAAGCATGGACGCCGCCGCCGGGTTGATCTGGCGCGCGCTCGTCTTGTGGCTGTTCCTTGTCCTGCTGGTGACGCTCGCGCGCGCGGTCTGACGCTACCGCCGCCTAGTCCGCGGTGGCGCCCGAAGTCTTGATCACCTGCGCCCAGCGCGCCGCATCGGCGCGGATGAAAGCGGCGAATTGTTCCGGTGTCATGGCGACGGGTTCACCGCCATCGGCGGCCAGCCGCGCGCGCAGTTCCACGTTTTCCATGATGCGCAACGTTTCGGCATGCAGTTTTGCGACGATGTCTTTCGGCAGTGCCGCCGGCGCAAAGAGACCGAACCATTGCTGCGATTCGAAGGCGGCGACACCTGCTTCGATCATCGTCGGCAGTGCCGGCACCGCGCGCGAGCGCTGCGGCGAGGTCACAGCCAGCGCGCGCAGGCGTCCGCCCTTGACCTGCGGAATCGAAATCACGATGGTGGTGAACGACAGGTCGATCTGGCCGCCGACCAGTGCCAGCACGCTTGGTGCCGAACCTTTGAACGGTATGTGCGTGATGCGCGTAGCGGTGGCCGATTTGAAGAGTTCCGCAGTCAGGTGCGCCGGCGAGCCGTTGCCGCCGGAGCCGTAACTGAGGCGCTCGGGTTGCGCGCGCGCCAATGCCACCAGCGCTTTCACCGAGTTCGCCGGCACCGACGGATGCACCACCAGCATCAGCGGCGAGGCTGCGACAAACGCAACCGGCGTCAGATCGCGCAGCGGATCGTAACCGAGCTTCGGGTAGAGGCCCGGATTGATCACAATCGGCCCCGCCGATGACAGCAGCAGCGTATAGCCGTCGGGTGGCGCTTTCACCGCGACTTCGGTGCCGATGGCACCAGCCGCACCGGCGCGATTTTCCACCACCGCCGGTTGTTTCCACGCTTCGTTGAATTTTTGCGCCAGCGTGCGCGCCAGCATGTCGGTGACCCCGCCCGGGCTTTGCGCGGCAATCATGCGCAGCGGGCGCGATGGCCACGCCGGCGATTGTGCTGCGACATTCGATGCGGTCAGGGCACAGGCCGCGGTGCAGAGCAAAAGTTGGCCGGTCTTCATTGTATTTGCCTCGCGCTCAATCGCGCCAACGCGCCTTGTTTTCAATCTGCAGCAGCAGTTCTCGGTAGGACTCGATGCGCGCAGTAGCGATGACGCCGCTCCCCATCAGGGCGATGATGGCGCAACCGGGTTCGCTCATGTGCCGGCAGTCGTTGAACTTGCAACGTCCCAGCTGCGGCCGGAATTCGACGTAACAATGCGCCAGTTCGACCGGATTGACGTGCTGCAGGCCGAACTCCTGCAGGCCCGGCGAATCAATGATCGAGCTGTTTGCGTCGAGGTGATAAAGCCGCGCGTGGGTGGTGGTGTGGCGTCCGCTGCCGAGCGCTTCCGACAGCTCGCCGACGCGTGCCGCCGCATCCGGCAGCAGACGGTTGATGATGGTCGATTTGCCCATGCCGGATTGCCCGACCAGCACGCTGGTATGTCCGGCCAGCGCAGCACGCAGCGGTGCGATGTCGATCTTGGCGGCGAGCGGCAATACGTCGTAACCGAGCGTGCGATACGGCTCAAGGGCGGCGAGCGCAGCGTCGGCCTGCGGCAGATCCATTTTGTTGAGCGCCAGCAGGATCGGAATTTCGGCGTACTCGGCCGCTGCCAGACAGCGGTCGAGCAGATGGCGATGCAGCGTCGGCACCGCCAGCACAACAACGACGCGCGTGACGTTGGCAGCGATCAGTTTCTGGCGCTGGATGTCGGAGCGGTAGAACAGCGAGGCGCGCGGCTCGATGGTTTCGATCACGCCCTGCTCGGGCGCGGTCATCGCAATGCTGACGCGGTCGCCGCAGGCGATGTCGGTGCGTTTGCCGCGGGTAGTGCAGGTGGTGAGTGAACCGTCGGCCAGTTCAACCATGAAGCTGCGGCCGAAGCTGGCAACGACGCAGCCGCGGTAGGCCGGTGCAGAGCTTTTTTTCGAATGTTTGTTCAAAGTTCGAACAAGGCATCGACCTTGGCCGCGCAAATGAAGTCATTTTGCCTCCGGCCGGCGGGCCTGCTGCCCGCCTTAACATGCGTGCCGCATGTTAGCCTGCGCCGAAATGACTTCAAAAGTGCTGCAAGTGAGGTTGTCATAAATCGAACAAGGCATCGACCTTGGCCGCGCAAATGAAGTCATTTTCAGACAAACCACCGATGGCATGCGTCGTATAGTCAATACGGCAGCGGTTGTAGCCGACCATCATGTCCGGGTGGTGGTCTTCGCGGTGCGCCATCCATGCCACCGCGTTGACGAACGCCATCGTTTGATAATAGTTCTTGAATTCGTAGTTCTTGGTGATGATGTTGTTCGCGAGTTGCCAGCCCTTGAGCTGGCCGAGCAGCATGGCGGCTTCTTCCGCGTTGAGCGGCGAGACGCCGCCTTCGCAGGGTTTGCACTTCTTGTGCGCGAGATCGGCGGCGCTCATCTCAGGCCGCTTTCAGCCGCGCGATGCGCGCGGTGGCCGGCGGGTGCGAATCGTAGAACAGGGAATGCAGCGGGTCGGGTGTGAGCGTCGCCGCATTGTCCTTGTAGAGCTTGACCAGCGCGGTGATGAGATCGGCGGCCACCGTCTGTTCGGTGGCGTAGCGGTCGGCTTCGAATTCGTGTTTGCGCGAGTAATAGCTGGAGAGCGGCGAGAACAGGAAGGTGAACTGCGGCACAACAATGAAGAACAGCACCAGCGCCATCGCCGTCGACGGCGAGGTGACGCCGAGGCCGCTGTAGAACCACGCCTGCGTCACCATCTGTGCGAGCAGCCACAGGAACGCCAGGCTGGCGACGAAGGTCCACGCCATGCGTTTGAAGACGTGTTTCAGCTTGAAGTGGCCGAGTTCATGCGCCAGCACCGCCTCGACTTCCTCCGGCGACAGGCGCGCCAGCAGCGTGTCGAAGAAGACGATGCGTTTGGTTTTGCCGAAGCCGGTAAAGTAGGCGTTGCCGTGGCTGGAGCGTTTCGAGCCGTCCATCACCATCAGCCCGCGCACCTTGAAGCCGCAACGCTCGAGCAGGCGCTCGATGCGCTCCTTGAGCTGCATGTCGTCGAGCGGCGAGAATTTGTTGAACAGCGGCGCGATCCAGGTCGGGAAGATCGCCAACACCATCAGGTTGAAGGCGACCCACACCACCCACGCGTAGAGCCACCACGACGCGCCCATGCCGTCCATCACCCACAGCATGGCGGCGGCCAGCGGAATGCCGAGTGCGGCGCCGAGCAGCGCGTGTTTGCAGCCGTCGATGACGAACATGCGCAGCGTCATTTTGTTGAAACCGAAACGTTGTTCGATAACGAAGGTCCGGTAGAGGTCGAACGGCATTTCGATCACGGCCATCAAGACACCCAGCGTTACCATCAGCGTGACGCCGCGCGCCACGCCGGGCTCGAACCAGCCGGCGCTGAGATTGTGCAGGGCCTGCAACACACCGCCGAAGGTGAGCGCCAGCACCAGCACCGCCTCGAACAGGATGCTGGCCAGCGAAACGCGCGTTTTCGCATTGCTGTAGTCGGCCGCCTTGCGGTGGGCCTCCGGCGTGATTTCGTCGGCGAATTCGGCCGGCACCGTGTCGCGGTAGGCGCGCACATGGCGGATATGGCGCAGGCCCAGCCACAGCTTGACCGAGGTGGCGATGGCCAGCGCGGCAAGGAATATCAGGGTGAATGTATGCATGGGGCGAAGATTATCCTATCCCGGCGCGGATATGACAAAATATGCCACTCTTCAAGGCAACCGGTGCGATAAAACATAATGGCTGCAAACCCAGACAATCTGCTGTGGGTCGACATGGAAATGAGCGGCCTCAATCCGGACACCGACCGCGTGCTCGAAGTGGCGATCGTGGTCACCGACTCCCAGCTCAACACCGTGGCCGAGGCGCCGGTGCTGGTTGTGCACCAGAGCGACGCGGTGCTCGACGCGATGGATTCCTGGAACAAGAGCACGCACGCCAAATCGGGCCTGATCGAGCGCGTCAAGGCCTCGACGTTGCACGAAGCCGAAGTCGAATGCCGGCTCATCGAATTTCTCGGTGCCCATGTGCCGTCGGGCATTTCGCCGATGTGCGGCAACACCGTGCATCAGGACCGCCGCTTCATGGCGCGCCACCTGCCGGCGCTGGAGGTGTTCTTTCATTACCGCAACCTCGATGTCAGCACGCTGAAGGAACTGATGAAGCGCTGGCGTCCGGACCTCGCCGGCGGTTTTGCCAAACACGGCAAACACGAGGCGCTTGCCGACATCTACGAATCGATCGACGAGCTTAAATATTACCGCGAGCACTTTCTCAAGGTGTGAGCGCCGTGAGGCCGCCGCGGCCGGTCGCTGCGGCAGAACACCGGTGCACTCCGTTCGCGGCCCGGCATGACTGACGAAACCCCCAATCCGCACCGCCGTGGCGGCACCTGGATGCTGGCGCTGTCGTGGCTGCTGATCATCGGCGGCTTTTACTGGTACTTCAGCGACTGGTCGGCACGGCAGAACAATCCGAACACCGCATCCGTGCTCGCCGGCCAGCGCGGTGAACTGACGCTGATCCGCAATCGCGCCGGCCATTATGTCGCCGACGGCGAAATCAACGGACGCAGCGTGACTTTTCTGCTCGACACCGGCGCCACCGCGGTGGCGTTGCCGGCTTCACTGGCGCGCGAGCTGGGTGTCAGACGCGGTGCTGCGGTGACCGTGCAGACGGCGAATGGCCCGGCCGCCGGTTTCGAAACGCGTCTGGACAGCGTGCGTCTGGGCCCGATCGAAATGCGCGATGTTGCCGCACTGGTCGCCGGTGAGATGACTGGCGACAATACCGTGCTGCTGGGCATGAGTTTTTTAAAGCGCGTCGAATTCACCCAGAGCGGCGACCGTCTGGTCTTGCGGCCGCTGGCATTGCGCTGAAACGCGCGGTTGTGCGGGGTGCGTGTAGCGCGGTGTTTATGCCGCTTCGAGCGGCAGCGCGGTCACATTTGAATTCTTGCCGCAGCGCGTGCCCTGCACCTGGTCGCGGCCGGCGTGTTTGGCCCTGTAGAGCATTTCATCGGCGGCTGCGATCAGCAGCGCCGGCGTGTTGACAAAATCGGGGACTGCCGAGGCCACGCCAATGCTGAGGGTGACGAATTTTTCGGTCGGCGATGTTGCGTGGGGCAGCGCGAGTTCGTTCACCGCATTGCGCAACTGCTGTGCGATGGCGATGCCGCCCGAAAGTGGTGTCGCCGGCAGAATGGCGACGAATTCCTCGCCGCCGTAGCGCGCCAGCATGTCGCCGGGCCGTTTGAGCGCGCGGTTCAATGCGGCGGCGATCTGCCGCAGGCAGTCGTCACCGGCCAGATGGCCGTAGCAGTCGTTGTATTGCTTGAAGCTGTCGACGTCTATCATTGCCAGCGACACGGCGCTGGCGGTACGCGCGTTGCGGCGCCATTCGATCTGCACCGCGTTGTCGAAGGCACGGCGATTGGCGATGCCGGTCAGTCCGTCCAGCGACGACAGGCGCTGCAGTTCCTGATTGGCCGTATCAAGCTTCTGCGTGGTTTCCACCAGCGTCCGGCGCATGTCGTGCAGGCGCTGCATGGCCTTGATCTTTGCCGCCAGCACGACGGGACTGACCGGTTTGATCAGATAGTCGTCGCCGCCGGCCTCGATGCCGCTTTTCAGATCCTCCTCCGAGCCCATGCCGGTCAGGAAGATGATCGGCGTCCAGTGGGCGCCGCCCTCGAGCGCGCGGATCCGCCGCGCCGCTTCGTAACCGTCCACTTCCGGCATCACCACGTCCATCAGGATCAGGTCGGGCCTTTCACGTTCAAACACGGCCAAGGCCTCGCCGCCGTCACGCGCAGTGATTGCGGTGTGGCCAAGCAATTCGACATGCTTGCGCACGATCAGCAGGTTGGCGAGTGTATCGTCGACGATCGCGATTTTCATGATGACATCCCGCACAACTGCTCCGCATTTTCACTCTGGCGTTCCGCCGTGAGCACGGCGAGCAGTGCCAGCGCCGCTGCCTGCAATGCCGGGTAGGCGCTGCGGGCCGTCGCGATATCGCCATTGCGCGCCGCCAGTTCGACGTCGCGCGCGGCGGCAGTGACTGCATGTGCCGATAGATTGGAACTGCTGCCTTTGATCGTGTGGGCGGCGCGGAAGGCGCGCTCGTGCTCCCCGCTGTCGAGAAAGCCGCCGATCTGCGTGACGAGTGCCGGCGTTTCGGCGATGAAAATGTCGATGATTTGCGCGAGCAGTTCTGCGTCGTCCGCGGCGCGCGTCAGTGCCTCGGAACGGTCATAGACCGCGTCGGGCGCCGCCGGGCCGTCAGCGACAGGTGTTGCGACAGTAACAGCCGGCGCCGCTGCGCCGCGTGCCGGGGTGGCATCGGCGGTGACGCGATCGAGCGCAGCAACCAGCGCGGCGGCTTCAATCGGCTTCGAGACGTAATCATCCATGCCCGCTTCAATGCAGCGTTCGCGGTCACCGCTCATGGCATTTGCGGTGAGCGCGATGATCGGCGTGCGACGGCGCGCCGTTTCGCGCTGGCGGATCGCGCGCGTCGCCTCCAGTCCGTCCATCACCGGCATTTGCATGTCCATCAGGATCACGTCGTAGTCGCGGCCGGCGGTCATCGTCACCGCCATCGCGCCGTCGTGGGCCGCGGCGACGTTGTGGCCGAGTTTTTCCAGCAGGCGCGTCGCCAGTTTGCGGTTGACCGCATTGTCTTCGACCAGCAACACATCGAGACAGCGCGCCGGCGGTACTGGCGTTGCCGCCGCGCCGGCGGCAAGAGCGTTTTCTCCTTCGAGTTGCGTCAGGGCGGGATCGAGCAGGACGGCGACGCCGTCGTGCAGGGTTGACTGCGAGACTGGTTTGACCAGTGCATGCACACGGCGTTGTTCGCGCGCACGGGCGATGGCCGGCCCCTGCGTGGTGTCGGCAAGAACGATCGCGGAAATGGCGGCGGAATTCGCCGCGGCCGCCAGCGTGAACGCGTCCGCATCCGGCAGAGTGCCATCGATCAACGCCAGACGGTAGGGGCGGCCGGCGGCGCGCGCGGTGGCGATTTTTGCCAAAGCCGCCGATGCCGAATCGCAGGGGTCGGGCAGCATGCCCCACGAGCCCAGATAGGCGCAGAGGAGTTCGCGGCAGCGCGCGTTGTCGTCGACCACCAGCACCGGTTGGTCGAAAAAAGCGTCTGCAGGCGACAACGACGCGTGCAGGGGCGCGCGCGTTTCCTGCAACGCGAGACAAAGGGAAAATTCAAAAGTACTGCCGGCGCCGGCGACGCTGCGCACCGAAATCGCGCCGCCCATCAGGTTGACCAGCCGGCGGCTGATCGACAGGCCGAGACCGGTACCACCGAACTGGCGGGTGGTGGAGGTGTCGGCCTGCTCGAAAGCTTCAAAGATCGCTTCGCATTTATCGGCGGGAATGCCGATGCCGGTGTCGCGCACGTGGAAACGCAGCTGCACCTCGCGGTCGCGCACGTCTTCAAGCCGCACCTGGATTTCGACCTCGCCCTCGGCGGTGAACTTGATCGCGTTGCCGACGAGGTTGAGTATGATCTGGCGTATGCGCAGCGGGTCACCGATGAGGGCGTCCGGCACGGCGGCATCCACCGACCAGATCAGTTCGAGCTGTTTCTCGTGCGCGCGCACAGCCAGCACGCGCACCGTTTGCTCCAAGCTGTCGCGCAGATTGAATGCAATGGTTTCGATGCTCAGTTTGCCGGCCTCGATCTTGGAGAGATCAAGAATGTCGTTGATGATCTGCAGCAGGGCGTCGGCCGACGATTTGACGGTGCCCAGATAGTCGCGCTGTTCCGCGTTGAGCGGAGTGTCGAGTGCAAGGTTGGTCATGCCGATGATGCCGTTCATCGGCGTGCGGATTTCGTGGCTCATGTTGGCAAGAAACTCGCTCTTCGCGCGGGCGGCCGCCTCGGCTGCTTCTTTGGCGCGGCGCAGTTCCTCCTGCGCGCGTTCGAGCCAGGTCGTGTCGTGGGTCACCGCGATGTCGCCGATCAGGCGGCCGCTGTCATCGGTCAGCGGGCCGCTCGAGCCGACAATGTGCACACGGCCGCCGCTTTTGGTCGGGCGCCAGCCGCGGATCATCAATGTATTACCGGTTCGCAGCCGGGTCAGCCAGCTCCGCCAATCTTCTTCGCTGGCATCTTTCAGGATGGTCGCGCGCATAGAACGGCCGACCGCCTCTTCCCTGGAATAGCCGAAGATCGTTTCGGCGCCGCGGTTCCAGGTCGTGATGATGCCGTCCAGATCGCACGTCACGATCGAATCGCGCGATTGCTCCACCACGCGTGCCAGCATGCGTGCGCGGTATTCACTTTCCGCCAGAGCACGCTGCTGCTCCTTCATGATCCGTTCAGCGCGCTTTACCGCAAGGATCAGGAAGACATAGAGGGCCAGCATACTGAACGCGATGATGCCGGCGAGTTGCAGTTGATCGCGTTTGGCCGCCGCGATTTCATCCGAAACATCGGTATAAAGTTCGAATATGCCCTGCCGTTCGCCCGTTTTCGGATGGAATACCATGACGAAAGATTCGACGATATGGCGGTCGCGGACGGTGCCGTCGATGCTCTCAAAGCGTGGTTTGAACTCAAGTGAAGAGGGGCTACGGCCGGCGAGGGTGGCGCGGATTTCATTGCTGTCCACGCCGGTTGCGCCGATTTCGGCATCCCAGTTCGAAAAGATAACCTGTCCGCTCAGCGAAAAAATACGGACTTTGACGATTTTGAGCGAGTCGGTCAGCCGGTAAATCTGTTCGCGCAGCTGGACGTTCTCAAGTTGGTCGACCAATTCAGCTGTTGGCACCCGATGCGCGTTCATCGCGAGCTTTGCGTAATTCGGCCAGAACGCGTTGACCAGCGAGCGCGAAAGCGCAATGTTCTGATCAGCATGTTGCCGCAGGAGTGTGCGTTTTGCGGATTCGCTGGAGATGACGAATACCAGCGCGATGACGAGGCTGAACCCGATTATGCTGACCAACGAAAAATAGCGGCCCAGCCGGAAGCTTGACGCGGCGGTCTGTTTTTCCGATTGCAGCGCGCCCAGAGGCGCCGTTAAGCCCGGTATTTCGCTCATGATTGCCGTCCGCAAAAATCGCAGCCTCCCCGCAGCCGGACAAAATGTCCTGCCGCCATGCCGCGCGATACGTTAGAACTAACGGCGGCCGGCGGGCCGGGCTTTAGGGGGAAATTGATTTAATGCAACGGCGGCGGTCAAGTGCCCGCCGGATAACGGCTTTATTCGAGGTTGATTTCGCCGTCGAGGGTGATATCGAGGCCGATCCCGTTGATGGTCAGGCGCATGCTGGCGGGCAGGACCGCGTCGCTTTTCAGGCGCCCCTCGGCGATGGCGCGGGCGACGGCGCGCTCGATCTCGGTCTGCGAGCGGATGCCGACGACCTTAAGGAAGCGGCGGATGCTCATGTTGAAGGCTTCGTCGTTCATTGCGGTCCCCTTTCGCCGAATTGCGTCTCGCGGTTGGCCTTGTAGTAGTCGATCAGACCGTTGGTGGAGGCGTCGTAGCCGCTGACCGGTTCGTTATTGTCCAGCTCGGGCAGGATGCGTGCGGCGAGTTTTTTGCCGAGCTCGACGCCGGGCTGGTCGAAGGCGTTGATGCCCCAGATCACGCTTTGCACGAACACCTTGTGTTCATACAGCGCGAGTAGCTGGCCGAGGGTGTGCGGCGTCAGGCGGTCGAGCAGCAGCGAATTGGTTGGCCGGTTGCCCGGGAAGCGGTCGTGCGGATTGTCGGCGTATGGCGCGCCGTTCATCAGTGCCGCCGTCTGCGCGAAGAAATTCGCCATCAGGATGGCGTGATGTTCCTCCACCGCGTGGTGCGGCTGGCAGGCCGCGATGAAATCGGCCGGCACCAGCCGCGTGCCTTGGTGCAGCAACTGAAAGAAGGAGTGCTGGGCGTCGGTGCCCGCAGCGCCCCATATAATCATGCCGGTGTCGCCGTCGACCGGCGTGCCGTCGACGCAGACGCTTTTGCCGCAGGATTCCATGTCGAGCTGTTGCAGGAACGCCGGCAGCAGCGCCAGCGATTCGTCGTACGGCAGCACTGCGTGCGAAGCAGCACCGAAAAAATTATTGTACCAGACGCCGAGCAGGGCGAGCACCACCGGCATGTTTTTCTCGAACGCCGCGTTGCGGAAGTGCTCGTCCATTTCATGCGCGCCGTGCAGCATCTCGCGGAAGCCGTCCATGCCGATCGCGAGCGCGACCGGCAGGCCGACCGCGGACCACAGCGAATAGCGGCCGCCGACCCAGTCCCAGAACGGAAAAATGTGATCGGCGGTGACGCCGAATTCGGCGGCACGCTGCGTGTTGGCGGTGACGGCGACCAGCTGGCGCTCCGCCGCGGCACCGATGGCGCGCGACAACCAGTCGCGCACGGTGCGCGCATTGGCCAGCGTTTCGCTGGTGGTGAAGGTCTTTGACACCACGATCACCAGCGTGGTCGCCGCGTCCAGCGGCGCCAGCGTGCGTTGCAGCGCCGCCATGTCGATGTTGGAGGCGAAATGCAAGCGCGGGCCGCCGCCCGTATAGGGCGCGAGCGCGCGCGTCGCCAGCATCGGTCCGAGGTGCGAGCCGCCGATGCCGATGTGTACGACATCGGTGTAACGGCCGCCGTGGCCGCTAAGGCGGCCGTCGCGCACGCGGTCGCTGAAGGCCTGCATGCGCTCAAGCGTCGCGCGGACCTGCGGCATGACGTCGACGCCATCGACCAGCACCGCTTGCTCGCCGCGCAGCGCCGTGTGCAACACGGCACGGTCTTCGGTAACGTTTATTTTGCCGCCGCTGAACAGCTGGCGCATTTGCGGGCCGAGGCCGCGCGCGCGAGCGAGCTCGGCCAGAAGGTGGATAGTGTCCTGATTGACCAGGTTCTTCGAGTAATCGAGCAGCATGCCGCCGAGGCGCAGCGAAAAATTTGTAAAGCGCCGCGGCTCGGCATCAAACAATTGCGCAATGCTCGCCAGCGCCATGGTCTGCCGGTGAGACTCGAGCGCCTGCCAGGCGGGGGATTTGGTCAGCGTGTGCATTTCGAAAGCTCTCAGTGTCCGCGATGATTGTAGCGACTTTGGTCGGTGCTGCCCAACCGGATTAGAATCGAAGCGCCGTAATAAACGATCCGCTACCGTTACATTCCCCGAGCAGGTTTATGTCAGATTTGTTGATGGCGTTTGGCCGCGCGTTACGCGATCTCTGCTCGTTGCGCATGCTGGCACTGGCAGTGTGGCCGATGCTGGTGGCGCTCGCCGTGTGGCTGGGCATCGCCTGGCTGTATTGGGCCGAGTGGGCGCGGCTGGTCAACGGCTGGATGACCGGCTCAATACTCGCCGACTGGCTGCCGGCCGGTGGCCTGCTCGAACTGGCGCATTACGCTGCCTGGATAATGACCGCGCTGCTGCTGGTTCCGCTGGTGCTGGCGACGGCAGGCATGCTGGCTGCGCTGCTGGCCATGCCGCTGATCGTCGGTTTTGTCGCGGCGCGCGGCTATCCGGCGCTCGAACGGCGCCGCGGCGGCAGTGTCGCCGGCAGTTTTCTCAATGCATTGATTGCCGTCATCGTCTTCGCAGCGCTGTGGCTCGTCACGCTGCCGCTGTGGTTCGCCGGCCCGTTCGGCCCGCTGCTGGGGTTGTTGCTCGCGGGCTGGCTGATCCAGCGCTTGTTTCGTTACGACGCGTTGGCCGAACATGCCGATGCCGCCGAATACCGCGTCATTGTCGCCGCCTGCCGCGGCCGGTTTTTCCTGCTCGGCCTCATGGTCGCGCTGCTCTACGCGGTGCCGTTCGTCAATTTGCTGGCGCCGGTGGCGGGCGGGCTTGTATTTACGCACTATGCGCTGGCGCGTCTTGTCGCACTGCGGGCAAGAGGCGGCAGCTGGGATTGAGTGTGGGAAAAAATACGGGGCGCCGCAGCGCCCCGTAAAATGCAGTTCTGTTGCGAACTGCGGCTACATTCGTTCAAATACCGCCGCGATGCCCTGGCCGCCGCCGATGCACATGGTGACCAGCGCGTAGCGTCCGCCGCTGCGCTGCAGTTCGTAAATCGCTTTCACTGTCAGCAGCGCACCAGTGGCGCCGATCGGATGTCCGAGGCCGACCGCACCACCGTTCGGATTGGTTTTTGCTGGATCGAAATTCAGATCGCAGGCCACCGCCATTGCCTGCACAGCGAAGGCTTCGTTGGCCTCGACCACGTCGATGTCGCTGATCTTGAGGCCGGCGCGTGCGAGCGCCTGCGTGCACGCCGGCACCGGGCCGATGCCCATGATTTTCGGATCGACGCCGGCGATGCCGTACGAGACCAGCCGCGCCATCGGTTTCAAGCCCTGCTTTTCCGCCGCAGCTTTTTCCATCAGCACCACAGCGGCGGCGCCGTCGTTGATGCCCGAAGCATTGCCGGCAGTGACCGAGCCGTCCTTCTTGAAGGCGGCGCGCAGCTTGGCCATGCCTTCGATCGTGGCGTCGGCGCGCGGATGCTCGTCCTTGTCGAACAGCGTGACGCCTTTGCGCGTCTTCAGTTCGACCGGCAGGATCTGCTCCTTGAAGTAGCCTTTTTCGATCGCGGCAATGGCGCGGCGATGGCTCTCGACCGCGAACGCGTCCTGCGCTTCGCGCGTGATTTTCCATTGCGTGGCGATGTTCTCGGCGGTAATGCCCATGTGCACGGTTTCAAACGGATCGGTCAGCGCGCCGACCATCATGTCGACGGCGGTGGCGTCCCCCATGCGCTGGCCCGAGCGCAGCGTCGGCAGCAGGTAGCCGCCGCGGCTCATCGATTCGGCGCCGCCGCCGATGGCGATGTCGGCGTCGCCGAGTTTGATCATCTGCGCGGCGCTGACGATTGCCTGCATGCCGCTGCCGCACAGCCGGTTGACGCCGAAGGCGGTGGATTCCTGCGGCAGGCCGGCCTTGAGCGCGGCCACGCGCGAAATGTACATGTCCTTGGCTTCGGTGTGGATCACGTTGCCAAGCGCCAGCGCGCCGACCTGCTTCGGATCGACGTTGGCGCGTTTGATCGCCTCGCGGATCACCTGTGCAGCCAGTTCGGAGGGGGCAACATCCTTCAGTGCACCGCCGTAATCACCGATTGCCGTGCGCACGCCGCTGAGTACTACGATTTCACGTTCCGCCATGATGGGTCTCCTCGATGCGATAGTTGCCGGGAAAAAAAGCAGGTGTCCGGATCTGAAAACGGAAAAGCAGTTTACGCCAGCAGCATGCCCAATACCATGAGCTAGATCATTATTCGACGCGGATGTTGGCGGCCTTGGCGATCTTGTGCCACTCCGGGATTTCACGTTGCAGCAGGGCGGCGAATTCATCCGGGGTGTTGCTGACCGGCTCAAGCCCGGCGACCGCGAAACGTTCCAGCACGACGGGTGCTTTGAGCAGGCGCCCGATTTCACCCGCCAGTTTCAGCACGATGGGTCGTGCGGTGCCGCCTGGCGCCATCATGCCGTACCAGACGTTGAAGTCGTAACCCGGCACACCGGCTTCGGCCACCGTCGGCACCTCCGGCGCCATGCGCGAACGCTGCACACCGGACACCGCCAGTACTTTGATTTTCCCGCTTTTTGCCTGTGGCAGCACGGTGGCAAGCCCGGCCATCAGCAGTTGCAGTTCGCCCGACATCAGCGCCGACATGCCCGGCCCGGTGCCTTTATACGGGATATGCATCAGCTTGATACCGGCCTTGTACTGGAACAATTCAACACCCAGATGGGAGGCTGAACCGGTGCCGCCGGAGCCATAGGTGATGTCGCCCGGTTTGCTTTTCGCCAGCGCGATCAGCTCACGAATCGAGTTGGCCGGCACCGCCGAACTGACGGCGAGCACGAACGGCTGGTTGGCGACAAGCGAAATCGGTGTCAGATCTTTTTGCGGATCGTACGGCAGTTTCGGATTGACGGCGGAAGCGAACGACAGGTGGCCGTTGCTGCCGAGCACCAGCGTGTAACCGTCGGGGGCGGACAGTTTTGCAGCGACCGTCACACCGGCAATGCCGCCGGCGCCGCCGCGGTTATCGACGACGACCGCCTGGCCGAGGCTTTCCGTGAGGCCCTGCGCAATCAGCCGTGCGGCGATGTCGGTGCCACCGCCGGGGGCCGAGGGCACGATCAGGCGGATTGGTTTGGCTGGATAGTTTTGCGCGACGGCCGGCACACTCAGCGCGAGTACCGTTGCGGTAACGAGGGCATGGCGTACGGTGTGCTTCATGGACCTTCCTGCGTTCGACGAGGGTGGCCGGATATTACACCCGTGCCAGCGCGCTTTCCTGCGCGGTGCGAATGCGGCGTGAGCGTCGCCCCGCGCGGGGCCGACCGCCGCGGATGTTATGATCATTTTCCGAGAGCACACCCGCGTGCGATAAAAAATCAGTGAGGAGAACATTTTGAATTCAGGATTCTGGATCAGCTGGTACAACCTGCCCGAGCAGAACCGTGACAAATACCTCGCATGGCTCCACGACAGCTATATACCAATGGTGCTCAAGCGCCCCGGTGTGCTTGGCGCCGCGCACTATGCGTCGGAATCGAATGTCAGAATTTCCGGCGAGGCGGGGCGTTTGCGCGCAACACCCGATCCGAAAGTGCCGCAGGGCGACCGCTTCATTCTCGTCTTTGGCGGCGCGACACCGTATGCTTTTGCCAATCCGGCGCCGTCGATTTATCACGGCGGATTGCCGGCGGTTGATCGAAAAATGCTGGCCATGCGCATCGGCGAACGCTCGAACGTGATGGCGCTCGAAGGCATGGCGTACGGGCCGGAAGCGAAAGCGGCGAGCGACGACATGACCTTCATGCCGGGTATGCAGATGGGCAGTTTCAACGCCGGTGCGATCGAAGACGAGGACGAATTGATGGACTGGTACGCGACGTGGCGCCTGCCGTGCATGGAGAAGCTGCCCGGCTGCGTGCGCATCCGTAAGCTGGTGTCGGTGTCGGGCTGGGCCAAACATGCGGTGTTCTACGAATTCGTCTCAGTCGATGCGCGCAACCAGAAATTCGTCGATCACGAAAGTTTCAATCCGGAGCAGGAGGCATGGACCGACAAGGTCGTGCGCAAGCTGGTGCATGCACCGGGTTCACCCAACGTCGCACGCCGCATCTGGCCGTCGTCGTCCTAAGCGGCGTCAAGGGTTTATAACTGAAGCGGCGCGTCCGTGCCGCTTCAGTGCCTGGCGGCAACGGTGTCGAGGCGGCGATAGAGGCGATAGCGCTCAACCTTGTCGCCGGGGCGCGTGCCTTCCCAGATTTTTTCCCAGCGGCCGGTCGGCACCTGCTCTTCGCTCGCCACACCCTGCGCCAGTGTCAGTTCGCAATCGCGTTTGCGTTCCGGTTGATCGAGACGGTAAGTGATGATGTTGGCAAAATAATGCAGCATCGCGCGCTGCGGTTCGCCCAGCGTCTGGCTGGCGATGCAGTCGTATTTCGGTGGCAGTGCTTTCTGCATGTCGGCGATCATCGCGCGGTAGCTCTTGCCGGCATCCAGCCAGCCGACGAAGAGTATGGCCAGCAGCCCCCACACCATTGTCATCGTTGCCGCCCAGGCGATGACCGGCCGCTCGCGGCCCTTGCGCAATTTCAGCAAGAGCACGATCCAGCCGATCGAATACAGCGCGGCCAGCGTGAACGCCAGCCACTTGAAACCCGGCGTGTAACCCGGTTGCAGTGTGTGCAGGTGCGCGTGCAGTTTCGCCGGCAGCGCGAGTTCGAGCGCACTCCAGTAAAACCACGCCACGATCATGAAGAAGCCGCCGCCCATGACGCTGAACCAGTACATGAGATTGGCGACACCGCGGCGCAGCGTGTCGACCGCCGGCGTGGCGAGCAGCGCGAGCGGGATCAGCATCGGCAGCGCGTAGAGTTCGCGCGCGTCGGCCGACACGCTGAGTACCAGAAAAATCACGATGAAGCCGAGCAATGGCAGCGCATATGCCGGTGTTGCCAGGCCTTTGCCGCGTGCGCGCCACAGCGCCCATGCCGCCAGCGGCAGCGTCGGCAGCGCGTACCACGGCAGGATGCGCAGGTAGTGTGCATTGTCGGCGCTCGGGCCGAGATCATTGTTGCCGAGGAAGCGGCCGAAGTTGTTGACCATCAACCATTCGTTGAAGAGCGCGGGTGACTGTGCATGCAGGGCCCAGGGCCACAGCAGCAGCCACGGCAGGCAGGCCAGCGCGGCAACCGCCAGTGCCGATGCGTAGCCGCGGTTACGCCAGGCCGGCAGCAGCGGCAACAGCACGGCCACAATGCCGAAGATGCCCGGTGCCAGCAGGCCTTTCGACATGAATCCGATGCCGACACCGGTGCCAAGCCAGAGGCCGCCGGCGGCGGGACGGCGCAGCGCGAGCGCCAAGCCGTAAAAGCCGGCGGCAAAGCCGGTCAGCAACGAAATGTCGGTGATCAACTGGTGGCTGCGGATGACGATGCCGAGGCAGGCCATCAGCAGCAGCGTGGCCAGTGTACCGCGGCCCTTGCCGTACAGTTCGTGCGCAGCGCCGGCGACAAAGGCAAACGTCAATGCCATGTAGAGGCCGGTGGTCAGCCGTGCGGCGTCGTGCAGCGCGAACGGCGGCGCGAGCAGTTTCGCCACCAGCGCCGCGCTCCAGTAAAAGAGTGGCGGCTTTTCCATGAACGGTTCGCCGGCCAGCATCGGCACGACCCAGTCGCCGCCGTTGAGCAGGCTGTAGACGAGGCCGAAGGTATAGGCCTCGTCGGGCTTCCACGGATCGTGGCCGAGCAGACCCGGCAGTATCCAGGCCGCTGCCAGCGTGATGATCCACGCCAGCGCGATCGGTTGTGGGGCGGGCTGGCCGCCGGAGTTGAGTCTCATCCTGCTATTTTCGTTCGATACGGCGATTCAGGCCACTGCTTTTGCAGCGGCCGCGGCATACCGCAGGCATATTGCAATGCGGCGGCGTTCAGGCCAGCGCGCGTTGATAGAGTTTTTCCAGACGGCGCAGCGGCGCGCGCGACTCGTCCTGCATCGCCGCCGGCGGCAGATAGAAGGTCTGCTCAAGCAGATACTGGCCGCTCAGCACCGCATGCATGACCAGATCCGTAAACACGATCCACGTCGTGCTGGCGGACAGCTCGACGCGCGTTTTTGTGGTCGTCTGCTGATAGGCGTCGTCGAGTTTGGCCTGGTCGTGCAGACCGAGCATGATGTGGTCATAGGCGCTGCGCCGTCCCTTGGTGATGTGCAGTTTTTCCAGCAGCCACGCGCTGCCCGGCAATGGCGCGGGAATGCGGTCGCGGAACCGCGCAGCGACGGCATCGAACGGTTCGCCGAGTTCCCACACGCGCGGCGCGCCGTCCGGATTGATGTTGCAGAATACGCGCAGGAGACGCTTGCCCTGCACCGGACGCGAGGCAAATGCGTCGATGTGCAGGCGCATGTCGTCTTTGCGGATCGAGGCCTCGCGGTTCGCCGCACTGACCGGGCGGAAGCTGGTGAGCCCCCATGCGAGGTCGCGCGTATAGGCGGGGCAGAGGCTGGTCACCAGCGTGCGTGCGGCGTTGGCGTAGCGGTCCATCATGGCGGCCAGCGCGCTGCGGTCGGCGCCCTCGGCAGCGGTGTGCCTGACCTGATGTGCGGCCGGGTCGTAACTGACGTTTTTGGCCTTGCCGTCGGACCATTGCGGCGAGAGAAAGCGCCGTTCCTCCGGCGACAGCGCGAAGGCAAGCCGCGGCATGTGCAGCACCTGTCCGTTTTCAAGCGCGCTGGTGGCGTCAGCGGCATCGGCGGCCGATGGCCCGGCATTCCATTCGGTGGCGTGGATAGTTTTGATAAGGTCGGTCATTCGATCACCTTCAGAGGTTGTCCGGCGAGCGGTTCGCCGTTTGGATACATTCCGTTGATCAGGCGCAGATGTGAAACCGCATTCTTGCCGAGCGGCGAATTGCGCGCCAGTTCGGCGAAACGCGCATCCTTCGCCGCATTGATCACGCGCAGTGTCAGCGGGCGCGCAAGCGCCCGCTCGGCGTCGCCGATTGTGCGGAAACTGTTGATGGCCGCATTGATCTCGGGCAAAACCCGTTGCATTGCCTGCGCAGTTTTCGCCTGCCCGCCGATCAGGAAGGCCGACTTGCCGAGAAAAACCAGCGCCACGCGCGTCGGTTTGCCCTGCAGGCTGGTGGTGGTGACGGCGGCCTGCAGGCCGTTGATCGACAACTGCGTGGTTTCCGGCCCGAGGTTGCCGCGCAGTACCTTGCGCAGCGCATCGAGCGGCGAACCCTGCGCCGGCCCGGCGCCGCGCAGATCGATGATGGCGTCGTTGGCTGCGTTGGTGGCGGCGACGTTGGCCGGCTGGTTGCGGATTTTCCAGTCGCGCGGAAAAGTCAGCGCCATGCCGAAATCGACGTGATAAAAATTGCCGTTGCGGATAGTGCCCTGCGCCGGGCTGTCGGCAAATACCAGCTTGTCAATCATGCGCAGGAATTCCTCCTGATTGACGCGCGTGGCGCCCGGCACCGGTTTGCCGGCCTCGGCGACCACCTGTTGCAGGCGGGTGTCGGCGTCCGGGTGCGAGGCGAACACGCCGTGGTAGGAACGCGGCTCGCGGCCCTCGGCTTTCGCCACTTCGGCATCGAACAGTTCCTGGTTTTTCAGCACGCCGACCACCTTGATCATGGCCTGCGGATCGTAGCCGCTGCGGGCGAGGTATTGCGCGCCGAGGCGGTCGGCTTCAAGCTCATGTTCGCGGCCATAGCCGGATAGTAACGCGTTGCCGAGCAGGTTGATGGCGCTGTCGCCGGCCTGGTTGCGCAATACCGGCACGAAGATTTCAAGCAGGGTGGCGCCGACGCCGGCGGCGGTGGCGGCGCTCATCTGTTGCACGCTGTGGCGCGCAGTGACGTGGCCGATCTCGTGGCCGATCACGCCGGCGAGTTCCGCTTCGGAGTTCAGATAACTCATGATGCCGCGCGTGATGTAGATGTAACCGCCGGGCAGTGCGAAGGCATTGATCTCCGGCGAATCGACCACCGTGAATGTGTATTGCAGCCCGGGGCGGTGGCTTTCTTTCGCCAGACGCTGGCCGACGTCGTTGACGTATTTCTGCAGCGCCTTGTCGTCATAGACGCCGTACTGCTGGCGCACCTTGACGTCTCCCTGGCGGCCGACCTGCACCTCCTGGGGCTCCGACATGGTGACGAAATTCGGATTGCCGGAAACCGGATTCTGCGCGCAGTCGGTGAGCAGCAGACTTGCGGCGGCAGCGGCGATCGTCAAAAGCTTGGACTTCATAGAAGTGCGATTTTAACGGTTGGCGGGGCAGGCGACCAAGCGGGCGCCCCCGAATCGTGCGCGCCGCACTATTAACGTGCAAAGCCGCTGGCGGCTGACTGCGCGCGGCCCATTACAAAAATCCGGGCGCCGTGATTTTCATCAATCAAAACATGTTTTTGAACTATGTTTGGCGGCGCTGTCGGGGGGCTGGTATGGCGCGTGCTAAAGGAAGGTGCACAACTTAGCCGCGGAGGGCGCCATGTCAGGATTCAAGAACCCGTATGACCCGAATATCAAACTGTCCTCCGCTTGCGGTTGCGGCGGACATTCGACGCAGTCCGAACACGACGCGGCAGTCGAGTCGGCACGCTTCGACAGCGGCAGCGAGGCGCTGCAGTCACGCGTGGTTGAATCCGCCGTCATGCGCGCGTTGTTTCCGCAGGATGAATTGCGCCGGCGTTTTTTGCGGGCAGTGGGGGCGGGCACCGCGTTGTCGGCGATCTCGACATTTTTCCCGCTCGGCATAGCGAAAGAGGCCTTCGCCCAGGTCGGCAAACTGGAAAAGCAGTCGGTCAAGATCGGCTTCATCCCGATTACCTGTGCGACGCCCATCATCATGTCATTGCCGATGGGTTTTTATTCGCGCCAGGGCCTGAACGTGGACGTCGTCAAAACTGCCGGCTGGGCTGTCATTCGCGACAAGACGTTGAACAAGGAATATGACGCCGCGCACATGCTCTCGCCGATGCCGCTGGCGATATCGCTGGGCGCCGGCTCGAACCCGATTCCCTATGTCGTGCCGGCGATTGAGAACATCAACGGCCAGGCCATCACGCTGTCGGTCAAACACAAGGACAAACGCGATCCCAAGCAATGGAAGGGCTTCAAGTTCGCCGTGCCTTTCGACTACTCGATGCACAACTACCTGCTGCGCTATTACCTCGCCGAGCACGGGCTGGATCCGGACCGAGACGTGCAGATCCGTTCGGTGCCCCCGCCCGAGATGGTGGCGAACCTGCGTGCCGACAATATCGACGGTTTCCTCGCACCCGATCCGGTTAACCAGCGCGCGGTGTATGACGGCGTCGGCTTCATTCACATGCTGACGAAGGAAATGTGGGAGGGTCATCCCTGCTGCGCGTTCGCCGCCAGCAAGGAGTTCATCACAAACAACCCGAACACCTATCGCGCCCTGCTGCGGGCCATCGTCGATGCGACGGCATTCGCTGCCAAGCCGGAGAACCGCAAGCAAATTGCGGAAGCCATCGCGCCGGCGAATTTCCTCAACCAGCCGGTGACGGTGGTCGAGCAGGTGTTGACCGGCAGTTACGCCGATGGTCTGGGCAATGTGCTCAAGGTGCCCAACCGCATCGACTTCGATCCCTTCCCGTGGAATTCGTTTGCAGTCTGGATCATGACGCAGATGAAGCGCTGGGGGCAGATCAAGGGCAACATTGATTACGCCAAAGTGGCGCGCGAGGTGTTTCTGGCCACCGACGCGGCGAAAATGATGAAGGAAGCTGGTTTGAAACCGCCGGCGACGACGAGCAAGAAGTTCTCGGTCATGGGCAAAGAGTTCGACCCGGCCAAACCCGACGACTATATCGCGAGCTTCGCGATCAAGCGGGCCTGAGCGATGCAGCGTTCGGGCCGGCTTGCGGCGGCCTTGCTCTCTTTCGTCATCTTCGCGCTGTTCGTGGCGGTCTGGCATGTGGCGACGCTGCCGACCGGCGGCGCGCCGGTGGCCGACTCGGAGTACTCGAAACTGGTGGGTAGTGCCGCCGCCAGCGGACAGAAGTCGGCCATGCCGTCGCCGAAGGATGTGGCGCTCAAGTTGTGGGAGCACGCGAAGGACCCGTTCTTCGTGCGCGGCACCAACGACCAGGGCATCGGCATCCAGATCGCCTACTCGATCGGCCGCGTGCTGCTCGGTTTCAGCCTTGCAGCGCTGGTCGCCATTCCGCTCGGTTTCGTCATCGGCATGTCGCCGCTGCTCTATCGGGCATTCGATCCGTTTATCCAGGTGTTGAAGCCGATCTCGCCGCTGGCATGGATGCCGCTGGCGTTGTTTACCATCAAGGACAGCGCGACCTCGTCGATCTTCGTGATTTTCATCTGTTCGCTGTGGCCGATGCTGATCAACACGGCGTTCGGTGTATCGGCGGTGCGGCGTGAATGGCTGAACGTTGCGCGCACGCTCGAAGTCTCGCCGTTGCGCAAGGCCTTCCTGGTGGTGCTACCGGCGGCCGCGCCCACCATCATGACCGGCATGCGCATCTCGGTCGGCATTGCCTGGCTGGTGATCGTCGCCGCGGAGATGCTGGTCGGCGGCACCGGCATCGGCTACTTCGTCTGGAACGAGTGGAACAATCTTTCGATCAGCAACATCCTGTGCGCTATCCTGCTGATCGGCCTGGTCGGTATGCTGCTTGACCAGATCCTCGCGCGGCTCGCACGCGCCGTCAGTTATCCGGAGTAAGGGCCGTGAGCGCCGAATTTCTCAAGGTTGAAGGGCTGTCAAAATCGTTTGCCGTGGCACGCGGCGGCCCGCCGCTTGTTGTCTTCAATGAGGTCAACTTCGCCATCGAAAAAGGCGAGTTCGTCTGCATCATCGGCCACTCGGGCTGCGGCAAATCGACCATCCTCAACATACTTGCCGGTCTGGATGAGGCGAGCGGCGGCGTCGTCATCATGGACGGCCGCGAAGTGGCGGGGCCGAGTCTCGACCGCGGTGTGGTGTTTCAGGGGCACGCCTTGATGCCGTGGCTGACGGCGAAGAAAAACGTCGAGTTCGCGGTGCGCTCGCGCTGGCCCGATGCGCGGCGCGCCACCATTGATGAAATCTGCGACCGCTATCTGACGATGGTCGGGCTGGCCGGCGCCGCCGACAAGAAGCCGGCGGAGCTCTCCGGCGGCATGAAACAGCGCGTCGGCATTGCGCGCGCGTTTTCGATCTCGCCGAAAATGTTGCTGCTTGACGAACCGTTCGGCGCACTCGATGCGCTGACGCGCGGGGTCATCCAGGACGAGCTGCTGAAGATCTGCGCGGCGACCGGGCAGACCGTGTTCATGATCACGCACGATGTGGACGAGGCCATCCTGCTCGCCGACAAGATCATGCTGATGTCGAACGGGCCGGGCGCACGCATTGCCGAGATTGTCGTCAACACGCTGCCGCGCGATCGCAGCCGTCACACCATCCACAAAGACCCGCAGTACTACGCGATCCGCAATCATCTGGTCGATTTTCTGGTCAGCCGTTCGAAGGTGTTCACCGAGCAGCCGCCCGCCGATTACGACCCTTTGCATCCACCGCTCGTCACGCCGGGACTGCCCGTCGCCGCGCCGGCAATGCCAGAATCTATCCCGCAGCCGCGCGGCGCCGAGACGCGGCTCGCGCTTGGCGCCCATCGCTAAACCTTCCACAAGGAGAGAACCATGCAAATCATGAAACGCACCGATGTGACTGAAATGGTCGTCATGGCCAAGATCAAGAAGGGCCTGAGCTGGACAAAAATCGCCAAAGTCGTCGGCCAGAGCAAGGAGTGGACGACCGCCGCGCTGCTGGGGCAGATGCAGATGACCAAGGCACAGGCCAAGGCCGCCGGCAAACTGCTCGGGCTGCCCGAAGACGCCGTGTTGCTGCTGCAGCAGGTGCCGTACAAGGGCTCGCTGCCGACGGCGGTGCCGACCGATCCGCTGATCTACCGTTTCTACGAACTGGTGAGCATCTACGGCACCACCTTCAAGGAACTCATTCACGAGGAATTCGGCGACGGCATCATGAGCGCGATCGATTTCAAGATGGATCTCAAGCGCGAGGCCGATCCCAAGGGCGACCGCGTCAATATCGTGATGAGCGGCAAGTATCTGCAATACAAGACATACTAGACGGCGCGGCGATCACGCGCCGAATGTGCACGCAATTCCACTCAAGGAGAGGCCATGAAAGTCGATCGTAGAAAATTTTTGACCGCCGCCGGCGGCGCCGCCGCGGTGTCGGTTGCAGCGCCCGCAATCGCGCAATCGATGCCGGAAGTGCGCTGGCGCTGCGCTTCGAGTTTTCCGAAAAGTCTCGATACGATTTACGGCGGCGGCGAAGTCATTGCGAAACGCGTTGCGGCCATCACCGGCGGCAAATTTCAGATCCGCGTTTTCGGCGCCGGCGAGATCGTGCCGGCCTTCGGTACGGTGGACGCCGTGCAGCAGGGCACCGTCGAGTGCACGCATACCGCTGGTTACTATTTTGTCGGCAAGAACAAGGCATTTGCGTTCGACACCACCGTGCCTTTCGGCATGAACCAGCGCCAGCAGAATGCGTGGATCTACTGGGGCGGTGGTCTGCAACTGATGCGCGAGTTTTTCAAGGACTACAACATCATTTCATTTCCGGCGGGTAACACCGGCACGCAGATGGGCGGCTGGTTCCGCAAGGAAGTGCGCACGCCGGCCGACCTCAAAGGATTGAAGATGCGTATCGCCGGCCTGGGTGGAGAGGTAATGTCGCGCCTCGGCGCGGTGCCGCAGCAGATTGCCGGCGGCGACATTTATCCGGCGCTGGAGCGCGGCACCATCGACGCCGCCGAATGGGTCGGCCCCTACGACGACGAGAAACTCGGCTTCTACAAGATCGCGCCGCATTACTACTATCCCGGCTGGTGGGAGGCCTGCTCGATGTACGGCCTCTACGTCAACATCAAGGAATGGGAAAAGCTGCCGAAGGAATATCAGGCCGCGCTTGAGGCTGCGTGTTACGAAGCCAACCTCGACATGATGGCCGAGTACGATTTCAAGAACCCGCAGGCCTTGCAACGGCTGGTGAAAAACGGCGTGCGCCTGCACGCGTTTTCCACGGAGATCATGCGTGCCGCTTACAAGGCTGCGTTTGAACTCTACGAAGAAGAGGCCGGCAAGAACCCGGCGTGGAAAAAAATCTACGAGTCGTGGAAGAAATTCCGCGAAGACGAATTTTTGTGGCACCGCGTTGCCGAGCGTTCACTGTCGGAGTTTCTCTACAACAATCCGGGCGGCGAGCCGGCCAAAAAATAGTCGCGTCGAACCAAAAAAAAGCCCCGCCGCAGCGGGGCTTTTTTTTGTTTGCGCGGGGCAGAGTAAAATAGTGGTCTGCACCGGGAGCAGCAACCGCTTATTCCCGAACATCCGCGGAACTGCATCATGGAAGCTTTTCTCACTTCGACGCTGGTCGTCGCGCTTGCCGAAATCGGCGACAAGACGCAGCTACTCTCGTTATTGCTGGCGGCGCGCTACCGCAAGCCGCTGCCGATCGTCGCCGGCATTTTCGTCGCCACCATCGCCAACCATTTTCTCGCCGGTGCGTTGGGCGCGTGGATACGCGAGGTGGCGCCGCCCGATTTCATGCGCTGGGCGGTCGGCGGTTCGCTGCTCGCCATCGCGTTGTGGACGCTCAAGCCGGACAAACTCGACGGCGAACTCAGGGAATCGACGCGGGCCGGATTGTTCGTCATGACCTGCGGCGTGTTTTTTCTCGCCGAGATGGGGGACAAGACGCAGATCGCGACCATCGTGCTGGCCGCGCAGTATCAACCGTTGTGGGCGGTGGTGGTCGGCACCACGCTCGGCATGATGATCGCTAACGTGCCGGTGGTGTACATGGGCTCGATGGCCGCGCACCGCATTCCGTTTCGCGCGGTGCGCATGGCGACGGCTTTACTCTTCGCGGTGCTCGGCGTCGCCGCCTTGATGGGCGTCGGCAATGCCTGAGCGGGCGGTTGACACCTATAAAAAAGGCAGCCTTGGCTGCCTTTTTTATTGCAAGCGCGTGCCTGATCAGGCAGCGACGGATTTGCCTTTGGAGCTCGGCGTGCGTGCAAATTTCTGCTTGAATTTCTCGACGCGACCGGCGGTATCGACGATCTTCTGCTTGCCGGTGTAAAACGGATGGCACTCCGCGCACACTTCAACTTGCAGTTCCTTGCCCAAGGTCGAGCGCGTCGTAAACTTGTTTCCGCAGCTGCAGGAAACAGGTATCTCTTTGTATTCAGGGTGAATTGCAGTCTTCATGATGCTGTCCTCGGGCGCTTGGCCGGGTCGCGAAAAGCGGCGATTATCCCCTAGCGGGCGCAGACATGCAAGTTGCCCGTAAACCGCCTCGGCAGGGCTGTTTCAGAGGGGCATGCGGGTCTGGCCGGGCTTCCATGTGTCCAGCAACGCGCAACATTTCTGGATTTGCGCGCGGCCGACTTCAGGCGTCACGCTGCGGAACGCGCTGTAACTGGAACTGCCGTCGCCATGCGAGGTAATGGCGACGAAATAGACTTCGCCGCTGCGTGTTTCGAATTCGAGCCGGCCGTTGTCGCCGGCATAGGCGGTCAGCAGATTTTTGCCCGGGCGCACGCTGACGCGGAAATAGCTTGCCGGCGTGAGTTCGCCGATCAGTCTGTTGTCCAGCCACAGAACCGGGAACCCCACATTCGACGGGTAATCTGCGCGGTACAGATAGACGATGGCCGCCCCGGGAGCGCTCTCGAACTGCTTGGCCGCAGCGTCGTCCTGCAGCGACGCCTGCGGTGTTGCAGAGCAGCCGCCCAGCAGCATGCTGATGACGGCCAGTGCAATATAAACGGCGCGGATATTTTTCATGGCGATCCTATGCTACTCCAAGCGCGCGTTGCTTTCCAACCGCGTCAGGGCGCGCCGTTCAATTCGTATTGCAAGACGGCCTGTCGTCCGTAGTCGGCCGGCACCGGCTGGAAATGCGACAGCTCAGTGCCGCGAAAGCGCGACACCATATGCCGGATGAAATAAAGCCGGCCGGCCTCCACTGCGAATTCGAAATGGCCGATATCACCGGCGAAACCGGCCAGCTGGTGGCGGCCGGGTGCAAGTTCGAGGCGGAAGTAGGTGCCGCGATAAGTCGCGCCCTGATGCGCGCCGTCAAGTGTGAAACTGGCGGGGTTGTCCGAGAAATCGATGCGGTCGCGGTAGAGGTAAACAACGGCCTTGTCCGGTAGCGTTTCAAAACGCTTGGACCGGATTTCCTGCGGCGACGGTTCGCGCGTCACGCAGGCGGTCAAAACCAGCATCAGAAGAACCGTCGCGAACCGCACGGCCGGGGCGGCCGGCGGGTATTGCCTCTGCAAGTCCGGATTTCCGGTGCGTCCGGTCATTGCAGCGCAGAGATTGAAACTTCGCTTATCCGCGCCGCATCGAGTCGAAGAACTGGCGACCGTGACCCGTTAGCCGAAGGCCCGCTTGCGGGAACGGGCGCCGCGAGTTCGGATTCTGTGCGCATGCATTCATGGTGAGCAGGCGGTCGCAGATGTGCTTACCCGCGCCGCATCGAGTCGAAGAACTCGGCGTTATTCTTGGTCGCGCGCAGTTTGTCGACGAGGAATTCCGTTGCTTCGAGTTCGTCCATCGGGTAGAGCAGTTTGCGCAGCACCCAGATTTTTTGCAGCACGTCCTGCTTGAGCAGCAGTTCTTCGCGGCGCGTGCCCGAACGGTTGACGTTGATCGACGGGTAGATGCGTTTCTCCGCCATGCGGCGGTCGAGGTGCACTTCCATGTTGCCGGTGCCCTTGAATTCTTCAAAGATCACGTCGTCCATGCGCGAACCGGTGTCGATCAGC
>JANXSE010000166.1 GCA_025356695.1 Betaproteobacteria bacterium
ATAACCGGCGGCCACCAATCCGGTCAGGATGCTGAACACGAACAGCGGACGCGTGCGCAGTATGCCGCCGCTGCTGCTGCCGCTGCGGCCGGCTTTCATCACCGTCGCCGCCTGTGCGGGCTGTTTCGGTTCTGCCATCGCATTGTTGCGTGCCGGTTGCGGCGCGGCGATAGCCGGCTCGCGCGGTGCCGCTGGAGCGGGTTCGCGCGCTGCCGCTGTACGTGCGGGGATCGGCTCAAGCGAAATGCCGTCTTTCGACGCGCCGGGTTCGCTGCCTTCGCGGTCTTTGGCGGCCTTTTCCAGGGCCTTCATCAGGAGGCTCATTTTGCAGCGCCGGTTTTTTCAGTTTGTCCTGAAGCCGGCGTCTCCGACTGGCGCGGCAACAGGCGTTCGAAGAATTTAAGCTCTTCGCTTTCCAGCGACGGATTGGTAATGACGGTGGCGCGCAGGAAGATCACCAGTTCGGTTTTGGTAACCGAATCGTTGCGCATGCTGAAGATTTCGCTCAGCACGCCGGTGTTGCCGGGGTTGCCGATGCCCGGAATGGCATTGCGCGCATAGGAGGTGTTGTCCTGCATCAAGCCGCCGAGTACCGCGGTCTGGCCGCTGACCAGTTGCAGCACCGATTCCATTTCACGGGTCTGAATCTGTGGCACCGGGTTGGTCAGGCATTTGCCGCCGTTGGAAGCCGCGATGGCGGTACTGCAAAGGCTGGGGTTAGGGTCGTTGGCAAACCCGTTCAGCCGCGTGATGGTGGGGCGGACCGACAGCGAAACCTGGCCGTTGTCGTTCACCTGCGGCGTCATGCTCATCACCATGCCGATCGGCACCGTCAACGCGGAGGTGTTAAACGTGGTGTTGGTGCCGACGTTGGCGGCGGTGGTCGTGGTCGCCTCGATCGAGAAGTACACAATGTTGTCGACGATCTTCAGCAATGCTGTCTGGTTGTTGAGCGCCATCAGTTTCGGGCTCGACAATACGCGCGTGTTGCCGAACTGCTGAAGCAGTTTTACGCTGGCGCTGATATTGCCCAGTTGCGATGTCGGATTGGCGTAACCGACCGTCAGCGCGCCCGCACTGAAGGCATTGGCGACACCGGTGGTCAACGTCTGTGTCAGATTCAGGCCGCCGGAGGAAGCGAGGCGGCTCCAGTCAATGCCACCTTGGTATGCGTCCGTCAGAGTGACTTCGGCGATGGTCGCCTCGATCAAAACCTGGCGTTGTGCGACCTGCGTAATACTGTCGATATGCTGTTGCACCAGCGCATGCTGCTTCTCGGTTGCCAGCACACTGACGGTACCCGCTACGGCGTTGACCACGATGTCGTTAAGCACGTCGTTGACCAGAGGAGTTGCCACCGCCTGGTTGCCGAACACGCTGTTGAATAATTGCGGCGCACCCTGTCCGGCGCGAGCGACCGCTTCGGCTTGTTGCAGGCGCTCTTCACGCTGCGAGCGCGCGGTTTCGGCGCGCTCGGCGCGCTGTTCCGAGGTCAGATTCTGGTTGCGCGTCGAAGTCAGGATTGAGCGAATATTGTCGCGCAGTGTGTCCCAGAAGTTATTGTTCGAAACTGTTTTCACGACCGTTGATGATGCATTTGTTTGACCGCCGCCAGCCCCGCCGCCACCGCCACCGGTACTGCCGCCGCCTCCCCCGGTGCTGCCTTGAATGAGTCCGGACACGCCGATCTGCGACGTCGTCTCGCGGGTCATATTCACGTAGTTGATCTTGTAGGTCTTCATGAACGGCACATCGGGCGAGATGATGATCGTCTGTCCTTCGAGGCGGTAACGCATGTTGACCTGCTTCGATATGCGCTCAAGGATGCCCGGCAGCGTTTCATTGATCGCGTTGATACTCACCAGTCCTTGCAGGCCCGGATGGATGTCGATGTTCTGTTTGGTGTCGCGTGCGAGCGCGAACAGCAATTCCTTGACCGGCACCTCGCTTACCACGACCGTGTAGGTTGGCGCTTTGACCGCCGCCTTGGGCGCAGGGACGAAATTGCTGATGCGTGCGGGCGCTGGCACGTCCTCAACGGAGGTTTTTGCCGCGGGCGCATTGACGTGTCCTTCCGATTGCGGCAGCACCGACCGCTTGTAGCAGCCCGTCAGCGCAAGGGCGAGCATCGCGCAGAGGATGGCAAGGCGCGCGGGCGGAAACAGATTTCCGGGTGCGCGCACTGCGGATTCGGATGCCAGATTTGCAAACATGTTGCGGTCTCCCTAATTCGGGAATCATCCACATGCGATTCGCGCATCCGGATTTCCCATCAAGCATTGCAGCGACAACGCATCGCGTCTGCCGCACGTCGTCTTAAGGAGACTGATGTTCGGCGATTTCCGCGCGTATGCCTTGCGCCGTCCGCAGGATCGGTTTGCTGCCCTTAAGCGCCGCCGGTAACTGCTTGAGCGCTTCCTGCGCTACGCGGCGGTTGGCAAAAGAGCCATACAAAACGGTCATCGACGGTTTCTGCTTTGCTAACGTACGGTACACAAAAACATCATTTATTTCAACATATTTGCTAATAACGTTCAGATGATTCTTTAGCTGTTGTTGGTTATCTGCACCAAGCAACTGGATCGTGACCGTATTGTTGCCCGGTTTGGCGAGCCAATCCGTGGTCGCACGCAGGCGCGCCTGCACGATATCGCCGTTATCAAGGGGCTGCGCGATTTCTTTTTTAACCTCTTGTTTATTATCAATTTGTTTTATGGGTTTGGCCGGAGGGGGAGGTGTTTGCTTGGGCGCAGCGGGCGCTTGTGCCAGTGGCGCCGGCGCGGCGGCAATCGGATCGGGCGCGGGCGGTGGCGGCGCGGTTATTGCAGGGCCTTCCGCTACAGTGATCGGTGCGGGGACGACGGGCGCGGCCACCGGTTCCACTGGCGCGGCTGCCATTGGAGCAGCAGGTGCTTGAGGGCTGGGCTCTGCAACCGAAGTGGGCGCTTGCTGGTAGTTCTGTATGAGCGCGAGTAAGGCAACCCCCAGCAGCGTGCCTACAGCGAAAGCGATCAGGACAAAGCGCGAGCGCACGCGCGGTGGCGGCGCCTCGTAATGACTGAATTCGCTGTCGCGGACGGCGGCTTTGACGTGCTTGGGTTTGATCGTATGCGTGTTCTCGGCAAACGCGGCAAGCATCGCTTTGTCGGCGAGCAGATTGATCCGCCGCGTCAGTCCGCCGGACGCCTTGGCCATCGCATTGATGATGGCCGGCGAAAACAGATCGGGGCCACGGTAGCCGGCGGCACGCAAGCGGAAATTCAGGTAATCGCCGATTTCACCGGTTTTCAGCGGGCTCAGGCGGAAGCTGTGGGTAATGCGCTCGCGCAATTGCCGGATGTTCGTCTGCCGCAGGTTGTCTTCGAGTTCGGGCTGGCCGAAGAGGACGATCTGCAGCAGCTTGCTGTTCGCCGTTTCAAGATTTGACAGCAGGCGGATTTCCTCCAGCGTCGCGATCGGCATGCTCTGCGATTCTTCGACGAACATCACGACCTGCTTGCCTTGCGCATGGCGCTCAAGCAAATGCGAGTGGATCAGCTGCATCAGTTCAAGATGTCCGGCGTCGCGCGGCGGCTTGAGGTGCAACTCAAGCGCGACTGCGTGCACGATTTCCTCGGGGGAGACGCTCGGGTTCGCGATATAGGCGGTCTCGACCGTCGGCGGCAGCCGCGACTGCAGCATGTTGCACAGCATGGTCTTGCCGCTGCCGACTTCGCCGGTGACTTTGATGATGCCTTCGCCCTGGCTGATTGCGTAAATCAGCGCCTCAAGGATCGGGCCCCGGTTGCCGCCGCTGAAGAAGAACTCGGTATTGGGCGTGATCCGGAACGGCGGCTGGGTCAGTCCGAAATGGGTGTAATACACGGGCTACCTCGAGTCCAGATTGCCGGCCGTGGAAGCGACGCGGCTATTGCGGTGATTCGGTTGCATCACCCGGGGTGCCGTAGTTCTGCATGCGGCTGTAGAGGGTCGTGCGATGGATGCCGAGCAGTTTTGCCGCCTGTGAGAGATTGCCCTGGGTGATGGCCAGCGCCGCCTCGACATAACCTTTTTCCCATTGTTGCATGGCGAGGTCGAGGTTGAAGTTTTTCTGCATCTGCAGATGTTTTTTTGCCGCTTCAAGCACGGCTTTGAAATCCTGCCCGGCGGGCAGGCCGGGCAGATCCACCGTCATGCTCTCCATATCGAGTTCGGACTGCAATTGCTCGCTGTTGACCGGCTGGCCGGCGCACTTGGTCGTCAGGCGGATGACGATATTGCGCAATTCACGCACGTTGCCCGGGAAACCGTAGTCGAGCCACAGCGACCGCGCGCCATCGTCAAGCGTAAACGTTTTTACGCCGGCCTGACGCGAATAGAAATCGCTGAAATGGTCGAGCAGCATCTCCTTGTCTTCGTTCAGATCGCGCAAGGGAGGCACCGCGATGGTGAATACCGACAGCCGGTGGTAAAGATCGGCACGGAAACGCCCGTTGCGGATCTCCTGGCGCATGTCGCGATTGGTCGCCGCGATGACGCGGGCATTGCTGACGCGGCTTTGCGTTTCGCCCACGCGCTGGTATTCGCCGTTCTCGAGCACACGCAACAATTTTGCCTGCAGTTCCAGCGGCAGTTCACCGATTTCATCGAGAAACAGCGAGCTGTCCTTGGCATCTTCGAAATAGCCGGCGCGCGACGTTGTAGCGCCGGTGAACGCGCCCTTGCTGTAACCGAACAGTGTCGGCTCAACGAGATTGGGCGAAATCGCCGCGCAATTCAGGGCGAGAAAGGGTTTTGCGGCGCGGTTGCTGTGGCGGTGCAGGGCGCTGGCAATCAATTCCTTGCCGCTGCCCGATTCGCCTTCGATCAACACCGGGAACGGCGCGTTTGCGTATTGGGTTATCTGCTGGCGCAATTTTTCGATCAGCATGCTCCTGCCGATCAGGCCGCCTTCGGCCGGCTTTGCGTTGATTTCCGCACTGCGTATCTGCAGCGATTTCAGCAGCAGCTGCTTGATTTTTTCGGGCTCGCACGGCTTGGCGATGAATTCGACCGCGCCAAGCGTGCGCGCGTGGCGCGCGTTGGTTTCGTCGTTCTGGCCGGACAGCACCAGAATCTTGATGGTGGGCGAGGTGGCGATCAGTTCGCCGATCAATTTGAAGCCTTCGTCGGGGCGATGCGGGGTCGGCGGCAGTCCGAGGTCGATCAGCGCCAGTTGCGGCGGATTGTCGATCTGCCGCAACAGGCTTTTGACCTGCGTGCGGGATTCGGCGACATAGACGTTGAAGTCGCGGCTCAATACGAAGTTCAGCGTGTCGCTGATCAACGGATCGTCGTCGACAATCAGCAGATCCGGCTTGGCTTGCGATTGTTCCAATGCTTCCCCCTGACGCGACCGCATATTCTGCCAGATCGCGCCCATCGCTGATAGCCCGGCGGTCGGGCGCAGACTAGGCCGTTACCGCGCCGCCGATGCAGTTCAAAAACGCCGGCTCCAGTTCGCTGCCGCCAAACTGCTCGCAAAGACCCTGCGGTGTGCCGCAAAAGCGCAGTTCGCCGGCGTGTATGACCGCCATCCGATCACACAATTCTTCGACATCGGCGAGCGCGTGTGAGGTAAACAAAACGGTGCGCGAACGCTCTTTTAATTCCTGCAATTGTCGTTTGAAGAGCGCGCGCGCCTTTGGATCCAGCCCGCTGGTCGGTTCGTCGAAAATGTAGAGGTCCTTGTTGCAGAGCAAAGATGCGGCGATGCCGACCTTCTGCGTCATGCCCTTGGAGTACGCGCGCACCGGGCGCGTCAGCGCGGCGGTATCAAGGTCGAGCGCACGCATCATGCTTTCAGCCGCAATGCGCTCGTAGCGTACCGACTGCATCTCCAGCGTGTAGCGGATGAAATCCTCGCCGGTCAGGTAATAGGGCGGGTTTAGGCGCTCCGGCAGGAACGCCAGTTTTGCCCGCGCGCCCGGCGCATCGTGGGCGGCGCCGAAAATCCCGATCGAGCCGCTGTCGAAAGTGCAGAAATCCAGCAGGCACTTGAGCAGCGTGGTCTTGCCGGCGCCGTTGATGCCGACGAGGCCGAAAAAAGCGCCGCTTTCTATATCAAACGAGATGTCGCGCAACACTTTGGTGCGGCCAAAGCTTTTGTTGACGCCGGCGAAGCGCAGGGCGGGAGCTGACATAGGCGGTCTGGCAGATGGGGGAGACGCTATCTTATCGTATCGGCGGGCGGTGGCGGCGGGGCAACGGCTGCAAGCGCGCTATTTCGAAAATACGCAGGTCGATTGTGATGTTGGTGCTGACTGTTTAGAATCCATGGTTTTGCGACTGCGCCCCGATCGTGGCAACCGAAAATCTGGTCGAAATCAGCGGTGTCGGCTACTCGTACGACAAACGTCGTACGATTCTCTCCGATATCGACATGAAGATCCCGCGCGGCAAGGTCGTCGCCATCATGGGGATCAGCGGCTCCGGCAAGACCACGCTGTTGCGGCTGATCGCCGGCTGGTTTAAGCCGACCCAGGGCGATATCCGTGTTGATGGCGTGCTGACGCGCGAACTCGACCGCGACGGTTTGTACAAGATGCGCCGGCGCATGGGCATGTTGTTCCAGTTCGGCGCGTTGTTTACCGATCTGTCGGTGTTTGACAACGTGGCATTTCAGATGCGCGAACACACCGACCTGCCGGAATCGATGATCCGTGACGTCGTGATGATGAAGCTGCACGCCGTTGGTTTGCGCGGCGCGCACAATCTGATGCCGTCGGAATTGTCGGGCGGCATGTCGCGCCGCGTCGCGCTGGCGCGGGCGATCGCACTCGATCCGATGCTGATGATGTACGACGAGCCGTTCACCGGGCTCGATCCGATTTCGCTGGGCGTCATCCGCAACCTAGTGCGGCGCCTGAACGACACGCTGGGCTCGACGTCGATCGTGGTGACCCACGATGTGCAGGAGGCGCTCGACATCGTCGATTACGTTTATTATCTGTCCGAGGGCGTGATGGTCGCGCACGGCACGCCCGAAGAGATGCGTGCTTCGAAAGATCCGCTGGTGCACCAGTTTGTCTGGGGCGAGGCCGACGGCCCCGTCGCTTATCAGTATCCGAGCCGCAAATTCAACGAGGAACTCGAACTTGTTTAACCGTGGCGCCATCATCAATGTCCGCGCAGTCGGCCATCGCACGATCGATTCGGTGATGCGGTTCGGTTATGCGTCGCGCTTCTTTGCGCTCACGCTGCTCAATTCCGGGGCGAGTTTCCGCCGCCCGCATCTGATCGTGCGCGAGCTGTATTACACCGGCGTGCAGTCAATGATCATCATCCTGGTGTCGGGCCTGTTCGTCGGCATGGTGCTGGGTTTTCAGGGCTACCAGACGCTCAACACCTATGGCTCGGAGTCCGCACTCGGCGTGCTGGTAGCGCTGTCGCTGGTGCGTGAACTGGGGCCCGTAGTTTCGGGTTTGCTGTTTGCGAGCCGCGCCGGTTCGGCGATGACCGCCGAAATCGGCCTCATGAAAACCACCGAACAGTTGTCGGCGATGGAAATGATGGCGGTCGATCCGATTGCCCGCGTGGTGGCGCCGCGGTTCTGGGCCGGTTTGATTTCGATGCCGCTGCTGGCCGCGATTTTCAGCGCAATGGGCGTCTACGGCGGCTACCTGATCGGCGTCGTGCTGATCGGCGTCGATGACGGTTCGTTCTGGTCGCAGATGCAAAGTGCGGTCGACTTTCGTGAAGATATAGTCAATGGCGTGATCAAGAGTGTCGTCTTCGGCATTGCCGTGACCTGGATTGCACTGTTTGAAGGCTATGACTCGCCGCCGACGGCGGAAGGTGTTTCGGGCGCGACCACGCGCACCGTGGTGACCTCGTCGCTGGCGATTCTGGGACTGGATTTCATCTTAACCGCATTTATGTTTCGGGGGGTCTAATGGAACGCTCGACGATCGATCTTTGGGTCGGCTTGTTCATGGTGGCGGGTCTTGGCGCGCTGACGATACTGGCGCTGAAGGTCGGCAATATGGGCAGCCTCGGCAGCAGCGACACTTATCAATTGTCCGCGGAGTTCACCAACATCGGCGGTCTCAAGCCGCGCGCTGCGGTGAAGAGTTCCGGCGTGGTGGTCGGCCGTGTCGCCGGGATTACGTTCGACAATGAAAAATTTGTCGCCCGCGTCACCATGAACATCGACAGCCGCTACAAGTTTCCGCTGGACAGTTCGGCCTCGATTCTGACCGCCGGCCTGCTTGGCGAACAATACGTCGGCTTTGAAGGCGGCGCGGAGGACAAGCCTCTCGCTCCCGGTTCTTCGCTGAAACTTACCCAATCCGCGGTGGTGCTCGAAAAGCTGATCAGCCAGTTTATGTACAACAAGGCGGCCGACGGGTCAGGCAGCAAGTAGTCCGGCCGGCCGGTCAAAACGTTTAAGTGGTTTAGAGGTGAAGGAAACGATATGAACAACATGGCGATGAAACGACTTTTGGGCAGCTTCCTTCTCGGCGGTTTGCTCGGCCTTGCGCAGGGCGTGTTCGCGCAGGACGTTGCGCCGGACGCGCTCGCCAAAAAAGTCACCGACGAGGTGCTGACGATCCTGCGTTCGGACAAGGACATCCAGTCCGGCAATACGCGCAAGGTCTACGACCTAGTCGAGGCCAAGGTGCTGCCGCATTTCAATTTCACGCGCATGACCCGTCTTGCCGTCGGCGCACCGTGGCGGCAGGCCAATCCGGCGCAGCAGCAAAGCCTGACCAATGAATTCCGCACGCTGCTCGTGCACACCTACGCCAGCGCATTTTCCCAGTATCGCGATCAGGTCATCGACTACCGTCCGCTGAAAATGCAGGCGGCGGACACCGAGGTCACGGTGCAGTCGCGCATCAAGCAGTCGGGCGGCGGCGACCCGATCGAGGTCAACTACAGCATGGAAAAAACCGAGCAGGGCTGGAAAGTCTACGATGTGGTGATCGCTGGTGTGAGCCTGGTGCAAAACTACCGCAGCACGTTCACCAGTGAAATCCAGAAGAACGGCATCGACGGTTTGATTGCGTCGCTGACCACCAAGAACAAGACCCTGGCCCAGCAGACCGCGAAAAAATGAGCACGCAAATCGCCAGTGAGGGCGGCCGTCTGCGCCTGAGCGGCCCGATTACCTTGGCCACCGCCGCAGAGCTGGGCGCGGCGGCGGACCAATACCTGAGCGGTGAGGTCGTCGTCGATCTGTCCGCGGTCACCGAGGTCGATTCGTCGGCGCTGAGTTTGTTGTTCGAATGGCAGCGGGCCGCGCAGCGCCGCCAGTGCAAGCTGTCGTTTTGCAACCTGCCGGCCAGTCTGGCCAGTCTGGCCGATCTCTACGGGGTCACCGACCTGATTCCCGCCGGCGCCTGATGGGCTGCGCACCGGCTTTTTGTGCGGTGCGCGCGCACCGCGGCCGGCGCGAACGGCAGGCATCGAAAATTTTCCAGGCGTAATTCGGCAGCGATGATTCCCGCCATCCAGGTTGATCAGGTCGTCAAGCGTTACGGCGGATTCACGGCGCTCGCCGGCGTGAGTCTGCAAATCGAACAGGGCGAATTCTTCGGCCTGCTCGGCCCCAATGGCGCCGGGAAAACGACCCTGATCAGCATACTGGCGGGATTGAACATCGCTACCGGCGGCAGTACCACGGTGATGGGCCATGACGTGGTGCGCGATTACCGCGAGGCACGGCGCGCGCTCGGCGTGGTGCCGCAGGAACTGGTGTTCGATCCGTTTTTTACCGTGCGCGAAGCGCTGACCATCCAGTCGGGCTACTTCGGTCTGCGCAACAATGGCGCCTGGATTGAAGAACTGTTGCATTGTCTTGATCTCACCGAGAAGGCTGACACCAACATGCGCCAGTTGTCGGGCGGCATGAAGCGCCGCGTGCTGATCGGGCAGGCGCTGGTGCACAAGCCGCCGGTGATCGTGCTCGACGAACCGACGGCCGGCGTCGATGTCGAATTGCGCCAGTCGCTGTGGCAGTTCATCCGCCGCCTGAACGAGGACGGCCATACTATCGTGCTGACGACGCATTATCTCGAGGAGGCCGAGGCCCTGTGCGGGCGCATCGCCATGCTCAAGCGCGGCGAGATCGTTGCCAGCGACACCACGCAAAATCTGCTCAACCGTTTTTCCGGCTGCCAGATCAAACTCAAACTTGCGCCACCGGGCCTTCCGGCCGCGCTGAAACCGTTGCTGGCACAGGGCGATGGCGAAGATTGCCGGCTGGCGCTGGCTGGTTACGACGGCGTCGAACACGTGCTGGCGGTCTTGCGCACGGCAGGGGTCCGCGTGCTGGAAATGGAAGTCGCTCAACCCGATCTCGAAGAAGTTTTCGTCAAGATCATGAACCACTGAGGATGGCGTGAGCATCGAAGCCAACAAACTGCAGACCACACCGCATGCCGGTGCGCTGACCGGATTCACCACGCTGTTCTACAAGGAATGGCTGCGCTTCTGGAAGGTCAACGTGCAGACGGTGCTGGCGCCGGTGCTGTCGGCGCTGTTGTTTCTGCTCGTGTTCGGGCACACGCTGCGCAACACCGGTGAGCCCTATCCGGGCGTCGGCTACACGGCTTTTCTGGCGCCGGGGCTGGCGATGATGTCGGTGCTGCAGAACGCGTTCGCCAATTCGAGTTCGAGCCTGATGCAGTCGAAAATGACCGGCAACATCATCTTCGTGCTGCTGCCGCCGCTGTCGCACCGCGAGTTTTTCTTCGCCTATCTGCTGGCGGCGATTGCGCGCGGCCTTGTTTGCGGCGCCGGCGTGTTGTTGTGCACGGTGTGGTTCATCGATCTCAGATGCGAACATCCGCTGTGGGTTCTTGTGTTCGCACTGCTCGGCAGCGCTGTCATGGGCGTGCTCGGCATGATCGCCGGCATGCAGTCGAACAAGATCGACGAGCTGGCGGCGTTCCAGAACTTCATCATCCTGCCGTTGACCTTCCTGTCGGGCGTTTTTTATTCGATGCATTCGCTGCCGCCGTTCTGGCAGATGCTGTCGCACTTCAATCCCTTTTTCTATATCGTCGACGGCTTTCGTTACGGCTTTTTCGGCGTCGGCGATGTCTCGCCGTGGCTTTCAGCCGGAATCGTGGCAGTATGCCTGCTGCTGCTGTCGATGCTCACGTTGTGGCTGGTGAAAACCGGTTACAAGATGCGTCATTAATCCAATTGGTGAAACGAAAAAATGACTACGCCCGAAAACATCAAGCAATACATCGAAGCCGGCATGAACTGCGAACACGTCGAAGTCTCCGGCGACGGCCATCATTTCGAGGCCATCATCGTCAGCGCGGCGTTCAGCGGCAAACGCAAGGTGCAACAGCACCAGATTGTTTATCAGGCGCTTGGCGACCGCATGCGCGAAGAGATTCACGCGCTGTCGATGCAGACGCTGACGCCCGAAGAGTGGGCGGCGCGTTAGGGCGGTCATGGACAAGCTGATTATCGAAGGCGGCGTGCCCCTCAAGGGGGAGGTGCGCGTTTCCGGCGCCAAGAACGCGACGCTGCCCATCCTCTGCGCCGCCATTCTCAGTGCCGAGCCGCTACGCGTCGCCAATGTGCCGCATCTGCACGATGTGACGACGATGCTGGCGCTGCTCGCGCAAATGGGCATCCAGGTTTCGGTGGACGAAAAGCTCGGCGTCGAACTTGATGCGGGCAAACTCAACAATCCTGTTGCGCCGTATGAACTGGTGAAGACCATGCGCGCCTCGGTGCTGGTGCTGGGCCCGCTGCTGGCGCGTTGTGGCGAGGCGCGTGTGTCGCTGCCCGGCGGCTGTGCGATCGGCATGCGTCCGGTCGACCAGCACGTCAAGGCGTTTCAGGCGATGGGCGCGACGATCACCGTCGAGCACGGTTACATGCTGGCGCGCGCGCCGCGCTTGAAGGGCGCGCATATCGTGACCGATATGGTCACCGTGACGGGCACCGAAAACATCATGATGGCGGCCACCCTCGCCGACGGCGAAACGGTGATCGAGAATGCCGCGCGCGAACCGGAGGTGGTCGATCTGGCCAACTGCCTGATCGCGATGGGCGCAAAAATCAGTGGCGCGGGCAGCGACACCATCCGCATCACGGGCGTGACGAGTTTGCGCGCGGCCAGCCACCAGGTCATGGCCGACCGCATCGAAAGCGGCACCTTTCTGGTGGCGGCAGCCGCCACCGGCGGCGACGTGCGGCTGCGTGACGCCAACCCCGGCATTCTGGATGCCGTGCTCGACAAGTTGCGCGAAGCCGGCGCGCATATCGAAACCGGCGGCGACTGGATCCGCTTGCGCATGAACGGCGAACTCAAAGCGGTCGGCGTGCGCACCGCGCCCTATCCGGCCTTTCCGACCGACATGCAGGCGCAGATCATGGCACTCAATTGCGTGGCAAAAGGCACGGCGCTGATCACCGAAACGATATTCGAAAACCGCTTCATGCACGTGCAGGAACTGCGCCGGCTCGGCGCGAAAATCGACGTTGAGGGCAACACCGCGGTGGTCACTGGCGTCGATCACCTCGACGGTGCGGCGGTGATGGCGACCGACCTGCGGGCCTCGGCCAGTCTCGTTATTGCGGGTCTGGTGGCACGCGGCGAAACCGCGATCGACCGCGTCTACCATCTCGACCGCGGTTACGAGTCGATCGAGGAAAAACTCTCGCGGCTGGGCGCGCGCATCCGCCGCGTGCATTGAGCCGCCAACCCCTGCCCGGATTTCTGCTAACGTACCGCACATGGCTACCGACAACATCGTAGAAATCAGCGGCGTGCGCTTCGCCTATGGCGACCGTCCGCTGCTGACCGATATCACGCTCAACATTCCGCGCGGTCAGGTCGTCGGCATCATGGGCTCCAGCGGTTGCGGCAAGTCGACGCTGCTGCGGCTGATCGGCGGCCAGCTGGCGCCGCAGGCCGGCACGGTCAAGGTCGCCGGTGAGAACGTGCATGAACTCTCCCGTGATGCGCTCTACCGGCTGCGCCGCAAGATGGGCATGCAGTTTCAGCAGGGCGGTTTGTTCACCGATCTGTCGGTGTTCGAAAACATCGCTTTTCAGATGCGCGAGCACACCCAACTGCCCGAGAGCATGATTCGCGATCTCGTGAGCATGAAGCTCGCCTCAGTGGGGCTGCGCGGTACGGGCCACCTGATGCCGGCCGAACTATCGGGCGGCATGGCGCGCCGTGTCGGGCTCGCGCGCGCCATCGCACTCGATCCGATGCTGATCATTTACGACGAACCGTTTGCCGGCCTTGATCCGATCTCCTGCACGGTCGTCGGTAACCTGATCCGCAAGCTCAACGATGCGCTCGGCGCAACGTCGATCGTGGTGTCCTACGATGCCGCCGAATCGATGCGCGTCATCGATCACGTTTATCTGATCTCGGATGGCGTCATTTCTGCCTCCGCGCCGGCGGCTGAAATGGCCAAGTCGCGTGACCCCTTCGTGCACCAGTTTCTGCACGGCGAACCGGACGGCCCCGTGCCGTTTCATTACGCGCATAAAGCCTACGCCGACGATCTGGGCCTGCCGGCCCGCGCCGCCTAGTTTTTTCGAAGCGCCGGCGGCGCAATTCGCGCACGGCGTCGGCGCATCCCTTTGCGGTAAAATGAAAAACTTCAATTTGTCTGGGCTTCAGCCGTGATCAGTCTTGCCTTGTCCAAGGGACGTATTCTTGAGGAAACGCTGCCGTTGCTGGAGGCGGCGGGCGTGGTGCCGTCCGAACATCCGGATGAATCGCGCAAGCTCATCATTCCGACCTCGCGGCCCGACGTGCGGCTCATCATCGTGCGTGCCACCGACGTGCCGACCTATGTGCAGTACGGCGCGGCCGATCTCGGTGTGGTCGGCGGCGACGTGCTGGCGGAATTCGACGGCAGCGGCCTGTATCAGCCGCTCGATCTGAAAATCGCGCGCTGCCGTCTGATGGTGGCGGTGCGGCGCGGTTTCGACTACGAACAGGCGGTGCGCTCGGGCGCGCGGCTGCGCGTCGCCAGCAAATATCTGCAGACGGCGCGCGAACACTTCGCCGCCAAGGGCGTGCATGTCGATCTGATCAAACTCTATGGCTCGATGGAACTCGCACCGCTGACCGGGCTGGCCGACGCGATTGTCGATCTGGTCAGCACCGGCAAAACGCTGAAGGCCAACGATCTCGTTGCCGTCGAGGAGATTGCACAGATCAGTTCGCGCCTCGTCGTTAATCAGGCGGCTTACAAACTCAAGCGCGCGGCGATCCAGCCGTTGCTGGACAGGCTGAAGAAGGCCGTTCGATGATTGCGCTGAAACGGCTCGCTTCCAGCGCGCCGGATTTTGCCGCGCGGCTGGCGGACCTCTTGTCCTTCGAGTCGGCGCAGGACCCCACGGTCGATGCCGCGGTAGCGGCCATCCTCGACGACGTCAAACAGCGTGGCGACGCGGCACTGCTCGACTATACAAAACGCTTCGATCGCGTCGAAGTCGCCATGGCCAACCAGCTCGAAATTCCACGCGACGAACTGCAGCGCGCATTAAATGGTTTGCCGGCGACACAACGCGCCGCGCTTGAAACGGCCGCCGCGCGCGTGCGCGGTTATCACGAGCGGCAGTTGGCGCAATCGTGGAGCTACACCGATGAAGACGGCACGCGCCTCGGCCAGCAGGTCACGTCGCTCGAACGCGTCGGTATTTACGTGCCCGGCGGCAAGGCGGCCTATCCTTCGTCGGTGCTGATGAACGCGCTGCCGGCGAAAGTTGCCGGCGTCAGCGAAATCATCATGGTGGTGCCCACGCCCGGCGGAGAGCGCAACGCGCTGGTGCTGGCGGCGGCGGCGCTCGCCGGCGTCGACCGTGTGTTCACGGTCGGTGGCGCGCAGGCGGTGGCGGCACTCGCTTACGGCACCGCCACCATACCGGCGGTGGACAAGATCGTCGGGCCGGGCAATGCGTACGTTGCTGCAGCCAAGCGCCGCGTCTTCGGCAGGGTGGGCATCGACATGGTGGCCGGGCCGTCGGAAATTCTCATCATCGCCGATGGCAAAACCGATCCCGACTGGATTGCGATGGATCTGTTTTCGCAGGCCGAACACGACGAACTCGCGCAGGCGATTCTGTTGGCACCCGATGCCGCCTACCTCGATCGCGTAGCGGCCAGCATCGAACGCCAGTTGGCCGACATGCCGCGGCAGGCGGTGATCCGCGCTTCGCTGGAAAACCGTGGTGCGATGATACTGGTGCGCGATCTTGACGACGCGTGCGCGATTGCCAATCGCATCGCGCCCGAGCATCTGGAGTTGTCGGTCGCCGATGCCGAAGCCTGGTTGCCGAAAATCCGTAATGCCGGCGCCATCTTCCTCGGTAGCTACACGTCGGAGGCGCTGGGCGATTATTGCGCCGGTCCCAATCACGTGTTGCCGACCTCGCGCACGGCGCGCTTCTCGTCGCCGCTGGGCGTCTACGATTTTCAGAAACGCAGCAGCGTGATCGGCGTGTCGGCGGCCGGTGCGAAACGGCTCGGCGCGATTGCCTCCGAACTGGCGCGCGGCGAAGGCCTCACGGCGCACGCGCGCGCGGCCGAGTACCGCATGAAAAACGCCGGATGAAGTGAGCCGCCCATGAGCCAATACTGGAGCAAAGTGGTGCACGGCTTGACGCCCTACGTGCCGGGCGAGCAGCCGAAATTGCCGAACCTGGTGAAACTCAACACCAATGAAAATCCGTACGGGCCCAGCCGTCGCGTGCTCGACGCCCTGCGCGCCGAAGTCGGCGACACGCTGCGGCTTTATCCGGACCCGGGCAGCGACAAATTGCGCGCCGCGATTGCCGCGCGCCACGGGTTGACGCCGGAGCAGGTGTTCGTCGGCAACGGTTCCGACGAGGTGCTCGCCCACGTTTTTCTGGCCTTGTTAAAACACGAGGCGCCGGTGTTGTTTCCGGACATCACCTACAGTTTCTACCCGGTGTACTGCGGGTTGCACGGTATTGAATTTACGCAGCTGCCGCTGGGCGCTGCATTTGAAATCAAGGTCGATGATTACCTGCGCCCCAACGGCGGCATCATATTTCCGAATCCGAATGCGCCGACGGGCCGCCTGCTGCCGGTGTCCGAAATTGAGCGGCTGCTCAAGGCGAACGCCACGTCAGTGGTGGTGATCGACGAAGCCTATGTCGCATTCGGCGGCGAGTCCTGCGTGCCGCTGGTCAAGCAATATCCGCAACTGCTGGTGACGCACACGCTGTCGAAGTCGCACGCGCTGGCCGGACTGCGCGTCGGTTATGCGACCGGCCATCCGCAACTGATCGAGGCGCTCAACCGCGTGAAGGACAGTTTCAATTCCTATCCGCTCGACCGTTTTGCGCAGGCCGGTGCGGCGGCGGCGATAGAAGACGAGGCGTATTTCGCCGGCATCTGCCAGAAGGTTGCCGCCACCCGTGCGACGCTGGTCGCCGACCTGCAAGGGCTGGGTTTCGAGGTGCTGCCGTCGGCGGCGAATTTCATTTTCGCGCGTTTCCCCGGGCGAGATGGTGCCGACATCGCGGCGCAACTGCGCGAACGCAGTATCATCGTGCGGCACTTTCGCCATCCGCCGCGCGTGTCGCCGTACATGCGCATTACCGTCGGCACGGATGAACAATGCGCGGGTTTGGTCGATGCCTTGCGCGAAATCGTTTAGGGCGCCACAGGCGGGTTTGTTCCCGCACGGCGGAAAAAGCATTGAACCGGTGCTTCCTTTATACTGGTTGGAACAGTTCGCAATTTAAGGTTCGCGAAAATCATGGCACGCCAGGCGCAGGTCACCCGCAATACCAATGAAACGCAAATCAGCGTTTCGATCAATCTCGACGGCAGCGGCAAGTCCGCGCTGGCCACCGGCGTGCCTTTTCTCGACCACATGCTCGAACAGATCGCGCGCCACGGCGTGTTCGATCTGGACGTTGCGGCGAAGGGCGATCTGCACATCGACGCGCACCACACGGTTGAAGACATCGGCATCACTCTCGGTCAGGCGTTTGCAAAAGCGGTCGGCGACAAAAACGGCGTGCGGCGTTACGGCCATGCCTATGTGCCGCTCGACGAGGCCTTGTCGCGTGTTGTGGTCGATCTGTCCGGGCGTCCCGGCCTCGAATTCAAGGTCGATTTCGTGCGTGCGCGCATCGGCGAGTTCGATGTCGATCTGGCGCACGAGTTTTTCCAGGGCTTCACCAACCACGCCCTGGTCACGCTGCACGTCGATAATCTGCGCGGCGATAACGCGCACCATCAGGCCGAGACGGTGTTCAAGGCGTTCGGACGCGCGCTGCGCATGGCAGTCGAGGTCGATCCGCGCATGCAGGGCGTGCCGTCGACCAAGGGCACTCTTTAATTCCAATCTGTCTGTCGCGCGGTAAACCACACTATGGCTGACGTCGCCGTCATCGATTACGGCATGGGCAATCTGCGCTCGGTCTCGAAAGCAATCGAGCACGTTGCGCCGGGGCTTACTGTCTGCGTGACCGGTGATCCGGCGGAAGTCGCGCGCGCCGGACGGGTGGTGTTCCCGGGGCAGGGCGCGATGCCCGATTGCATGCGCGAGATGGACGCGCGCGACCTGCGCGCGGCCGTGCTGGACGCCGCGCGCAACAAACCCTTTCTCGGCATTTGCATCGGTTTGCAGATGTTGTTCGAGTGCAGCGACGAGGGCGACGTTGCCGGTCTCGGTCTGTTTGCGGGCCACGTACGGAAATTCGCCGCCGATGCCATGGTCGATGCCGCCGGCGCGCGCCTCAAGGTGCCGCACATGGGCTGGAACGGCGTGCGCCAGTTGCAGCCGCACCCGTTGTGGGCGGGCATCGACGACGGTGCGCGCTTTTATTTCGTGCACAGTTATTACGTTGAAACCGCCGACCGCGCGCTGGTCGCGGGCGAGACCGACTATCCGCACCCGTTTACCTGCGCGATTGCGCGGGACAACGTGTTTGCGGCCCAGTTTCACCCGGAAAAAAGCGCGGCTGCCGGACTCCGGCTGCTGGCCAATTTTGTCGGCTGGCAGCCCTGCGGCGTGCCACTAGGCGAACGCAAATGACGTGGTGTATGATGACCAACACCAACTTTCAAGATGTGCAGTCGCCTTCTTTTTACAACGCCGCCATCGTCTTCTTCCATCGCCGACTTCGCGGCGCCCATCCGATTTTTCAAAAACCACATAGCAATCACGCAGCATGCTGATCATCCCGGCGATTGATCTCAAGGACGGCAAGTGTGTGCGCCTGAAACAGGGCGACATGGACGATGCCACGATTTTTTCCGACGATCCCGCGGCCATGGCCGCGCAGTGGGTCAAGCAGGGCGCGCGGCGCCTGCACGTCGTTGATCTCAACGGTGCGGCCGCCGGCAAACCGAAAAACGAAGCGGGGATCAAGGCGATCCTCGAAGGCGTCAACGGTGCGATACCGGTCCAGTTGGGCGGCGGCATCCGCGATCTCGATACCATCGAGCGTTATCTCGACCTCGGCATCAGCTACGTCATCATCGGCACCGCCGCGGTCAAGACGCCGGGCTTTCTGCACGATGCCTGCAGCGCTTTCACCGGCCATGTTTACGTCGGACTCGATGCGAGGGACGGCAAGGTGGCGGTTGACGGCTGGTCGAAAATGACCGGGCACGATGTGGTCGACCTGGCGAAAAAGTTTGAGGAATACGGCGCCGAAGCGCTGATCTACACCGACATCGGTCGCGACGGCATGCTCACCGGTGTGAATATCGAAGCGACAGTGGCACTGGCCAAACATCTGACCATGCCGATCATCGCCAGCGGCGGCGTCGCCAATCTC
>JANXSE010000183.1 GCA_025356695.1 Betaproteobacteria bacterium
TGGGGTCGCCCCAAGCGGCTATTACGACTGGTTGAAGCATCCGATCTCCAATCGAGAGAAAGAAGATGGAAGGCTTCTTCGCTTGATTCGCGCTTCTTTTATCGCGAGCCACAGCATCTATGGCGCTCCGCGTGTATTCCTGCTTTGGTAACTGCCTCATCTTTACCCCCTCAAGTTCGTCCAGATTAAACCTCTACTCCTGGAAGACGAAATTTCGGGGGAAGCTCAACTGGCCTCCTGACCAGACGTCATGCTAACTACCGCCCACTAAATCCTGGTAACTCCAATTACGCTCTTACGCATTGCAGCGTGAACTATGATGGTGCAAAAAGTCGAGCAGCAAAGAAAATGGGCTAGGTGAAAATCACCTAACCCATTGATGAAACTGGTGCGCCCGGAGGGATTTGAACCCCCTACCCCTTGGTTCGTAGCCAAGTACTCTATCCAGATGAGCTACGGGCGCTAAAGGTCGGCGATTATAGCAGAGACACAAGCTGCCCGGAACTGCGGCCGGCTGCGAAATACCCCGGGTGCAAATTCAGCCCGGGGCGCCGCACAACCCCGATGCGAGCTGTTATCTAGCGACTCAGATTCTCTGCGTCGGCCCTGGAATAACACTGGTAATGCGTAGTGCATTTGGTCAGCGAACAGATGTTGTCGGTCATGCGCGCCTCCAGCTTGCGATACCCGCAGCGCTTTTCTGCGTCTATCTTTACGATCTCGGCCGAGGCATCGGTGAACGGGCGCTCGAAGGTAAGAAATTTGCTTTCGCTGACGATCAGATAGCTGGGCGTCATGCAACCTGCGAGGCAGAAGACTATCAACGGAATCGAAATTGCGCGCGATGACATGGGACCTCGCCGGGAAAATTGGCGGAGAGAAAGGGATTCGAACCCTTGATAGGATTTTGTCCTATACGCCCTTAGCAGGGGCGCGCCTTCGACCACTCGGCCATCTCTCCGTTTTTTAAACGGTTTAATCTTATCTGGATTCTGCTACCGCTTGCGCTGAGTGGTCGCAGGCGCTACGCGCTTTATTTACGATTACGACGGCTTCGCCGTGACCACCCGACCATCTCTCCGGCACCGCAACGTGCTTATCTTGCTCAAGCTCTAAAACCATTTGCGCTAAAACGGCGCCAAGAATAACACAGGACCACTTCTCAAGCGGGCTGATCCAAACCGAATGCCTTGTGCAATACGCGCACGGCGAGTTCCATGTATTTTTCGTCAATTACGACGGAAATCTTGATCTCGGACGTGGAAATCATCTGAATATTGATGCCTTCCTCCGCGAGCGTACGGAACGCGGTACTAGCGATGCCGGCGTGCGAACGCATACCGACGCCGACAATCGAGACTTTGGCGATCTTGTCGCCGCCCTGCACTTCGCGTGCCTTAATGTGCGCTGCAACTTTTTTCAGCACTTCGAGCGTCTTCGCATAATCGTTGCGATGCACGGTGAACGAAAAATCCGTCAACCCGTCGTGGCCGACGTTCTGCACAATCATATCGATATCGACATTGGCATCGCCGACCGGGCCGAGTATCTGGTACGCGATACCGGGACGATCGGGCACACCGAGCACAGTGATTTTGGCTTCGTCGCGGTTGAACGCAATGCCGGAGATGGTTGCCTGTTCCATTTTTTCGTCTTCCTCAAACGTGATCAGAGTGCCATCGCCGCCGTCTTCGAAACTCGACAGCACGCGCAACTTGACCCGGTACTTGCCTGCGAACTCGACCGAACGAATCTGCAAGACCTTCGAACCGAGGCTCGCCATCTCGAGCATTTCCTCAAACGTGATGGTCTTCAGCCGGCGCGCTTCCGGCACGATGCGCGGGTCGGTGGTGTAAACGCCGTCAACGTCGGTATAGATCTGGCACTCATCGGCTTTTAATGCTGCCGCCAGCGCGACACCGGTCGTATCCGAGCCACCGCGTCCCAGCGTCGTAATATTGCCCGCTTCATCGACACCCTGAAATCCGGCCACCACAACAACGTAACCGGCATCGAGATCGGCGCGTATGCGATTTTCATCGATGCCGAGGATGCGCGCCTTGGTAAACGCGCTGTCGGTCTGAATCCGCACCTGACTGCCGGTATAGCTGCGCGCCTTCAGACCCGCATCCAGCAAGGCCATCGACAACAGGCCTATGGTCACCTGCTCACCAGTCGAAACCACCACATCGAATTCACGCGGATCGGGTTGCGCCTGAATTTCCCTGGCCAGGGCGATCAGGCGATTGGTCTCACCGCTCATTGCGGAAACAACGACGACGATCTGATGCCCGTCAGCGCGCCAGCGCGCAACGCGCCGCGCAACATTCTTGATGCGCTCAGGGCTGCCGACCGAGGTGCCGCCGTATTTTTGAACGATTAACGCCATTGAATCAGTTTGTGCCAGCGGAAAAGTGTTGAATTTTATCGTATTTCACCCGAAAAAACGAGGTCATGCCTTAGTCCGGGGCAAGTCTGCAAAAAAATGCGCCGGGCATGAACCAATGGCAAATTTCCCTGTCACTAAATGAGCAAACATTGTTTAAGCTCAAGGAGAACGTTTTGAAAAAACTCGACAAGCATGTCAATCTGCGAAAACTGCGCCGCGGTCTGGGGCTGAACCAGCACGACTTCTGGACTGTGGTCGGCGTCACACAAAGCGGCGGCTCGCGTTACGAAACCGGTCGCAGCATGTCGAATCCCGTACGTGAACTGGTGCGCCTGGTGCATCTTGAAGGCATCGATCTGAACAAAGCGCGCGGCGATCATTGCCTTGCCGGTGCGGAACTACAACGCGCAAATCCGTCGCTCTATAAAAAACTGTTGCAACAGGCGCAAGCCCGCCGTTCGCGCTGAGTGCAGCATCCGGGGCCAAACCGGCGCGATGCTATAATTCGCGCCTCTTTTACCCCGTAAGCCGTCCTCGATGCGTATTACCCGCAGGCTTGAATTCGACGCCGGCCACCGCATTCCCAATCACACCAGCCTGTGCCGCCATTTGCACGGTCATCGCTATGCCATTGAAGTAACGGTCAGCGGCGATGTGGTGACCACAGCCGGCGACGCGGAACAGGGCATGGTCGCCGATTTCGGCGGCATCAAGGCATTGATGAATAAACACGTGGTCGAGCCATGGGACCATGCGTTTCTCGCCTACGTCAACGACACGCAGGTCGTTTCATTCCTGTCCACCATTGCGAAACATCGCACGGTGCTGTTTGACGAACCGCCGACCGCCGAGCATCTCGCACAGGCGGCACTGCGCATACTCGTCAAAGCCTGCGCAGACGCCTACGGTTCGCGCCTCAGAATCGAACAGGTGCGGCTCTACGAAACGCCGAATTGCTGGGCCGACGCAATACCCTCAGGCCGTTAGCAAACAGGTTTGCTTCACGCACAGAGGGCAAAGCGCAGTATGTAGCAACTGCGCCCGCCCCCTCTCGCCACTGAACTTACGTGGTTTCCTTCTCCATGAGTTTTTCGACCAGGCCTGCCGGCACTTCGGAGTAATGGTCGAATTCCATGGTGAAAGTACCGCGGCCGCTGGTGGCCGAACGCAGAAAGTTGATGTAACCGAACATTTCCGCCAGCGGCACGAAGCCCTGAATAAAAGCGCTCGGTCCTTTCTGGCCCTGATCGGTTACCTGACCGCGGCGACGATTGATGTCGCCGATGACGTCACCGAGGTAATCGGCTTCGGTCACGACTTCAACCTTCATCACCGGCTCCAGCAGTTTCGGTTTGCTGGCGCGATGCGCCTCGCGGAAGCAGGCACGGCCGGCAATTTCAAATGCCAGCGCCGAGCTATCGACATCATGGTACTTGCCGTCGAGCAGACGGGCCCTGAAGTCGACCACTTCGTAGCCGGCGACCTGCCCCTTCTTGCTCTCGGTGCGGATAGCGTGTTCGACCGACGGAATGAACTCGCGCGGGATACGGCCGCCGCTGACTTCATCGACGAACTCGACGCCCTTGCCCGCTTCCAGCGGCTCGAACACCATTTTCACTTCGGCAAACTGGCCTGAGCCGCCCGACTGTTTCTTGTGCGTGTAGAGGCGGTCCGTAACCTGGCCGAAGGCCTCGCGGAAACTGACTTTCGGTTTACCCATGACGGCTTCGACGCCCAGCTCAGTACGCATACGGTCGATGGTGACTTCAAGATGCAATTCACCCATGCCGCGCAATACGGTCTGGCCGGTTTCCTGATCGACCGACAGGCGCAGCGACGGATCGGCTTTCGCCATCTTGTAAAGTGCGGTCGACATTTTTTCAACGTCGGCGCGCGTTTTCGGCTCGACCGAAACGCTGATAACCGGGTCCGGAAAGCGCATACGCTCGAGCAGCGCCTGATGATCCGGATCGGACAGCGAGTCACCGGTTTCCGTATCTTTCATCGACACAAACGCGCAGATG
>JANXSE010000238.1 GCA_025356695.1 Betaproteobacteria bacterium
CGTCTTTCTTCTCGATGATGGGTTTCCACACCTTCGAGAGCTCGGCGTTCAGCGCGGTAAATTCTTTTTGCGAGTCCGGCACGTCGTCTTCGGCGAAGATGGCTTCGACCGGGCATTCGGCGACGCACAGCGTGCAGTCGATGCATTCATCCGGATCGATAACGAGGAAATTCGGGCCTTCGCGGAAACAATCGACCGGGCAGACATCCACACAGTCGGTGTATTTGCACTTAATACAGGTTTCGGTAACGACGTAAGTCATGGTAATCCTTGGCTTATTGTGCTGCCCCGATCGGCGAGCGGACAAAGTTGAAGCGGTGATTTTAGCAGAAACGGCAAATGCCCTGCATTGCCGGCGCCGGACCCGCACAATGCGCGCCGCGGCGTGGCATTTGATCGTCCCGTATGTTTGCGTTGCGCGCTTCCCAAGCCGCATTGTTTTTTGCTAGCATAGGCTCATTCCGTTGCACCGCCATCCAGCGCAGCGCATACCCCGGCGGCAACCACACCCATCCAGACAGCAGGAGCCCTTTCATGAGCGAACACATCCATCACGTGACCGACGACACCTTCGACGCCGAGGTGCTGCAATCGCCGACGCCGGTGCTGGTCGACTACTGGGCGGAATGGTGCGGCCCCTGCAAGATGATCGCGCCGGTGCTCGACGAAGTGGCCAAGGAATACACGGGCAAGCTGAAGGTCGCAAAGCTCAACATTGATGAGAACCAGGCGACGCCGCCGAAATACGGCATTCGCGGCATTCCGACGTTGATGCTATTCAAGAACGGCAATGTCGAGGCGACCAAGGTCGGCGCCGTGTCGAAATCCCAATTAGCGGCTTTTATTGACAGCAATATCTGAACTCGTTACCCTGCCTGCATATCTCCGGCATCCGCTCCTCTGAGTTGAGCGCATAAGATGCCGGCGCCGGGCGCAAGCCCGGCCAGTTGTTCCAGCCAACTCTCTCCAAAACTTCCCCGAATTCCCCTAAGCAGCACCGCAGCATCGCCACAACTCCGCAAGTCCGAGCCACACCCTAACTCCATCAATTTATCCCCCCATATGCATTTATCCGACCTGAAAAATCTGCCTGTTACCGAACTGGTGGAAATGGCGATTGCCAACGATATCGAAGGCGCGAGTCGCCTGCGCAAGCAGGAAGTGATCTTCGCCCTGCTCAAAAACCAGGCCAAAAAAGGCGAGGCCATCTTCGGCGAAGGCACGCTCGAAGTGCTGCCCGACGGCTTTGGCTTCCTGCGCTCGCCCGACACGTCCTATCTGGCCGGCACCGACGACATTTACGTCAGCCCGAGCCAGATCCGCCGCTTCAACCTGCACACCGGCGACTCGATCGACGGTGAGATCCGCACGCCGAAAGACGGCGAGCGCTACTTCGCACTGGTCAAGGTCGACAAGGTCAACGACGAGGCGCCCGAGAATTCCAAAAACAAAATTCTGTTTGAAAATCTGACGCCGCTGTTTCCGGACGAGCGTTTTATCATGGAACGCGACATCAAGTCGGAAGAAAACCTGACCGGCCGCATCATCGATATCGTGGCGCCGATCGGCAAGGGCCAGCGCGGCCTCATCGTGTCGCCGCCGAAAGCCGGTAAAACCGTCTTGATGCAGCACATCGCGCATTCGATCTCGACCAACAACCCCGAGGTCTACCTGATCGTGTTGCTGATCGACGAGCGCCCGGAAGAAGTGACCGAAATGCAGCGTTCGGTCAAAGGCGAGGTCGTCTCCTCCACCTTCGACGAACCGGCCACGCGCCACGTGCAGGTCGCCGACATGGTGATCGAAAAAGCCAAGCGCCTCGTCGAACACAAACGCGACGTCGTGATTCTGCTCGACTCGATCACGCGTCTGGCGCGCGCCTACAACACCGTGGTGCCGGCCTCCGGCAAGGTGTTGACCGGCGGTGTGGACGCCAACGCATTGCAGCGCCCGAAACGCTTCTTCGGTGCCGCGCGTAACGTGGAAGAAGGCGGTTCATTGACGATCATCGCCACCGCGCTGATCGACACCGGTTCGCGCATGGACGACGTGATCTTTGAAGAATTCAAGGGCACCGGCAACATGGAAGTGCACCTCGACCGCCGCATGGCGGAGAAACGCATCTACCCGTCGATCAACGTCAACCGTTCGGGCACGCG
>JANXSE010000277.1 GCA_025356695.1 Betaproteobacteria bacterium
CGTCGGTGTGACCATCGCCGGCGCTGCCGATCCATCGGCGCGCATCTGCGCGCGTTCGCTCGGTTCGGCGACGGGGCCGGCCTACGTATTCGGCAGCGGCGAAAAGGTCGGCATGCTGGATGCAGCGCTGATCAACGGCACGGCTTCGCACGCACTCGACTTCGACGATTGCAATAACACGCTCGGCGGCCACCCGTCGGCGCCGATCCTGCCGGCGCTGTTCGCGCTCGCCGATGAAACCGGCGCCAGCGGCCGCGACTTCGTTGCTGCCTACATTGCCGGCTTCGAAGCCGAATGCAAGATTTCGATGGGCGTGAACTTCTATCAGTACACGCGCGGCTGGCATCCAACGACGACGATCGGCGTGTTCGGCGCCGCCGCGGCCTGCGCGCGTTTGCTGAAACTTTCCGACGAACAAACTGCCACCGCCTTGTCGATCGCGGCCTCGCTCGCCGCCGGCGTGAAATCGAATTTCGGCACCATGACCAAACCGCTGCATGTCGGCCATTGCTGCCGCAGCGGGCTTTTCGCCGCGCTGCTGGCGCGCGACGGCTTCACGGCCAGTCAGGTTGCGTTCGAACACAAGCAGGGTTACTTCGAAGTCTTCAACGGCGCCGGCAACTACGACGCGGAAAAAATCTTGCCGGCGTGGGGCAAGCCCTGGGACATTATCGAACCGGGCATCGCCATCAAGCAGTACCCCTGCTGCGGCAGCACGCATCCGGCGATCGACGCCATGCTGCTGCTGGTGCGCGAACACGACCTGAAACCCGACGACGTCGTGCGCATCGACGCCTGGACGCACAAGCGCCGCCTCGAGCACACCAACCGCCCGGATCCGCAAAGCACTTTCGACGCCAAGTTCAGCGTGCAGTACGCGCTGTCGCGCGCGCTGGTCAACCGCAAGGTCGCGCTGCCGCACTTCGAAGGCGAAACCTACAAGGACGCGGCGGTACGCGCGGTACTGCCGCGCATCCATGTCGCGCCGTACACGACGGAACAATTTCCGGCCGACAACCACTTCGCCGCTGAGGTCAACATCACGCTGAAGAACGGCACGGTGCTCAAACAGAAAGTCGACCAACCCTTCGGCCGCACCTCGAAGAACGCGCTGCCACCCGCGTTGCTGAAAGAAAAATTCGTCAACTGCGCAACTACGGCGCTGCCGGCCGACGCGGTGGAAAAACTCTACGCGGCGATCCAGAACATCGACAACCTCGCCGACGTACGCGAACTCAGCGCGCTGGCTGCAATGCCGGCAAAAACCGCTGCGCGCGCAGTCGCCGGCGCGCGCGGCTGATCGCTTAAAAGCCTGCCGTCATGCATTAACGCAAAAGTTTGCGGGCGTTTGCGCGATAGCGGCGAATTGAATACCATCACCCGTTCCGGGCAACCGCGAACGAATCCGATTGCCCGCCAACTCCGTGGAGGAAGCTTCAAATGTCGAAAAAATACAAAATCCTGATCATGGGCGCGTCATATGGCTCGCTGCTCGGCACCAAGCTGGCGATGGCCGGGCACTCGACGCACCTGATCTGTCTGCCGGCGGAAGCCGACCTGATGAACGCCGAAGGCGCGATCATCCGCATGCCGATCAAGGGCCGCGACGGTCTGGTCGAAATCAATTCGAAAAAACTGCCGGGCAAGATCACCGCCGGCGGCACCACCAGCGCCAATCCGGCCGATTTCGACCTCATCGCGCTTGCCATGCAGGAACCGCAGTACCGCTCGCCGGGTGTGCGCGAACTGCTCGACGCCGTCGCCAAATCGAAGAAACCCTGCATGTCGATCATGAACATGCCGCCGCTGCCGTACCTGGCGCGCATTCCCGGCCTCGACGTTTCGAAACTGCGCGACTGCTTTACCGATGCCACGGTGTGGGACGGCTTCGATCCGAAGTGCATGACGCTGTGCAGCCCCGACCCGCAGGCTTTCCGTCCGCCTGAAGACAAGGTCAACGTGCTGCAGGTGCGCCTGCCGACCAACTTCAAGGCGGCGCGCTTCGATTCGGATGCGCACACGCAGATTCTGCACGACCTCGCCGCGGACATCGAAGCCGCGCGCTTCGACACCGGCACTGAAAAGCTCGAAATCCCGGTGAAACTCAAAGTGCACGATTCGATTTTCGTGCCGCTCGCAAAGTGGAGCATGCTGATCGCCGGCAACTACCGTTGCGTGCAGAAAGACGCCGCGCGCTCGATCAAGGAAGCCGTGCACACCGATATCGAAGCCACGCGCGCGGTTTACAACTGGGTCAAAAAATTGTGCGTCGGTCTCGGCGCCGATGAAAAAGACCTGGTGCCGTTCGAGAAATACGCGGCCGCGGCGCAATCGCTGGTGACGCCGTCGTCGGCGGCACGCGCACTGTTTGCCGGCGCCCCCAACATCGAACGCGTCGACCGTCTGGTCAAGACCATCGCCGCGCAAAAAGGCGAGAAGTCGGCAGTGCTCGATGAAACCGTCGCGCTGGTGGATGCGCGGCTCGAACTCAACCGCAAGAAAGTTTGATCGGGATTACGCGGCCGCGCTGACCAGCTGCGGCCGTCTGATCAAGCGCCGCGTACCGCGCAGCAGTTCGGTCGCCTGTGCGGCCGGCAGCGGACGCGAGCAGTAGTACCCCTGCATCTCGTCACAATCGTTGTCGGCGAGAAAATCCAGTTGCGCGAGATTCTCCACGCCCTCGGCGATCACCTTGAGGCGCAGCGCATGCGCCATCGTGATCACCGCGCGCGCGATTGAAGCGCCCTCGCGGCTGTCCGGCAGATCGATCACGAAGGAACGGTCGATTTTCAGCGAATCGATCGGGAAACGCGTCAGATAGCTGAGGCTCGAATAGCCGGTGCCAAAGTCATCGATCGCAATGCGCACTCCCAAGGCCTTCAGATTCTGCAGTGCGGCGATCGCGCCTTCGGCATTGTTCATCGCAGTGCTCTCGGTGATTTCGAGTTCCAGCAGTGCCGGATCCACCCCGTAATCCTGCATTGCGCGCATGATCACGCCGCCGATATCATGGTGCTGGAACTGCTTGGGCGAAAGATTGACCGCCACCGGCACCGGCTTGAGGCCGTCCTTCTGCCAGGCGCTCAGTTGCGCGCAGGCGCTGCGCAACACCCATTCGCCGATCTCCTCGATCAGGCCGCACTCCTCGATCACCGGGATAAACACCGCCGGCGAGACGATCTCGCCGCCGGTGCGGTGCCAGCGCAGCAGCGCCTCGAAGCCGGTGATTTCGCCGCTGCGCAGGTTGACCTTGGGCTGGAAATTGAGCAGTAACTCGTTGCGTACGAGCGCGTAGCGCAGCTCTTTTTCCAGCAGCAGCCGCTCCATCGCGCGCTCGCTCATCGTCGCTGCGTAGAACTGGTAATTATTGCGGCCGAGTTTTTTGGCATCGTACATCGCCGCATCGGCGTTGCTGATCATGGTGTCGGCATCGCAGACATCGGGCTCGCAGGTGGCGATGCCGATGCTGGTGGTAATGAATACTTCGTGGCGTTCGAGCTGGAAGGGCTGCGCCAGCGCGTCGAGAATTTTCTGGGCAACGATGCAAGCGCTCTCCTCCTGCGCCAGTTCCGACAATATCACCGCGAACTCGTCGCCACCGAGGCGCCCGACCGTGTCTTCGGCCCGCACGCATGCAACCAGCCTGGCGGCGACCTGCTGCAACAACTCGTCGCCCACGCTGTGACCGAGCGTATCGTTGATCGTTTTGAACCTGTCGAGATCGATGAACATGACGCCGGTCACCCAGCTGCGGCGGCTGGCCTGCTCCAGCGCGTGTTTCAGGCGGTCATAGTACAGCGCACGGTTGGGGAGCTGCGTGAGGTTGTCATGCCGTGCCAGATGCTCGAGATTTTCCTGCAGTCGCTTGCGCTCGGTAATGCATTCCACCATGTTGACGAAATAGTCCGGCGCACCGTCGGCATCCCGCACCAGTGCTGAGGAAATCGAAACCCAGATGACGCTGCCGTCCTTGTGAAAATAGCGTTTCTCGACAGCCGTCGGAATGGTGCTTCCGGCCATCAGCCGCGCACGTCGTTCGACGCTGTTTGCACCGTCGTCCGGATACGAAATCTGCTGGTACGAGCACCCCAGCATTTCCACCTCGGTATATCCGAGCATTCTGCAAAACGCCAGGTTCACCTGAAGATAGCGGCCGTCCAGCGCGGTTTGCGAAACCCCGATCGCCGCCTGGTCGAAAGTCGCGCGGAAACGCGCCTCGCTGCGCGCCAACCTTGCCAGATCGCGCTTGTGCCGCGCCAGCGAAGAGATCAGCAGATATGCGAACAGCATAATCACCACACTGGCAGCCGCGGCACCGCCGTAAAAAACACGCGCTTCTTTAGCAAGCGGCACCAGCACCGCGTCGCGCGAGGCGCCCACCGCAACCATCAGTGGATACTCACCTAGCGTGCGGTAACTGACGTAACGCGAAATGTTTTCAATCTTGCCGACGGTTTCCACATTCCCGTTCGGCAGGCGCGCACGCGCGCGCATCAGGGAACTCGTCGACATATCATTACCGAAGGTCTGCACGGAGCCCGACTGCCGCGCGCGGCTGATGCCGTCGAGACCGATCAGTTCGACCATGCCGTCACGGCCGATATCGGTGCGCCGGTAGAATTGCACGAAATATTCCGGGTTGACCGAAACCACGATCACGCCGTCAAAACTGCCGTTGGCCTTGCTGACCCGGCGCGCCATGGGAATCAGCCATTTCCCGGAGATGCGGCCGATCACCGGCTTGCCGATGAACAACTCGTCGACGCCGTGCTCCTGGTGAAAGCGGAAAAAATCGCGGTCCGCAAAATTCTCGTTGCTCCCCGGGACCAGGCTCAATACGAGGTCGCCCCGTTCGTTAAGCACCATGAGGTTGACGAAGAGGCCGGCGTCGATGACGCCATTCTCCGCAAAGCCGGCGATGATAAGCTGCGTGCCGCGAAGGGCGTATTCCTGGCGCAGAAACAATCCCACCTGATCGATGCGCTTGACCGTCTGGTTGATGTGCTCCTCAAAAGCGATGGCGAGATTGTCGTTCTGGCGCATGACGCCGGCGACCGTGTCCGTACGTTCGTTATATACATGGACGATGGTCGCGAGCCAGATGGCCACAATCAGCAAGGCGGAAAACGCCAGAATGATCGCGATGACGATGTCGGGACAGAGCAGCGCGAGCAATTTGCGCCATGCGCCGGCCAATCCGGTCCTGGATTCCGCCCCTGTCGTCTGTGCGTTCGCCGTATCGGACATGATATGAAACCGGTTTAAAAACAAGCGCCGGGCCACTGGGACCGGGCGCGTGGCGTCGCCGGCGAACCACCAATGATTCGCCACGTCACGCCATGATTACGGCGGCAAATGACCACGACTTGAGCGCCGCGCGGCGGCCGTGCACGGCGATATGGACAGGGACGCCGCGGTCAGTCGGCTTTCGCCCCGGATTCCCTGACGATGCGGCCCCACTTCGCAATTTCGTCCTTGAGAAAGGACGCGAACTGCTCGCTGCTGCCGGGGATCGGCTCGGCGCCGCGGCTGACGAGTTTTTCCTTGAGATCCGGATCGTTGAGCGATTTGTGCAGGCCTTCACGCAGGCGCGTGACTGTCTCCGGCGGCGTCTTCGCAGCGACAATCATGCCGTACCAGTTGATCGCCTCGACCGCCAGCCCCTGTTCGCGCAGCGTCGGCACCTCGCGCATCAAAGGCGAACGCTGCGCACTGGCGACGCCGAGCGCGCGCAGCTTGCCGCTCAGAATATTCGGCTGCAACACCGGCAGATCGGCGAAGAGGCCGCTAACCTGGCCGCCGAGCAGATCGGCAATCGCCGGCGCGGCCCCTTTGTACGGAATATGAATCAGATCAATTTTTGCCGCGGTCTTGAACATCTCAAGGGCGAGATGCGGCAGCCCGCCGCTGCCTGTCGATGCAATGCTGATCTGCCCCGGCCGCGCCTTCGCCAGAGCCACCATCTCCTTGATCGATTTCACCGGCACCGACGGATGCACGACAAACAGTTCCGGCGTCGAGGTGATCAGCGTCACGGGGGCGAGATCGCGCAGCGTGTCGAACGGCATTTTCGGATACAGGTTCGGATTGATGGCCACCCCGGTGCTGGCGAGGATCATCGTGTAACCGTCGGGGGGCAATTTCGCCACATATTCCATGCCGATAATGCCGTTGGCACCGGCGCGGTTGTCGACCACCACCTGCTGGCCGAACGCCTCGGCCATTTTCACCGCCAGCAGACGCGCGACGATGTCGATCGGCCCGCCGGCCGGGAAACCGACGATAAGGCGCAGCGGTTTCGACGGAAAAGATTGCGCACAGGCGCCGCATGCCGCGGCAAATGCGAATAAAAATGTCAACAGCAGCGAAGCGCGTTTCATGGCTTTTCTCCTCCCGGACCTGTTCTCCGCGCCGATTGTGCGGCACGCGCTTTCCAAACTCAATCACCGAGTGTAAAGTTCGCTTTCCCGTTTCATTTCCCTCTGTTTTTTCTTATAAGCAATCAGATGACCAGCCAATACGACGTGATCGTTGTGGGCAAGGGCAATGCCGCCCTTTGCGCCGCACTCTCGGCGACCGACAACGGCGCCAAAGTTTTAGTACTTGAAGCCGCCAGTGAAGAAGAATCCGGCGGCAACAGCCGCTTCGCCGGCGGTGTGATGCGTTTCGCCTACGAAACGGTGGACGACCTCAAGCGCGTCACCGAACTGACCGACGATGAAGTTGCCAACAGCGATTTCGGCACCAACACGCGCGAAGAATATCTCGAAGACATCTACCGCCTGACGAGCTACCGCACCGATCCCGATCTGTCGGAAACGCTGGTCAACGAAAGCCTCGAGACCATGGCGTGGCTGCGCGCGAAGGGCACGCGTTTCGTGCCGAACTACGGCCGCCAGTCGGGCATGGTCAACGGCAAGCGCAAATTTTTCGGTCGCCTGCCGATCGAAGTCTCGGGCGGCGGCGCCGGCCTCGTGCAGTATCTCGACAACGCGGCGAAGAAGGCCGGCATCGAAGTGCGTTACGGCGCGCGCGCCTCATCGCTGATATTCGACGGCGTACGCGTTTCCGGCGTGCGCGTGCAATGCGACGGCAAGCTGGAAGAAATTCATGCGAAGTCGGTGGTCCTTGGTTGTGGCGGCTTCGAAGCCAATCCGGAAATGCGCGCGCGTTACCTCGGCCCGGGCTGGGAACTGGCCAAGGTGCGCGGCACCCGCTACAACGTCGGCGACGGCATCAAGATGGCGCTCGACATCGGCGCCTGTCCCTACGGCAACTGGTCGGGCTGTCACGCCACCGGCTGGGACCGCTACGCGCCGGAATTCGGCGACATCAGCGTCGGCGACCAGTTTCAAAAACACTCCTACATCTTCGGCCTCCTGATCAACGCCGACGGCAAACGCTTCGTCGACGAAGGCTGGGACTTCCATTCCTTCACCTACGCCAAGTACGGCGGCGAAGTGCTGAAGCAGCCGGGCCAGTTTGCCTACCAGGTGTTCGACGCCAAGGTCAGCAAACTGCTGCGCTCCGAATACCGCATCAAGTTCATGACCAAGTTCTCGGCCAATACGCTCGAAGAACTTGCCGAAAAAATGGAAGGCGTGAATCCGCAGGGCTTCCTCAAAACCGTGCGCGAATACAACGCCGCCGTGAAAAAAGACGTGCCGTTCGATCACATCGTCAAGGACGGCAAGTGCACCGTCGGCATCGAACCGGCGAAATCGAACTGGGCGCAGGCGCTCGACACGCCGCCCTACGATGCGTATGCCACGACCTGCGGCATCACCTTCACTTTCGGTGGTCTGCGCATCGACCGTGAAACCGGACAGGTGCTGAACGTGCACTTCCACAAGATCCCCGGCCTCTATGCAGCCGGTGAAATGGTCGGTGGGCTCTTCTACTTCAGCTACCCGAGCGGCGCCGGTCTGGTGTCCGGCGCGGTGTTCGGAAAAATCGCCGGCCGCGGCGCGGCGCTCGGCGCAAAGGCGTGATTCGCAGACGCACTCCAATGAGCCGGCGGCTTTTGACAGCCGCCGTGTTGTTTGCGGCCTGCGCCGGCGCACACGCGCAAAGCTATCCCGAAAAAGCCGTGCGCCTGATCGTGCCCTATGCGGCCGGCGGCAACGCTGATCTGCTGGGCCGCGTGGTCGGGCAGAAACTCGGCGAACTATTTTCGCAGCAGTTCATCATCGACAACCGCGCCGGTGCCAACGGCGTGATCGGCACCGAACTCCTCGCCAAAGCACCGCCCGACGGCTACACGCTGGCTTTCACCGCCAGCGGTCATTCGATCAACCCCGGCATGTACAAGGTCCCTTACGATCCGATCCGCGATTTCGCGCCGATTGCGCAGACGAGTTCGACGCCGATCCTGATTGCAGTGACGGCTGCGCTGCCGGCGAAAAATGTGAAAGCCCTTGCGGCGCTCGCCAAATCACGGCCCGGTGATCTCTCCTATGCCTCGCAGGGCAACGGTTCGCCCGGTCATCTCGCCGGCGCGCTGTTCAACTCGATGAACGGTGTAAACATCGTGCACATCCCGTACAAGAGCACGGCGCAGGCGATCACCGATCTCACCAGCGGCCAGGTGCAGATGATGTACCCGAGTGCAACCTCGATTCTTCCGCATGTCAAAGCCGGCCGCCTGCGCGCGGTGGCCATCGCCACCAAATCGCGTTCGGCGCTCGCGCCCGACATTCCGACCGCCGCCGAATCGGGCATGCCGGGTTTCGAAGCCGGCATCTGGAACGGCGTCATGGCACCGGCCGGCACCTCGCCCGCCATCATCGAGAAACTGCACACGGCGATCGCGAAAATCATTCAATCGCCCGACACGCGCGAACGCATCCTCGGCATGGGTGCCGATCCCGCCATCAGCACGCCGGCGGAATTTTCCGCCTTCATCGCCGCCGAATTGAAGAAGTGGACGAAAGTCATCAAGGAATCCGGCGCCCGCCTGGATTAATTTTTCAGATTGCCCGCATGAGCCAACCCGCCAATTCGAAACGCCCTGCGCCCGACAAAGAACTCGTCGCCATCGCCAAGTACACCTGCAGCAGCAAGGTCGGCGATGCAAAGGCCTACACGCACGCGCGCTACTGCCTGATCGACGCACTCGGCTGCGCGCTCGAAGCACTCGGTTCTCCCGATTGCACCAAGCTGCTCGGCCCCATCGTCCCCGGTACGGCGGTGCCCAACGGCGCGAAGGTGCCCGGCACGCCATACGCGCTCGATCCGATCAAAGCCGCCTTTGACATCTCCTGCCTCGTGCGCTGGCTCGATTTCAGCGATACCTGGTGGGCGGGCGGGCATCCGTCGGACAATCTCGGCGGCATTCTTGCGGTCGCCGATCATCTCTCGCGCAAACAACTCGCCGCCGGCAAGGCGCCGCTGAAAATGCGCGACGTCATGGCCGCGATGATCAAGGCCTACGAAATCCAGGGCGTGCTCGCCGAAAGCAATCACTTTGACCGCCCGGCCACCGCGCTCGATTCAACGATACTGGTCAAGATCGCCTCAACCGCCGTCGTCACGCAGTTGCTCGGCGGCAACATTGAAGACGTCACCAATGCGCTGTCGAACGCTTTCATCGACGGCCACCCTCTCAACATCTACCGCATGATGCCGAACTCCGGCCCGCGCAAATCGTGGGCAGCGGCCGACGCCACCGCGCGCGCAACCCGGCTTGCCATGCTCACCATGTGCGGCGAGATGGGTTACCCGACCGCACTCACCGCGAAGACCTGGGGCTTCTACGACGTGCTGTATCCGAAAGGATCGCTCGAAGTGCGCACACCCTACCAATGCCGCGTCATCAGCGACATCCAGTTCAAGATCTCGGTGCCGGCGCAACGGCACTCGCAGACCGCCGCCGAATGCGCGATGCGCCTGCATCCGCTGCTCAAAAACAAAATCGAGCAGATCGACAAGGTTGTGATCGAAACGCACTCACACGCCATCCGCATGATCAGCGTCGAAGGCCCGCTGCCGAATTTCGCGGCGCGCGACCATTGCCTGCAATACGTGGTGGCGGTGGCGCTGATCGACGGCGACATCACGACCGAATCCTACGAAGACGCGCACGCCGCCGATTCGCGCATCGACGCGCTGCGCAAGAAAATGATGGTCAGGGAAAACAAACATTTCACCGACGACTACGAAGCGCGCCACGGCAACGGCAACGCTGTGCAGGTGTTCTTCCGCGACGGCACGAAGACGCCGCGCATCGAAATCGAATTTTCCGTCGGCGATCCGCGTCGGCGCCGCGAAGGCGTGCCGCTGCTCGAGAAAAAATTCCGCGGCAATCTGGCACGGCGTTACGCGAAGAAGCAGTTCGATGCCGTCTACGCACTGATGACCGATCAGAAAAAACTCGAAGCCACACCGGTCAACGAGTTCATGGATCTGCTGGCGGTGTGACAGGCATGAAGCGCGCCGCGAAAATCCTGTTATCGGCCTGCGCAATACCCGGCGCGTGCTGCACGGCCACGCAGGCTGCGGATGCGCCCTACCCGACCAAACCGATCCGCTTCATCATTCCCTTCGCCCCCGGCGGCGGCAACGACATCGTCGGCCGCCTGCTCGGCACCAAACTCGGCGAAGCCTGGGGCCAGCAGGTGGTGATCGACAACCGGCCCGGCGCCGGCGGCAACATCGCCGCTGAAACGACGGCGCGTGCTGCGCCCGACGGCTACACGGTGTTCCAGTTCAACATCGCCAACACGATGGCGCCCAGCCTCTACAAAAAGCTCGGCTACGACCCGGAACGTGATTTCGCGCCGGTCACGCAGATCGGCTCAACGCCTTTCATTCTCGTCGTCAATCCGTCGGTAGCGGCGAAGACCGTGCCCGAACTCATCGCCTTCATGAAGGCGCAGCCGAACAAGCTCAACTATGCGTCATCCGGCAACGGCGGCTCGACACATCTGGTCACCGAGCTGTTCAAATTCATGGCCGCTGTCAACATGACGCATATTCCGTACAGCGGCGCCGGCCCCGCCATCACCGAACTGATCGGCGGACAGGTACAATTGATGTTCGTCGTGCCGGCAGCGGGGCTGCCGAACATCCGCAACGGCCGGCTGCGCGCGCTCGGCATCTCAAGCGCGAAGCGTTCGAGCCTCGCGCCGGAACTGCCGACGATCGCCGAATCCGGCGTGCCGGGCTTTGAAGGCGGCGCCTGGTACGGCGTGGTGATGGCGGCCAAAACACCGCCGGCGATCGTGCGCAAGCTCAACACGGACATCGTGAAGGCCCTGCAGTTGCCGGATGTGCGCGAGCGCATGACCGCCCAGGGCGTCGAAGTCGTCGCCGGCAGCGCGGAAGAATTTAGGAAGTTCATCAAGGCGGAAATTGCAAAATGGGCCCGCGTCGTCGCACTGTCCGGTGCGCGAGCCGAATGATTTTTTGACAGATCAAACACTGGAAGAAAAATGGCACACGAAACCTCCTCCGACAACCGTTACACCCGCGGCATCGCCGAATTCGTTTCCACACTGCGCTACGAAGACATCCCGCCCGAAGTGCTGACACGCATCAAGCTATGCATGCTCGATTCGCTCGGCTGCGCGATCTATGGCGCCGACCTCGAATGGACGCGCATCATGCAGAAATCGCTCGGCGCGGTGGACAGCACCCGCAACTGCACGATCTGGGGCACGAATCAGAAAATCTCGGCACCGCACGCCGCGCTGATCAACGGCACGCAGGTGCAGGGCTTCGAACTCGACGACGTGCACCGCCAGGGCGTGCTGCACGTCGGCGCGGTGGTGCTGCCGGCGCTGATCTCGATCGCCGAGATGCGCCCCGGCATGAGCGGCAGGGAGTTCCTTGCCTCGGCGGTGGCCGGTTACGAAATCGGCCCGCGCATCGGCATCTGCATGGGCCCCGAGCACATCGCGCAGGGCTGGCACTCGGGCGCGACACTCGGCGTGTTCTCCGCCGCCTCGGGCGCCGCGCGCGGCATGAAACTCGACGTCGATAAAACCGTGCACGCACTGGGCATTGCCGGCACCCAGGCCGCGGGACTCATGGCCGCGCAATACGGCGCCATGGTCAAACGCATGCACGCCGGCCGCGCCTCGCAGTCGGGCCTTTACGGCGCGCTACTGGCCGAAGGCGGCTTCACCGGTATCCTGAATGTGCTGGAGAGCGAATACGGCGGCTTCTGCACGACTTTCAGTCGCTCGACCGACCGCTTCAAGCTCGACGAACTCACCAAGGATTTCGGCAAGGTCTGGCAGACCATGGGCGTTGCCTTGAAATTCTACTCATGCGTCGGCAGCAACCACACTACGCTCGACGCCATCCGTCTGATGCAGCAGGAACGCCCCTTCGGCGCCAACGACGTGAAAAAAATCGTTGTCCACGGCTCGCAGGTGACGATGGATCACGTCGGCTGGAAGTACGTGCCGCAGGGCCTGACCTCGGCGCAGCTGAACCTGCCGTACTGTGTCGCCACCTGGCTGCTCGACGGCGACTGCTTCGTCGATCAGTTCACCGAAGCCAAGGTCGCCGATCCCGAGCGCATGAAACACGCTGAAAAAGTCGAGGTGCAGCACGACGACGCCATCACCGCCAAGGGCTCGAAGTTCCGCCACATGGTGCGCGCCGAGGTCTTCCTCAACGACGGCACGCGCATGGAACGCACGGTCGAAGCCGGCCGCGGCAATGAAAACAACTTCGCCTCCGAAGCCGACATCTGCGAGAAGTTCGAGAAGCTCGCCGTGAAAGCGCTGCCGAAAGCGCAGGTGCACAAACTGCGCGACGCCATGCTCAATCTCGAATCGCTGAAAGACGCCGGCGAAATTGCGAAGCTGATGCAGAAGTCGTAATTACGCCACCAAAGAAAAGGGCGCGGTGACCTGTCGTCATCGCGCCCTTTTTTGCGCCGAAAAAACCAGGCGGGCAGTCAACCCGTTGTGGTCGCCTCCGGCACATCAGCCGGCCGCTCCATCTCTTTCTGCAACGCTTCGATAGCATCGACAACCGCCATCGAAGCATCCATATATTCGCTCCAGACGCCGAGCATTTTCTCCGCCACCTCGAAATCCCCGGCGTTGATGGCCTCAGCCACCGCGCCGGCATTCTGATGAAATGCCGCGTGCCGCGTGACCAGGGTAGCGAACGGCGATTTGCCACCGTGCAGCGCTTTGCCCTCGCTGTACAGCCATTTGCCGAGGACGCAACAATCGTCCCTGCCGATGGTCGCCGCATCCATGCGGGTTCTTTTCTCGAGGGCCATGCGGAAAATGATTTTCCATTCGTTGTGGCGGTCGATCGCTTCGTCCAGATCCATAGTTGCTCCTGCCCGGGTTGGTGCGACACCGGAGAAACGTCCCGCGGCGCCGGAATTTCACCTGTCAATTTACGGCAGAAACCCGGCCTTTCTAAAGGCTCCGGCCTAAACACCCGGCACCGCGTCTATCGAAGGCGCGGGCCGCGGGTGCCGGCGCGGACGGACTAGGCTTGTTTCAGGCCGCGCAGGTCGTCGACGAACTGCGCCGCGTCCTGATAACGGTTGCGCGGGTTCTTCGCCAGCGCGCGCGCGAGGATGACATCGAAACCCGCCGGTACCTGCGGATTAAGCTGCGTCGGACGCAGCGCCGGCTCGCGGATGATGCGTTCGAGCAGCACGTGGTCCTTGCACGGCGGGCGCTCGAACGGCGTCTGTCCGGTCAGCATTTCAAACAAGACGACGCCGAGCGAAAAAATGTCGGTGCGCTGGTCAACCACCTCGCCGCGCGCCTGCTCGGGCGACATGTAGCGCGGCGTGCCGAGTACGGTGCCGGTGCGCGTCAGCTCAGACATCGGCAGGTGCGCCAGGCCGAAGTCGCCGATTTTGGCAACATTACCGGGCGCGATCAGGATGTTCGACGGTTTGATGTCACGGTGAAAAATGCCGTTGTCGTGCAGGCATTTGAGGCCGTCGGCCACCTGCGCGGCGATGCTTGCGATCAGATCGAACGGCAGTTGCGGCGTGCGGTCGAGCATTTTTCGCAGCGAATCCCTGACCAGTTCCATGACGATGGCAACACCGTCGCCGAAATTTCCGGCGTCGTAGATGGTCACAATGTTGGGGTGCGACACCCCGGCCGCCGCACGCGCATCGACGAGGAAGCGTTTTCTCAGCTCGTCGTCGTCCCTGCCGCTGCCGAACTTCTTGAATTTCTTGATTGCAACATGGCGACGCAGGTTCTTGTCGTAGCCGTCGAAGACTTCGCTGGTCGAGCCGGCGCCGAGCTTTTCGCGCAGTTCAAAACGGATGTTTAATGACATCGAACCATTTTACTGTGATCGCCCGCCACACGCATGCGCACGGCCACCGGTGCTACTGGATCGGCGGCACCTTCGCGTCCTTCACCACCTTCTGCCATTTCGCGACGTCGCGCTTGAGCAGGGCCTGGAACACCGCCGGCGGGCTGTCGTCGATCTCAAACCCCTCCGCAAGCAGGCGTTCGCGCATGTCGGGCAGTTTGGTGGCCTTGCGAATGCCGCTGTTCCAGCGCTCGACGATACTCTTCGACAGGCCCTTCGGCCCCAGCACGCCGTACCACAACACGACCTCGTAGCCTTTGACGCCGGCCTCATGGATGGTCGGCAGTTCGGGAAAAGACGACATGCGCTTCATGGTCGTCACTGCAAGCGCGCGCAAGCGATTGGCCTTGACCAGCGGCACCGTCGCCGGCGCGCTGCCGAAAATCATCTGCACCTGCCCGCCCAGTACCTCGTTCATCGCCGGGCCCGTGCCCTTGTAGGCGATGTGCGTCATCTTGGTGCCGGCGAGCAGATCGAACAGTTCACCCGACAGGTGCGCGATGCCGCCGGTGCCCGACGACGCGTAGTTGATGCCGCCGGGTTTGGCCTTGGCCAGCGCCACCAGTTCGGCCACGTTCTTCACCGCCACGCCCGGGTGCACGACGAGGATGAAGGCCGTGTCGCCGATCAATCCCATCGGCAGAATATCGTTGGCCGGATCGAAGGAAAGCTTGAACATCGCCGCGTTCGTCGCATAGCTGCCCGACATGATGATGACGGTGTAACCGTCGGGCGTGGCATGCACTGCCGTTTCAACGCCCATCGTGCCACCGCCGCCAGCGCGGTTGTCGACGATGACCTGCTGCTTGAAGAGTTCGCTCATCTTCTGCGCCAGCACGCGCGCGACCACATCGGTGCCGCCACCCGGCGCGAACGGCACGATCAGGCGCACCGGCTTCGACGGATATTCCTGCGCCTGTACGGCTGCAGCAGCGAACGTGGCGCCAAACAACGCCGCCACAACCAATGAACAAAAACGATTACGCATCATTTTTTCTCCGGACGTGCGGAAGCAATCAGGGCGACGAGTTGCGCGACGCCCGCGGCATCGAGCGACTCAAGACGTTCAAACAGGGCGACCAGTGCGCTGACCTGTTTTGCCGGCATTGCGCGGCTGAAACAGTCGAGCAGTTTCTCGCGGTGCACGGCCGGATCGAGCGGCACGCCCCACGCGCCCTGCGGCCCGCGGCAGATCGCCTTCAGCGTGCGGCCGTCGTCGAGATCGGCCTCGGTGGCAACGTGCATCTTGTGAAAATCGCCCGGGATGGACGCATCCTGCGTCAACGTGATCTTGCCGAGCAGTTCAACCATGTCGGCACTGAAACGCCGCGCATCGGTGAAGGTGTCGATGCCGACCTTGCCGTCGAGGATGGCCGCCGCGCCGGTGTACTGCAGGCTGAACTTGCCGTCGAGGCCGGTCGCCGGTTGCGGCCGGTCGGTGTACTTCATCAGCGGCGAAACGATGCGTACCGCCTTGATCTTTGCGCCCTCGCCGAGCTGGCGGTGGATGTCGAGCCCCGCAGTGATCGAAAAATGCGTGCCGAACTGCGACGGAAACAATTTGATCGCCAGCCCCGGATCGACGACACGCCACGGTTTGCCCCACCCGAGCAGGCGCGCCTCGTCGAAGCCGTCCGGGAAAAAAGTTGCGATCAATCCCTTGTGTGCTTCGAGCACGTCGGGGTTGGCGGTGAAGCCGCGTGCCGCGAGCAGCGCCGAATCGAGGCCCGCCGCCGCGGCGTTGCCGCAGTGCGTGCACTTCGTCATCGAGCCGACATTGGCGAGCAGCGAACCGGCGCGCGACGCCGCCATGCCGAGCGCATGCTGCAGGTGATTGAGGTCGAGGCCGAGCAGTTCCGCCGCGACGACCGCACTGCCGAGCGCACCGGCCACACCGGGCGGATGAAATTTCAGGTCTTCCGGAATGTACTGGTTGCCGGCATATTGCAGGCGGCCCTGGATCTCGAGGCCCTTGGCCACCGCGGTGATGATTTCACGCCCGCTCGCGCCTTTGAATTCGGCCAGCGCAAACGCCACCGGCACGGTCGGCGACACCGAATGCGTCGGCGGGCTCCACATCGGCTCGAAGTCGAGCACGTGGGTTGCCATCGCGTTGATCTGCGCGGCCTGCACCACCGAGCCCTTGTAGCCCGCGCCCCACACGCTGGCCTGCGGCGCGCCACCGAGGCTTCTGGCATGCGCGGCGGCAATCGTCACCGGTTCTTCACCGCAACCGGCAAGTGCCACGGCAACACCGTCCTGGATCGCCTGCTTGACGCGTATCACGCATTCGTCACCGAGCGACTCGTAACGCGTCGCCGCGATGATCTCGCACAAATTTCTCGTCAGGCCCATGACGGGCGCCCTCC
>JANXSE010000310.1 GCA_025356695.1 Betaproteobacteria bacterium
CCGTACCGCGGCGGCGGTGAGGCATTGACTGCAGTGCTGACGGGCGAGACACAATTGATGTTCGGGCCGATCGCATCGACGCTGCCGCATATACAGCGTGGCGGTCTGCGGCTGCTGGCGCTGACTTCCGCGAAACGCAGCCCTCTTCTGCCCAATGTGCCGACCATTGCCGAGGCGGGTTATCCGAACTATGCGGCGGGCAACTGGTATGGCATCGTGTTGCCGCTGAAAGCGCCGAAGACCATCGTCACGACGCTGCGCAATGCGGTGCTGGCGGCGATCGGCAATGCGGAAATCAACCGGCGCCTGACTGACCTCGGTTATGTGGTCGTTGGCGATCAGCCGGAAGAATTTGCGGTGTTCATGAAAAACGATTTCGAATCACTCAGAAAAAGTTTTCGTACGATCGGCGTCAGCATTGATTGAAAACGCAACCCCGAAAGGAAAGCACGCATGGCCTACGACGTACGCGCTCCGATACTTGAGCTTGAAACCGCGACCGGCGAGACGGCACGCTTTTTTGAAGCCAGTGCGCAGATGCGCGGGCGTGTGCCGAATTCAACGCGTGTCTGGGGCCATATTCCCTACATTGCCAAATTTCAGTTGCCGGCCGGAACCGTGCTTCAGCGCGAAGGCGCCGGGGGTGTGCTCTCGTGCCGCATCAAGGAAATGGCCATTCTCAAAACCAGTCACGCCAACACCTGCAATTACTGAATAGCCCACAATACGGCGCTAGGTCTGGCGTCCGGCATTACCGATGAACAGGTCGCGGCGATCAGTTCAGATGACTATCTCACCTCGACGCATTTTGCGCCGCGCGAAAGGGCTGCAGTGCTGTGGGCCGAGCATGTGGCGAGAAACACCGCGTGCGACCGCGACGACATCGCCGCCGAAGTCAAAGCGCATTTCAGCGATGCGGAATTTGTCGAACTGACCGCGGTCTGCGGCCTCTTCGGCCAGTCGAACCGGTTTCAGGATTCAATGCGTTTGCCGATCGAAGAGCAGCACGAGGTCGACAAGATTCGCACTTCGGTGCGTGCCGATCCGGCGAAACTCAAGGCTTATCTCGAACGCATTCTCGAACACTGGCCGGGCGAGTTTCCAAAAGCGGCGGCGCTGAAGGCCGTTGCAAGCCCCGCCGCGTTGCCGGCCGGAGATACGCGCGGCTGCCGCGTGCCGGTTCTCGATACCAATAAGACGGGAGCCGATGGCGCGCGATTTGTCACGGCGGCGAGTGCATTACTCGGCGGCGCGACCAATGCGGCGAAAGTGTGGGCGCACACGCCGCATGTCGCCAAGATGTTTGTGCCGTTTTACTTTGCATTTGAACGCGATGGTGCCGGCAGCATCCTGCCGGCACCGCTGCGGCTGATGATAATGTTGAAGACCCATCACATGCACGGCGCGAAATACATGGTCGCGCATCACACTGTGCTCGCAGGCGCCGCGGGCCTTTCCGCGTCGCAACTCGTCGCGTTGAAGCGTGCTGATGCGGCGACCGCACCGGAATTTTCGCCTCGCGAGCGGGCCGCCATTGCGTGGGCGGCGCTGGTGGCGCCGAATACCGCCAAGCGCGACGAGGCGGTTTTCAGCGAGCTAAAGAAACACTTTAGCGACGCTGAAGTGGTCGAGATGACTGCGCTATGTGCGATCGCCAGCAATGCGGATCTGATCTACAACGCACTGCGCGTGCCGCTAGAACCTGCATCTGAAATTTCCGCATTGTATGCAACGGTTGTTGCCGATCCGGCGCGGCTCAGGCGCTATATCGAGCGGGTTGTCGCCGACTGGCCAGCGGTATTGCCGCAGATCGACGCCGGTCCCGGGTAAACTCGGTTCAATTCGTTATTCCCACCCTGGAGTCGTCGATGGCCGAAACCCGATACACGCTGCGCGGCATCCCCTGCTACACGCCGGACCTCGCCACGCGCAAACCGAAGATCGAAGTGCCGACTGGCGCCTGCGACACGCATTTTCATCTCTTCAGCAAACCCTTCATAGACCACCCGCCGTACACGCCGCCGGATGTCGGCCTCAACGAATACCGCAACATGATCAACGCACTCGGCATCGAGCGCGCGGTGATCGTGCAGACGGTGCTGCCGTGCGACTACAGTGGTGCGCTGGCGGCGCTGCGCGCCTCCAACGGCCGCTGGCGCGCGATAGCGCTGCCCAATCCGGATTTTACCGACGCACAACTGGGCGAAATGCACGAGGCCGGTTTTCGCGGTGTGCGTTTCAACCCGTATTACGATGCCGGGACCGAATTGCGCCATCTCGAATCGATCGTCGCGCGTATCAAACCGCTGGGCTGGCACGCGCAGTTTCATCTCGACGCGCGCCGGCTGCCGGAATTCGCGCCGCGCTTTGACAAACTCGGCGTCGAAATCGTCATCGATCATCTCGGCCATATGCCGTCCGACGCGACGATCAAGGAACCCGGTTTTCAGCTGATGCTGCAGATGCTGCGCGAAAAGCGCTGCTGGGTGAAGCTGTCGGCACCGATGCGTTTCGGTGATCCGCGTCTGCCGTATCCCGGGGTGACGCCGTTCGCGCAAGCCATCATCGCCGCCGGCCCCGACCGCGTGGTGTGGGGCAGCGACTGGCCGCATGTGGTGTTCGACGGCTTCATGCCGAATGACGCCGATCTGCTGGATCTTTTGGCGGTGTGGGCGCCGGACGCGGAACTGCGCAGGAAAATTCTCGTCGACAATCCGGCGCAGCTCTACGGGTTCTGATCCGGCCGTACTATTTCATTTTCGATGGCAGTTTTATTTTTCTGCCGGCCAGCATGAACTTGCCGTGACCGAGATGATGGATGGTCCGCGGGTTTTTCACTGCCGGATCGATCCACGCCTTGACGACCTCCAGTACGAACAGGCAGTATTTTTTGACCATGCCGGTGTCGACCACGCGGCACTCGAGATTGGCGTAGCACTCCGCGATAAGCGGGGCGCCGACGTATCGAGTGGGCAGGGGCGTCAGGCCGAATTTCCCGAACTTGTCGGTTTTTGCCCCCGACGAGTTGCCGCACGTGACCACCTTCGTGGCGAGTCCTGCGACCGGAATGTTGATGACGCACTCCTTCGTTGAGCGCAGGGCAGCGAACGAATGATTGCGATCGCTGACGACGCAGCCCACCAGTGGCGGTTCGAACTCGAGCATCGTGTGCCACGACACGGTCATGATGTTCGGGCGACCGTCGCGGGCAGTCGTCAGCAGGACGACAGGCCCCGGCTCGAGCAGGCCGCAGACTTTCGACAACGGCAGGGATTTCCTGGACATGCAGGCAACGCCTTTCTGTTCCGCCTCGCGGCGTTATAGACCCAGTTCGGACAGGCCCGGGTGCTCGTCGGGCCGCCGGCCGGGCGGCCAGAAGTATTTGCGTTCGTTTTCCGCAATCGGCATGTCGTTGATACTGGCGATGCGGCGTTGCATGAAACCCTCTGCGCTGAATTCCCAGTTTTCGTTGCCGTAGGAACGAAACCAGTGGCCGGAGTCGTCGCGCCATTCATAGGCAAAGCGTACGGCGATGCGGTTGCCGTGAAATGCCCACAGCTCCTTGATCAGCCGGTATTCGAGTTCCCTGTTCCATTTGCGTGTAAGGAATTCGACGATGTCCTGGCGGCCCGACAGAAACTCGGCGCGGTTGCGCCACACACTGTCGGGCGTGTAGGCGAGCGAGACCTTCACGGGGTCGCGCGTGTTCCAGGCGTCCTCGGCCATGCGCACTTTCTGCGCGGCAGTGGCTGCGTCAAAAGGCGGGAGCGGCGGTCTCGGATTTTCGGCGGTTGTCATGGCATTCCTTTGCGTGTTCTGCAGGTGCTGCAGGTCATTCTACGCAAGACCCCGTAAAGCAAGGTGACGAAAAATAATCTTCGCCATGGTGGCGGCGTGTCGGGATTGAAGCACTTCGCCGGCAATTTGCCCCTGACCGCCGGCGCCCGTAAAATAGAGCCTCCAATAAGTCGAACATGCGGTCTGGCGGCGCACGATGGCGCTGGATTTCGCGGGAACCCATATGAATTTCAGTCGTCTGCACTGCGCCGTTCTTATTGCGCCGTTGAGCCTTGTATTTTTTTGCGGCGCTGCGCTTG
>JANXSE010000327.1 GCA_025356695.1 Betaproteobacteria bacterium
TAATCAGAGATTCCTTAGTTCAACTAAAGGGTCAAAATTCGACGTAAGAACTGTGCCGCCGAATACGGTTGAATGTTTCGCGACTATTTGCCCTAACGCACGAACTCCTTCTGGTAAATGCCAGTTAGAGACATTTTCTTCAAGCGATTTGCACTCGTCTTCTGTTAGGGACTTTAAATTCTCAAACTGGTTCTGGCCCTTGTGGGCTGAAAGTACGGCTTTTCTAATGATTTCGTTTGCGGTATCTTGGCTTCGACGCCCCAAGAGAAAAGAGAAGGCCTCTTGATATCGCTTAGTGTTCGCTTTCCTGATTTTCTCGTTTAGTTCTTTAAGAACCTCAAGTTTCGTACTAAATTGTTCGCGAATTAGGTTAATTACGCCCTCGACTTCAAGTACTCCAAGCTGATCTGTGTCTACAGAGGCGGAAATTGGTGCGCCAACCAAAAATACGATTTGGCGTCCGCTTTGCATGGCGCCAGTCGTTAAGCGGTCAAGTAGTACTTCTTCCGTATAAAAAGGAATCTTTGGCATATATTCCGCTTTTGGACAATGTTCCCAATTGAGTTGTCAGAATTCAACGACATCATAGAATAAATGGGGCGCGAGTAAACAAGAAATCCCGCCTGCGCTCTTTTCCTCCATGGCGGTTCGGTCGGTAAGCTTCAGTAAAAATTTGCCCTCTCCACCCATATATAACTTTTACTGAGGCTCACTGGTTGAGCCAGATTGAACCCAACTGACCCGCCCTGATCGAGTTTGAGGGTGGTCGTGGACTAGCGTAAAATCCCTTGCGAATTCGCGGGTGTAGTTCAATGGCAGAACGGCAGCTTCCCAAGCTGCAGACGAGGCCTGCCGCTCACAAGACATCCGTTCGATCACAAACCCGTCAACAACGAACCGGGCAAACCTCAGATTTTGCTATGCCAGGCACGATGCGGGCCGCGCCGGCCGGGGCGCTGAAAGTCCTCGGGCACGCTTTGCCGGGTGATTTCGCGCAGCGCCAGCTTCTGCGCCAGCGGCGCATCGATTTCGAAGCTGCGCAGGTTGGTCGAGAAAAACAGTTCGCCGCCGTCTGCCAGCAAGGCGCGGCACTGGCTCACCATTCGAACATGGTCACGCTGCACGTCGAGAACCTCAACCATCATTTTCGAATTCGAGAATGACGGCGGATCGAGCACGATCACATCGTAACGTTCGCGGTTGGCCACGGCCTGCACCAGCCACGCCAGCACGTCGGCGCGCACCAGCGTGTGGCGGCGGCTGTCGATGCCATTGAGCGCGAAGTTACGCGCCGTCCACGCCTGATAGGTGTTCGACAAATCAACCGTGGTCGAAGCGCTGGCACCCGCCAGCGCCGCATGCACGGTGAAACTGCCGGTGTAGGCAAAGAGGTTGAGGAAACGCGTGCCGGCGCCCTGCTTCGCACGCGCCGCGATGGTTTCAGCCACCAGCGCGCGCATCGGCCGGTGATCGAGAAAGAGGCCCGTATCCAGATAGCTGTCGAAGTTGACCTCGAAGCAGTGCCCCTCTTCCATGACCACAAATGACTCTGCTTCGGCGTCATCGAGCTTTTCGTATTGCGAGGTGCCGCGCTGCCGTTCGCGGCGCTTGAGGTGTAACTGCGCCGCGGGGATCGCGCAGACCTCGCGGATCGCATCGCAGACGGCGACCAGCCACGCGGTGTATTCCGCGTCGGTCATCTTCCAGCCGGTGTCGATCTCCTGCACGTGCAGGTGCGTCTCGGCGCGCGGGGCAACGGCCTCGTACCAGTCGATGGCGAAGGGGAACTGCGGCACGTCGCGGTCGTAGATGCGAAAGCAGGTGATGCCGCGCCGCCGCGCCCACTTTTTGCGGTGAGCGAGGTTCTTGCGCAGGCGGTTGGCGAAAGCTTCGGTCATTGACGATTCACGATCGGTGCTGCTGTTACTCAAATCTTCTCCCCTTGCGGGGGAGGGTTAGGGTGGAGGGAATGCGGCGCTTGCTTACCCCCCATCCTGTCCTTCCCCCTCAAGGGGGGAAGGAACCTGCTAATCAAGGCTCCGCGGTTTGCCCTCCCCCTGCAGGGGAAGGGACTTTCTAATTCGCGCGGATCATTTATTCGAGCCTCTGGTTTTTATCCCCCCCCTTCAAGAGGGAGGGAATCAATTTTTTAATGCGTTCGTCCTTTGACAAGCGCAGGACGAACGCAGGACATTCAGCGCCTTACTTGCGCGCAACCAGTTCTTCGAGCTTCAACTGGGTGGCGCGCGCGCAGTTTTCCGTTACGGTGAAATAACGCTGTATCCAGTCAGCGCCGATCTCGTAGGGATGCGGGCCGTTGCCGCGCCCGGCGAGCATGCGGTTCTTGCTGTAGGCGTTATCGAACTCGGAATGGTTCGAAATCAGCACCGTCGCGCCGCTCTCCTTCGCTTTGGCGGCGAGGTGGCGCTGCGAGTTGATATAGGTCTGCATGTTCTTGATGCCCCACTCCGGCTGGCTGTATTCGTAGACGAGTGCGGTGCCACCGGAATAGACGAGGTTCACGGGTTTGCCGCGATCGAGCACCTGGAAAGTGAAGGAGGTTGTGCCGTCGGTGTGGCCGGGTGTGAACCAGATGTTCACCGTCGATTCACCCAGCGTGAGCTTCATGCCGTCGGTCGCCACGATGTCGCGCTTCGGCGCCATGGAGGTGAAGCGTTTCGGCACTTTCTCGACCAGATCCCAGTCGGGGCCGGACATGACCACGCGCGGCTTGAATTGCTTCTGGATCATCTCGGCACCGCCGATGTGGTCCTGATGCGCGTGCGAGACCACGAGGTACTTGATGTCCTTCGGGTCGAGCCCGACCTTGCGCATGCCACCAACGATGAGTTCTTCCGAGTTATACGGAAAAATCGTGTCGAACAGAATAATACCGTCGCGTGTCGTCAGTGCCCATGCCGAGTGGATTTTGCCGCCGACGAAGTAGAGATTGTCGAAAACCTTGGCAGGCTCTGCGTACCACGAGGCGCGCGGCGGCGCTTTGGACGGGTCCGACACGTAGGGTGCCGGAATATCGCGGAAGTCTTCGCTGCGGCTGGGCGGCAGGAAACAGGTGCGCGCCAGCGCGCCCAGGAATTCGAATTCGGCGGCGTCCTTGGCAACTTGCTGCACAGCTTCGACCGGCGACACTGCGCGTTTGGGCATCGGCGCCACCTGCTGTGCAAAGGCGCTGCCGGCGACGATGACGAGCGCAAACACGAACCCGGCCAATGGAATGTGACGATGTACCCTGTGCAGTGCCATGTGATCCCCCCTGATGAATTGATTGCGGCGCTTTGCCATCGGCCGCTCTGAAAGAGCATACCGGCTTTTCGGAATGCCGGCGCGCCAGGTCCGGATTTGCGCTGCGCCGGACGACCCAAACGCCTCCGCGCAACTGCTTGCGGCCGGATTACGTGCTTACTCAGTAATCCGGCAATTCCAGCACCGGCTCGTCCATCGCCGCGCATTGCTCACGCAGCGCCAGGATCTGGTCCTGCCAGTAGCGCTGCGTGTTGAACCACGGAAAACTGACCGGAAACGCCGGGTCGTCCCAGCGCACCGCCAGCCAGCCTGCGTAGTGAATCATGCGCAGCGTGCGCAGCGCTTCGATCAAACGCAGTTCGCGCAGGTCGAATTTCTGAAACTCGCGATAACCGCGCAACACGTCGGCAAGCTGCAGCGCCATCGCCTCGCGGTCGCCGGAGAGCAGCATCCACAGATCCTGCACCGCAGGCCCGCTGCGGCAATCGTCGAAATCGACGAAGTGCGGGCCGCCGTCGGTCCACAACACGTTGCCGGCGTGACAATCGCCGTGCAGGCGGATGTCCCTGACCTTGCCGGCCTCGCTGTAGCAGGCACGCACGCGTTCGAGCGCGTCGCGCACAATGGCCAGATAAGCGGGTTTGAGATCGGCGGGCACGAAACCGTTGTCGATGACAAACTTTGACGGCGCTTCGCCGAAACTCGCCACGTCGATGCGCGGCCGCTGGCGAAACGGTTTGATCGCACCGACCGCATGGATGCGCCCCATGAAGCGGCCGAGCCATTGCAGCACTTCAGGGCGGTCGAGTTCGGGCGCGCGGCCGCCCTGCTTCGGAAACAGGGCAAAACGGAAACCGCCATGTTCGTGCAACGTCTTGCCGTTGATGGCGAGCGGCGCGACGACGGGAATCTCGCGATCGACGAGTTCCTGCGAATAGGAATGCTCTTCGAGTATCGCCGCGTCGCTCCAGCGCTGCGGCCGGTAGAACTTGACGACGCGCATGCTGCCGTCTTCGAGCCAGACCTGGTAGACGCGGTTCTCGTAGCTGTTCAGTGCGTACTGGCGTCCGTCGCAGCGCACGCCGCAGGTTTCAACCGCATCGAGAACGAGATCGGGCGTGAGTTGCTGGTAATGAGGTTCGGCCATAAGCCGGACAACTTACCACAGAGTCGGCGCTTAAAACTCGGCGTGAAAGCGCACCGCGCCGAAATTCGCCGGCCCGCGGTCGGCGTTATAAGCGGGATTGTTGACGCGCTGATAATCGGCCGTCAGATAAATGTTCTTCCACGCGTTCCAGCTGTAGTAAATCTCGACGATGTCTTCGGGCTTGTAGTTAAGCCGGCCATCGCCGATGAAAAACGAAATGCCACCGGCGGCGAGATAAGCGCGGCGATCGCTGCCGAGCATGTTGCGCATCAGTGCCACACCCACCGTGTCTTTGCCGCGCTGCCACGCGCCGCCCTTCAGCGACAGGCCGACGGCCAGCGAGGCATCGACTTCGGTGAAGGCATAGGTTTCGCTGCGGCCGTCGGCGTTCATCGCGCGCAGAAAGGCACCGAGATTGCTGCTCAAGGCCTGCTCGACATTAACGCCGTAACCATATTTGATTTTTTCGCCGTTGCGCGCTTTGAAAATCCACTGTTTGTTCGGATCGGCCGGATTGGCGAGGCCGTAAGCGAGCGCATCGCGAAAGTCCGCCGTGATAGCGCGGTTGCGCCACGCCAGCAGGCGCACCTTGCCCGGCAGCTCGCCGAACTTATGCGCGTGTTCGATCTCGAACTGGTCGCCGTAGTGGCGACCGATCTGATAATCGATCGGCAGACCGTTGGGCTCGCGCGGCCCGGTCATGCGCGCGAAACGATAAACCCAATCGCCTTGGTACCACTCGCCCGCCGCGCCCCAGGCGTAACCGCGCGAATCGGCCGCATAGTCGAAGGCCGAATAAGACCAGCCGCCCCAGTTCATGAACTGCGTGCGCGGGTCCTTCGCATAGGCGTTGTCGTCGAAAACATCAAGCGTCGAAAAATTGCCGGCCGTCAGCACAAAACGGTTGCGCTCCACCATGCCGGCCATCTGGTTGAGATCGGCCTCGACCGCTTCGCTACCGCCGCCGAGATTCCAGGTCTGGCGCAGAAATGCGCGCTGGCGGTAGACCTTCGGGTTGGTGCCGCTGGCCTTGGTCAGTTCGCCGTTGGAAAAACCGCCCATGCCGGAGAGGTTCGAAAACGGCACGCCCTGCGTCACCTCGGGGTTGAAATACAGCTCGCCGCCCTGCCACGACCGGAAGCCGAGATAGGCGGTGCTGGTGAAGGTATAACTTTTCTCGCGATTGGCGAGCAGGCTGTTCTGGCCGGAATAGGCCGCGTCGAAGCCCGGTTTCTTTTGCCAGATATAGGTGGTCTGAAAACGTGCGGTCCAGTTTTCAGTTTCGGGCGTGCCCTCCGCCGCCATCGCAGCGGCAGCGCTGCAACAGGCCGAGACCAGAACTGCCCAAATAAAAACGCGACGGAATGTCATGAAAAACCTGCCAGAAAGGACGCCGGCGATTCTACTCCCGGCACCTGCACCCGAAGTTACATTTTGGTTACGCCATGCCGGCCTGCGCGGGCAAGGTGCGCCGCGCCCGCAGCGCTAATGGCCGGACAACTGCGGCCACTCCTGCACGGTCGGAAACCACGCCAGACCTTCGCTCTTGCAGTCGGGCAGCACGCGCGGTGCAATCTCGATGCACCCGACACGGCACTGGTCCAGCAGTTCGGTCATCGACGTGGTGATTGCCGCGATATCGTCGAGCGGATGCAGCGGCCAGCGATACCCTTCGACCATTTGATCGTCGAAGGGCTGGCTCAACGTCAGACGCAGCTCGCCGTTGTCGTGCGCGCTGAGGATCGCCACCGGATCGCCGCTGGCGCTACGGAAACGCCGCACCGCATTGCTGGCAAACAGATTACACGCCGTTTCCAGTTGCGCGGTGCGGCCGGCGTGCGCCGCGCGCAGCAGATCAGCCGGCGGCCGTGCCATCGGCAGGATTTCAGCGCCGGCCTGCGCCAGTTGTGCAGTGAGCATGCGCGTCAGCGGCATGCCCCACGCGCCGATGTTGGAAGCCGTTTCGGTTAACGCCGGTTCGTTCGCAGGCGCGATGCCGGCGCCGACCAGAAAACGCAGATGCACCTGCTCGCCCGGTTTTTCCATGGTCACCGCGGTCGGCGGCAGTTCGCGGCGCGCGGCACCGCCGGCGCGCGTCCACGCGTAGATCTCCGCCGGCGTCACCGACTCCATGGTTTCAAGTGCGCACAACGCATTGCCGAGGCCGAAGTTCTGCGTCTTGCCGAGCACCCCCTTCTGCATAAACAAATCGGTCACTGCCGCGATGTCCGGCAAAGCGCCCGCCAGTTGCAGCGGCTTGCGGCTGCCGGTAACGATGATCAGCGGCAGGGCAAACACGCGCGCCACCAGCGTTTCACCACCGGCGTCAATGCCGGCGTGATGTGCAACATCGCAAACCGTGCGCCACAACTGCGCGTAGGCGGCAGGCGACGGCGCCGCGTTCAAAGCAGCGGCAATTTCACCATCGCCGCCCTCTTCGCAGGACTCACGCACCGCCTTGCGCAAATCCGCGGCGGACAGCGTGAGCCAGGCATGCGTGCCGTCACCATAACGGCGCGGATCGGGCAAAACGTGATCGGAGTTTGAGCTCATTGCAGATTGACTTGATACAGTCGGCGCCCTAGCATTCGGCAACGACCGCAGAAAAATAAAAAAAGGGAAGACGCGGCGACAGCGGAACAGTCCGCTTCTGCAACGGCTTGATGACAGGGGAGAATTTTAACATGCAGTCAGTCAACCACCGCGCCCTCATGCGCCGCCTCGCGCTTTGCGCCACTGCCCTCTGTGCCGGTCTTGGCGCCGGCCCGCTACTGGCTGCCGATCCAGTGCTATCGATCAACAGTTTCGTCACGCATGAATCGACGGTGCCGGCCAACGCCGGCCAGCCGGTCGGATTGCATCTGCGCGAACGCGTGCTCGCAAGCGTGCAACGCGGCATCAACCAAGGCAAACCGGCCAAAGTCGTGCTCTTCGTGCACGGCGGTTTTTCACCGGCGACCGTTGCCTATGATCTCGAATACAAGGATTTCTCGTGGATGGAATATCTGGCGCGCGCCGGCTTCGACGTGTTCGCCATGACGAACACCGCCTACGGTTATTCGCCCAAGCCTTATATGGACGACCCCTGCAACGTTGATCCGAAGCAGCAGCAGATCCTGATTCCGCATGTGCTGAAAGCGCCCTGCGCGCCGCGTTATCCCTTCAAGCTGGTTTCCAGCCAGACCGAGTGGGACGAAGTCGAGGCGGTGGTCAAACACATCACCGCGCTGCGCGGCGTCAAAAAAGTCAGCATGGTTGGCTGGTCGACCGGCACGCCGCGCATCGGCGGCTTCGCGGCCAAACATCCGGAGATGGTGGAGAGGATTGTTTATCTCGCGCCGGCACCGTTTTTCGAAAACGACGACGCGCCGGCCGCCTTTCCGGAACCCGGCGCGCCGACGCTCCTGCAAACCCGCGAACGCCTGGAAAAAGAGCGCTGGCACGCCGATGTCAAATGCAATGACCAGATCGACGACCCGGCGATCGGCGACGTCATGTGGCGCGAGCTGATGAAAGTCGAAGGCGCCGGCGCCGACTGGATACCGGGTGGGGTCATGCGCGCGCCCAACCGCATGAATTACGGCTGGCGCAAGACCGTGCCGCAGATCAAGGCACCGGTGCTGATCCTGCTCGGCGAATTCGACAACTTTGAAAAACGCCACGATGCATGGAAGGCCCTGACGATGAAACACAAGGCGTTTCTGAAAATCGCCTGCGGCTCGCACTATCTGCAATACGAACGCCAGCGCAAGGTCGTGCATGCAGCGTCAAAGGAATGGCTGCTTAAGGGCACCGTCAACGGCAAGAGCGAGGGTTACTACGCCGCCGACCGTAGCGGCAAGATTCAGTAGTAGTAGCGCAGGCGAGTCGCCTGCGCTACTACATGCGTACCGCCTGCTTCAATCGACCCGCGCGCCCGACTCGCGCACCACGCGCTCCCATTTCGACAGATCGCGGCGGATCATCGCCGCGAATTCACCGGCGCTGCCGCCGGCCGGATCGGCACCCTGCGCGTGCAGGCTGTCGATCAGCGCGCGCGTGGCGAGCGCCTTGTTCAAGTCACTGTTGATGCGCGCAGTGATCGCCGGCGGCGTGCCGGCCGGCGCCACCACACCGAACCAGTTGATGACTTCGTAACCGGGCACGCCGGCCTCGGCGATCGTCGGCAGTTCCGGCAAGGCACCGGCGCGTTTGTTGCCGGTGACGGCGAGACCGCGCAGCTTGCCGGCGCGCACCTGCGGGATCAACGGCACTGCACTGGCGATCGTCACGCTGACCTGTCCGGCGATGAGATCGGTAATGAGCGGGCCGGTGCCTTTGTATGGAATGTGGTTGATTTCGATCTTCGCCATCGAGCGGAACAATTCCATCGCGAGATGGCTGGACGAACCCGAACCGGCGGAAGCGTAATTGATCTGTCCCGGGTGCGTCTTCGCATAGGCCAGCAGTTCGGGCACCGTGCGCGGCGCAAAGCCGGTGCTCGACGCCAGCAGCAAAGGCACGGCGACAAACTGGATCACCGCATCAAAGTCTTTC
>JANXSE010000342.1 GCA_025356695.1 Betaproteobacteria bacterium
CTGCATGGCGGGGATCATCTCGCGCTCGACGCGGCGCGCCAGCGCACTGTATTCCTCCTGGCAGCTGATGACGGGCGTGAGGTTGTGGTGCTTCGCCGTCCATTGCGCGTCAATCACTCGCCACGCTGGATAATTCGAGCAGCCGATATGGCGTATCTTGCCCTGTTTGACCAGATCATCGAGGGCGCGCATGGTCTCCTCGATCGGCGTTTTCGGATCGGGTTTGTGCGCCTGATAGAGATCAATGTAATCGGTGTCGAGGCGCTTCAGGCTGGCTTCGACCGCGATCATGATGACGCGCCGCGACGAGCCGCCCTTGGTGTTGGCGTCGTAGATCTTGCGCTCGTTGCCGAACTTGGTGGCGAGGATGATGTTCTTGCGCGCGGCGCCGAGCGTCTGGCCGAGACAGATTTCCGAGCCCGAGGCCACGCCGTAGTCGTCGCCGTACATGTCGGAGGTGTCGAAGAAAGTGATGCCGGCGTCGAGCGCGGCGTGCACGACTTTTTTCGAGGATGCCATGTCGATGCGGCCGTTCAAAGCGTTGCAGCCGATGCCGACTTCGGAGACGCGCAGATTCGAGTTGCCGAGATTTCTGAATTTCATGCCTTGATTTTCCTGTGTCGCCGCAAAGAGCGGATTCTGCAGTATAGTTTCAACAAATGCGCGCCGGTTCTACCGCGGACGCCATAATAAATCGAAGTGAGGAGAACATGCTGCTGGCGAAAACTGCCGGATGCGTGGCGTTGGCCGCATCGACGGCGTTTGTTGCATCCGTTGCGTGCGCGCAGGAGGCGCCGTATCCGAACCGCTACATCCGCATCCTGACGTCCGAAGCCGGCAGCACCAACGACATCGTGTCGCGCATCCTCGCGCGGCATCTGCCGGAGAAGCTCGGACAAACCGTCGTCGTCGAAAACCGCGGCGGGCCGGCAGCCGATGTGGCGGCGCGCGCAGCGCCCGACGGTTACACCTTTCTGCTCTATGGCTCTTCGGTGTGGGTGCTGCCGTACTTCCGGCGCATGAGCTACGACCCGCTGCGCGATCTGACGCCGGTGTCATCGGCCTATTCGCAGGCGATCATCCTGCTGGTGCATCCGTCGCTGCCGGTGAAATCGGTGAAAGAGCTGATGGCATTGGCAAAGGCGCGGCCCGGGCAGCTGAATTATTCGGCGGGTACCACGGCGGCGACGCCGCATCTGGCGATGGAGTTGTTCAAATATCAAAGCAAGCTTGATCTGCTGCGCGTGAATTACCGCGGCACGCAGCCGGCGGTGAATGCGCTGGTGGCGGGTGAAGTGCAGGTGATATTCACCGGCGCGGGCTCGGTGCAGCCGCTGGTGAAGTCGGGGCGATTGCGCGCGATTGCAGTGACAACCGCCGAGCGCAGTCCGCTCACACCGGGCCTGCCGACCGTGGCGGAGTCGGGATTGCCCGGTTATGAATTCACTTCGGTGGTCGGCGTGTTCGCGCCGGCAAAAACGCCGCCGGCCATTGTTGAAATGATGAGCCGTGAGATCACCGCGGTATTGAAACGCCAGGAGATCGTCGACAGTCTGTTCGAATCGGGCACGGCCTCACTCGGCAGCACGCCGGAGGAATTCGGCAATCGCGTGCGCGCGGACATCGAGCGCTGGCGCAACGTGATCAAGGATACGGGCATCAAGATCGAGTAACAGAATTTACCCCCTCGCCCCGCGCGAGCGGGGCGAGGGGGGTGAGGGGAAGGGCGTGCTAGGTATTTAGCGCCCCCCTCACCCTAGCCCTTTCCCCCTGTGCAGGGGGAGAGGGCGCTAAAAATTAACGAGGAGAGTTTGAATGTCGGACGAAAGCATCAATTACGATGTGGTGGTGGTCGGCACCGGCAATGCCGCCTGTTGTGCAGCGCTGGCGGCAATCGAGACCGGCGCGCGCGTCGGCATCCTCGAGAAAGCCGCCAAACGCGACCGCGGCGGCAACAGCGCGCTGACCGGCCACATCCGCTTCGTCTTCAACGGTCTTGAAGACCTGCGTCCGCTGGTGAAGAGCACCACCGAAGATGAATTGCGCCGTCTGCTCGAGCGCCTGCCGCGGCGCACCGAAGCGGACATGTGGGACGAGGTGATGCGTGTCACCAACAACCAGTCGGATCAGGATCTGCTGCAGGTGCATGTCACCGAATCGCTGAAGACCGTGCACTGGCTGGCCGCGAAAGGCCACGACTGGGTGCCGGGTTCGCAGTGGAACGAAAACATCCTGAATCCGAACGGCGGCGGTTTTGGTTTGCAGCAACGCCACTGCACGATCCTGGAAAAAGCCGGCGCGCAGTTTCATTACGAGACCGCCGCGGTTGATCTGATGCGCGACGACAGTGGCCGCGTTTGCGGTGTAGTAGGCCTCTCGCCCAAAGGTCATGTGAAGTTCAACGCGAAGTCGGTGGTGCTGGCCTGCGGCAGCTTCGAAGCCAACCCGCAGATGCGTGCGCAGTACCTCGGTGCGGGCTGGGACATGGTGCGCGTGCGCGGCGTGCCGTTCAACACCGGCGACGGCCTGCGCATGGCACTCAACATCGGCGCCATGCCGCACGGCAGCTGGTCGAGTTGCCACGCCTCGCCGCAGGACATCGACCTGCCGCCGTTCACCGTGCCTTCGGGCGTGATCCACGCCGAGAAGAACCGCTACATGCATCCGTATTCGATCATGGTCAACAGCAACGGCGAACGCTTTATTGACGAGGCCGACGATCTGCGCGGCAAGACCTATGCGAAGATGGGGCGCGCGATCATGGCGCAGCCGGGCGGTGTGGCCTTCCAGATCCTCGACAAGAAGGCGCGCACCATGAACCTCTACCCGCCGAATTACGCAAAGGCGACCACCGCGAAAGCCAACGCGCTGGAAAAACTTGCTGAAGAGCTGGATATCAACGCCGCAAATTTTGTAAAGACCATCCGCGAATTCAACGCTGCAGTGTCGGCCGATCTGCCGCCGTTTTCCACCAACGTGGTGGTGCTCGACGGCCGCAGCACGCGCGGGCTGGCGATTCCGAAAAGCAATTACACCGTCACCATCGACGAGCCGCCGTTCGAGGCCTTCCCGGTACGTTGCGGCATGACGTTTACCTTCGGCGGATTGAAGATCGATCCGAAAACCTCGCAGGTGCAGCACGTCGCCGGGCGCGCGATCCCTGGCTTGTATGCGGCCGGTGAAATGGTTGGCGGGTTGTGGGTCGGCAATTACGCGTCGGGTTCGGGCATGATGGCCGGCTGCACCTTCGGCAAGATTGCCGGCACGCATGCGGCGAAGATGGCGCTGGCTTGATCTCATTTTTGCGACGGAGCGCATCATGTTCAGAGCGGTGATGGTAACCATGGTGATGTTATTTTTCGCCGCATGTTCCATCGTGCCGGCAAACAACGCGTTGCCGCCCGCTGAACTCGCACCCGCCGGCACGCTGCGCGTCGGCATCATGTACACCAATCCGGTCGTCGTTGCGCGCGATGCGAAGAGCGGCGAACTGAGCGGTGTCGCCGTCGATCTGGCGCGCGAACTCGGCAGGCGTTCCGGCCTGCCGGTCGAACTCGTCGGCTATGAAACGGCGGCGCGCATGCTCGGCGATCTCAATGCCGACAAATGGGACATCGCTTTCACCGGCGTCGATCCCGACGGCGATGGTTCGATTGCCTTCACGCAGCCTTATCTCGATTCGGACGGCACCTTCCTGGTATTGAATCAATCTCCGCTGCGCGCGATCGCCGATGTCGACCGCGAAGGCGTGCGTGTGGCAGTCTCCGAGAAAAGCACGCTCGACCTCACGCTGACGCGCACGCTGAAGCGTGCACAAATTGTGCGCGCCCCGGGCGCGGGCGGCGCGCTCAATCTTTTTAACGCCGGCAAAGCCGATGTGCTGGCCGGCGTGCGCCAGCAGTTGCTGTCGGTGCAAGCAAAAAACCCGCAGGCGCGGATCATGGCCGGGCGCTTCATGGTGATCGCGCAGGGCATTGCGCTGCCGCAGGCACGCGCAAAAGCAGCGGGCTATCTCAACGCGTTTATCGACGATGCGCGGTCGTCGGGCCTGCTTGCACAGGCGATCGAGCGCCACGCGGTGCGCATGAACGCGCGCTAGCGCGCTTCAGGCCGGGCGCGCGCCGCGCGTGTAAACGGGGGCGCTGAACAGCGAGGCGATTTCGACGCGGCGGATATCGGGTTCGTCCGGTATCGCATACAAAATCGGCATCATCAGCTCTTCGAATATGCCGCGCAGGCTGCGCGCGCCGGTTTTGTATTCGATGGCAATGTCGGAAATCTCGCCGAATACTTTGCTCGCGACATTGAGTTCCACACCTTCCACTTTCAGGATTTCTCGGAACTGGTTGTAGATTGAATTTTTCGGTTCGGTGAGGATGCGAATCAGCATCGCCTTGGTCAGGTCCTGGAAGCGCGCGATGATCGGTAGCCGCCCGGTGAATTCGGGTATCAGGCCGAACTGGAAGAGATCGGTCGGCTTGACGCGGGAATTCAGGCGCTCGAGCACGCCGGGGTCGTCGGCGTCGGTGGTCGACAGAAAACCATAGCCGTGGGTTTTTGCCATGATGTCTTCGATGCCGACGAAAGCGCCGCCGCAGATAAACAGCATGTTGGTGGTATCGACGAAGCGGCCGTCGCCGATCTTGACCGGCGACCCTTCCATGATTTTCAACAGCGCATGTTGCACGCTTTCGCCTGACGTGGCGCGCGGCTGGTCGGGTTGTGCTTTCAGCTTGTCGATTTCGTCGATGAAGACGATGCCCTGTTGCGCGCGGTTGATATTGCCTTCGGCTTTTTCGAGCAGGCGCTGCAATATGGCTTCGATTTCGTCGTTGACGAAGCGTGTTTGCGCCAGCGAGGTGGCGTTGGCGGTGACGAAGGGCACGCCGAGCACGCGCGACAGCGTTTCGCACATCAGCGTCTTGCCGGTGCCCGAATTGCCGATCAGCAGCACGTTGCTCTTTGAGATCTCGGTCGTGTCCTGCTGCATCTTCTCGATTTTTTTGTAATGCGAATAGACGCCGACCGCCAGCACCTTCTTGGCTTCGTCCTGCCCGATCACGTACTGATCGAGGTATTTGACGATGAAACTCGGTTTGACGCGTTTATCGAGCACGGCGGCGTTTCCTTTATAAAGCGTTCCCGGCGATTCCGACATGATACCGGTCCCGCGGCGGCGTGCATAAAAAAGCCCCTTGCGGGGCTTTTTTGGTTGCAGCTGTGAAACGCCGTGAAACCGGCTTATTTATTGTAATCCTGATCGATGTTCGGGCGATCGGCGTCGCGGATGCTGTAGGTGAACGACTGGCCGGTTTCGGTTAGCGTGATCTTGTTCAATGCCGCGCCCTTGCTGCCGTCGCGCAGCGGATGCACGTTGGCAGTGACCTTGTCACCCGGCTTGACGGTGTTGCGCGACCAGCCCGAACGCACCAGGTTGCCCGGGCTCGTCAGTTCGATCAGCCACAGGCCGGTGTCGGCATTGGCCTGCTTGACGCTGTTCTCGATGTAGATCGCGACATGCGGGTTGGTCCAGTGCACTTCCTTGACCGTGCCGGTCAGCGGAATGGTCTTGTCGCGGTCGAACATGGTGGTCGAATGGTGGGCCGACACCGGGTAGGCGGCGGCCGCGAGGCCGAGCAGTGCCGACCAGATGACGGTTTTTTGGATGTTGGCTTTCATGTGCTGCTCCTTTGCGTATGCAATAACCTGAATTCTTTATTTCGGCGGAATTCGGTTGCCGCCGACATCGTGTTCGAGTTTCTCGAACACTTCATTGCCCCATTTGTCCTTCGCTGGGCGGAAATAGCCTTCGAGGCAGGCGCCTTCGATGACGTCGTATTTCTGCGCGCGCTGGCGGTACCAGATACGCGTGGTTTTCCACGGCTTGGTCAGCACCTTGGGCGCGGTGATTTCCAATTCGAAAATCAGCGTGTCCTTGTTTTTGGCATCGAGGTGTATGCGCTCCTTGATGGTCATGTCGCCGTTGTTCGGCACGCCGGCGGCTTCGCTGATTGTGATGTAGGTCTGCGGATGCACGCCGACGGTGTCGACGACCAGCGTGTCGCCCTCCCAGTGACCGATCGAGTGGCCGTGGAACGTCGGGTCCGGATCGTCCGGGTGCTTGCGGCCGTCGGTATAGATACGACGCAGGCGGCCGCCGTCGGATTCGCCAAGCATGGTGACGCGCCCGGGTGTCATCAGGATTTCCATCGAGTTGTGCGAAACCAGCATCCAGCCCGGCATCGCTTCCGGCAGACAGTTGACGAAAATGGGTGGCGGGCGGCCGGCCTTTTCTTCAGCGAGCTGCCAGGTGACCTGTTCCATCGCCTTCGGTGTCCACGGCGGCATGTCCGACTTGGCCTTGCGGTCCTGATCGCCGATGTTCGGCGTCCATATGCCGCTCCAGTCGGGCAGGTTCGCGATATTGGCCCAGTCTTTGGCGGTCGGTGCCGGGTTGATGACCAGCCGCTCGGCCGCGGTGACGGTCTGCACAGAACCCAGCGCAAACGCGAGAGCCGCCAGCAGAGTTGATCTCATTGTCTTGTTCATATGGTTTCCCCCGGTTTTGCTTTTTTGGGCTGCTTGTTGCTTCCTGCGATTCTGAAAAAAATACTACGCTTCGCTTGAATTGTCCACGCCTGCTACAGGGAAAAGATCAGCTCATGCCCGGTTGCAGCGAGAAGCCGACCCAGCGGCCACAGGTGATGACGGCGATCCAGAACAGCAGCGAGAGGGCGCCGGCGACGCGCGCGGCTACGGGCGGCGGTGTCGCCGATTCCCAGTTGGCGACGCTGCCGTTGATGCCGAATTGAAAGACCAGCATGTTCGCACCGGCCAGCGCAATGAAACCGAATTTGACCAGAAACCAGGTGTTGTGCGCGTAGGTCATGGCGTTGGACGAAAACAACAGGATGCCGGAAATGGCGGCAACCGCAAATGCGATCCATGTGCAGGGCAGTACCGAGCCGGTGACGCGGCTCACTGCGCGGTCCAGCGAGGCCCAGCCCAGCAGGCGCAGGTCAACGATCGAGATCGAGCCGACCACCAGCGTGATGGCCAGCACGTGAATGGCTTCTAGCCACGGGAATGACGATTCGCCTTCGCGGATTTCGGTGGCGATCGAGGTTGCCTCGATGGCGCGCAGCAGTGTGTCCAGATCCATACGTGTCTTCCTCGAAGAACGCCGGTTTTCACCGGCGCGTTGATGCGGTTGCGAACGGTAAGCCGATTAAAGGTAGGCGATCCAGCGGCCGGCGAAAATAATGCCGCTCCACAGTATCAGCGACAGCACGGCGATTACCCGCAAGGCACCGCTGCGAGCGTCCCAGAAAGCCGGATTGGTCTTGAGCGGCCGCTGGAAATACACGGTCAGTGCGATCACCGAGACCAGCAAAAACATTTTCAGCTGGAAAAAATCATTGGCGAGCGAACGCGCCGGCTCGCCGATGATCAGCGTCGCGCCGGTGACGAGCAGCAGCGGCAGCGACCACCAGACCACCGGCCCGAAGCGCGACGACACGCGCGCCACCGTCTGGTCGGTGCCGGCAATGCCGAGCAGGCGCAGGTTGATCATGAGGATGGAAGACATCACTGCGGCAATCGCCAGTATGTGCACCGTTTGCACCGCCGGCACCACCCATTTGATGCTTTGTATGGTCTGGCTCAAGGCGGTGGCATCTATTGCATCGCAGAAATCCAGCAGGGCTTTTGTTTTCATGGGTTCAGTCGCAGTGCGAAAAGCGTTTCGTCAGTGAGCGGATTGAAAGCTATTTTTTGGCGACGTCTTTGGGCGCGTCTTTTGCAGCGTCTTTACCTGCATCTTTTGCGGCCTCGGCAGGCGCGCCCTTGGCGTCGTCTTTCACGCCTTCGGTTGTATTGTTCAGGCGCGGCGCATAACGCTGGTGGCAGGCGCGGCAGGCTTCGTAGATTTCTCCGCCTGCCGCAAAAACCGCATCGGGGTCTTTGGCTTCGGCGGCCTTCATGGCTTTTTCGGCGGTATCGGTGAGGCGGCGCGCGGCGGCCATCCATTCGTTTTTGTCGAGCGCGCGTCCGTCGAGCATCAACAGATTGGCGGCCTCGGCAACCGTGGCGGCGCTGGAAACCACGGCCGCCCACTGCTCATCGGTTTTCGGCCGGATTTCCTCGGTGCCTTTTTTCGTCACGATGGTCTTGACCGAATCCCAGACGCCGTCCGTTGCCGGATCGATGACCAGCTTCATGAATTGTTTTAGATCAAGTATTGTATGAAACGGCGGTGCGGCCGGCGCAGGCGGCGGCGGAGGTGGCGGTTCTCTGCAGGAAAGCAGGCCGAGTGCCATCGTCAACAGCAATAGTCGCAGGGTCGCACGCATGATTCCTCGCTCCAGTCGAATTTTGTCGGCGCCGCTTTTTGTTTTTGTTATGGCCGCACGTTGAGTCTATGCATCATACACCACCGGTGCTGATTTTGAGTCGCCGCCACGCGATCATCACGCCGGTCAGGCTGAAGGCGAAGCCGAGGGCGCACAGCAGCATGATCAGCGCACTGCGTAGCACCGGCTGTTCGCCGAGGAAGGGAAAATCGAGCGTGTGCAGCGCGCGGAACGCCCAGCGATAGGCGCGGCGCGAGGCGTCGAGCTTTTCAATGATGCGGCCGTCGGCGCCGTCGATCTGGTACCAGGTGTCGCCGCAGGCGATGCGGAAAACCGGTGCGCCGGCTACGCGTGAACGCGCGGCGTAGGCGTCGTTGTCTTCTGCAACGTAGCAGGATGCGCCGAGACCGATGGCAGCGCGTTTCACGTCGCCGGATTCGATCCCGCCCAGGCGGAGTTTGTCGCCGAAGCGATACCATTCGAATTCCAGATTCCGGTTCCAGCGGCCGCCGGCGCGCATAGAAGGGCTACTTGATAAATCGAAATTGGAATACGGTTTCAGTTCGTCGGCGGTTAGTGGTGCGCCGATAATTTTTGCAATCTCGCCGGTATCGGCGCGGCCATCGGAAAAAATCCGCCCGTGGTCCATCGACAGCCAGCCGCTGAAGATCCAGGTCAGCACGAAAATCGCGCAGCCCAGCCCGAACACATGGTGCCAGTACATCCAGCTGCGATACGGTGACGAAAAATTTTGCAGGCGCAGTACGCCGAGCAGTGAACCGGCGAGCGCGCCCAGTAACCCGATCAACGACAGCCACCACACCGTCAGATCCCATGTCGCCCAATGTTTGCGCAGTGCCGTCGGATAAATCCAGTGCAAGACGCTGCCGGCGAAATTCGCAATGCGTTCGACGCGTGTGCTGTCGCGCACGACCTCGCCAGTCAGCGAGGAAACGTAGAGTTCTGTGCCGGCGCCGTCGTTCAGTGCAATACGGTGCAGCGGTCGATGCAGATCGAGCCCGTTCGGCACCGTCCATTGATCGTGTTCGGCGGTTTCCACAAAGGCCGGTGCAAGCGGCGTCAGGCCGCGTGCTTCGGCGTGGGCGCGCGCACTGGTCAGCGCGAAGTTTTCATCGATCAACGGCGCCGATCCGGTAACACCGTCAAGCGCGAGCAAAATGCCGCTGGATTGCGTGGCGACGTAAACCGGATGGCCGGCAGGTGCAGTCAGGCGCAAGCGAGTGATGCCGCCGCGATTGAATGCCGCCAACGCCTCACCCGGTGTCAGTTTCAGCGTGCCGGGCGTGAACGGGCTCAGGCCGGCGGTTCGTTCACCTTCGCTTAATTCCGGAAACGGCACCCAGTGCATGACGGCGCCGCTGGCGAACCACATCGCGAACAGCACGCAGAAAGCGACGCCGAACCAGCGGTGCAGAACGGTGAGCGTGCGCATCGACGAACTCAGAACTTCATGACGGCGGAGATTTCATAACTGCGCGGCGCGCCGAGCAGGATCTGGTCGGGATAAAACGGGTCGCTCCACGCGGCGTAACGTTCGTTGGTGATGTTGCGCACGCGCAGCGAGAATTTTGTTTTGCGCACCTCGAGCGAGGCATGCACGTCACCAACGGTATATGCGAGCAGCTTCACGGTGTTGGCGTCGCTGTGATAACGGTCGCCGACGTGGCGCACGCTGGCGCCGAATTCAACCGGCAGCGGCACGGCAACACGATAGATCACGCCGGCGTTGGCGACGACGTGCGGCACATTGGGCGGTGCGTTACCCGAGAACGAACCGCCGGCGAAGCTGTAGTCGGTGTAGTAGGCGTGCGTGTAAGCGGCATTGCCCCAGACATTCCATCGTGAGGTCGGACGCACCGCGGCGGCCAGCTCGAGGCCATTCGACTGCTGTTTGCCGGCGGTGTTCAAGGTGCGGCCGCCGGCCGCGGCGTAGACGTTACTGCGCGTGATATCGAAAGCGGCCAGCGTCCATTCGGCGCGACGTTCCCAGAATATCTGTTTGACGCCGGCCTCGTAGCTGCGCACGCGCGTGAGTTCGACGGGCTGCGTCGGGCTGATTAGAAAAATGTCGCCGGCGACGACATCGGCGGCGGTTGCGTACTGGCTGTAGAGGGTGAAGCCGGGCAGCGCCTCCCACGTTGCACCGAAGCGGCCGGTCACCGGATGAAACGATTTCGAATACGGAAAACCGGCGCGGTTGGCGCCGGTGACGTTGACCGAGGTGCGGTCGAGATCGATCATTTCGTAGCGCAGTCCGCCCACCAGCGCGAAGGCCGGTGTGATCTTCAGCCGGTCTTCGACCGACAGCGCGTTGTTGCGGATACCGGTGGTTTGTTTTTGCAGTGTAAGCAGACCGTAGACGCCGCGCGCCGGATCGACGACCGGCACTGTGTCAGCCGGAAAATTCGCCGCGCCCGGTCGCACAAAATCGAGTGTGCTGGTGTCGAAGGCCGTCACCAGGCGGTTGTCCATCCCCGCAAGTTTGCCGTCCCATTGCAGCTCGGCCTTGTTGCCGAGGAGTTTCTGGTCGTGGGCGACGAAGAAGCGCTCGCGGTCGAGCAGCCCGGTGCCGGTGTTGAAGGCGATGACTTCGTTGTTGAACCATTCGCGCCGCGCCGTGTAGTAATAGGCCTGTTCGCGCAGCACCAGGTTGTCGCGCAGCGACCATTCGAAGCCGCCGCGCAGCATGTTCTCCTCGGCCTTCATGTAGTTGTCGAGCACGTTGTAGTTGGTGGTCAGCGAACGGCTATCGATGGTTACCGCACCGAGGTTGGTGCCGTTGTAGTTCGAGACGTAGCCGCCGGAAACGATGCCGCCCGCGGCATTCGCACCGGCGGTCGCTACCGGCACCAGCGGCGTGCCCCAGTAGGGGTTCGAATGGTCGTTCTTGTGTTCGAGCGAGCCGAACAGCTTGAATGCCGAATTCACGCGGAAGTCGAGCGCGCCCGACAGTTGCGCATTGCGACTGGCGGTGTCGTTGATGAAGCCGTCGCTCGAAGCGCGATTCAGATCGAAGCGGTAATCAAGTCCGTCCTTTGAGGTACTGCCGCCCGAGCCGAAACCCGCGCGCAGCGTGTTGTTCGAGCCGTACGACACCCAGGCTTCGTTCTCGACCGGACCGCGGTGCGGTTTGCGCGTGACGAAGTTGATCGCGCCGCCGGCCGCACCCTCGCCCGAGATGATCGAGGCCGGGCCCTTGAGCAGTTCGATGCGTTCGAGGTTGCCGGTGTCCATGATGCGCGAGGTCATGTTCTGCGGCCCGATCTTGATGCCGTCGTAGAGAATGTTGATCTGGCTGTTGGTGAAGCCGCGCAGCGAAAACGCCGATGGTTCCGCTGGATGGTCGCCGGCGGTGACGCCGGTCATGCCGGCGGCCGCCTCGGTCACCGAGCGAAAGCCGCGCTGGCGCATGGTTGCCTGGTCGATCACCTCGACGCTGGCCGGGGTTTCGCGCGCGGTGAGGCCGAGACGGCTCGCGCTGTCGGCGCGCTGGTCGATGCCAGGCGGCGATTCGCGGTTGTCTTCGACGCGTACTTCGGGCAGCGCCGATTGCGCGAATGAAACGGATGCGTGCAGTGCGATGAGCACCGGCACACAGTGACGAGCGTGCATGGTTATTTTCCCCGGAATTTCTAGCTGGCCGCGGTGACGCGGTTTTTTCTTTGGAGCGTAAACGGTTTTGTCTGTGGGGGCAATCGCGCGCGCAAACGCGGTGTCAGCGCTGTGCGATAATGCCGGCGCCGCCAGCAAGACCTGCCTGGCGGCGCTTTTTTAGTGCGCGCAGCACCGCGTTGAATGCGACGCGCAATGACCCACGCAAAATACGTCAATCAGGGAGAGCAGATGTCCAACGAAATTCATTCCGGCCTGCCGGAAATACTGTTCCATGGCTGCAGCCTCAAGACGAATCATGCGCATGTGCATGACGAAGGCTGCGGCAACCACGCCACGCAGGGTGCTGCGCCCGCCGGCGGTGCGCGCCGCCAGACCATGGTCGGCGGCAAACGCGTGAAGACCATCGACGTGCACTGCCATTGCGTGCTGCCGGAAACGCTGGCGATGGCCGGCCTGCGCCTGGAAGACCAGCGCGGCCCCGGCATCGGCGAAGTGGGTCTCCGCCGCATCCGCGAAATGGACGAGCAGGGCATCGACGTCGAGGCGATCAGCATCAACCCGTTCTGGTACAAGGTCGAGCGTGATGTCGCCGAAAAACTGATCAAGACGCAGAACGAGAAGCTGACCGAACTGTGCGCCGCGCATCCCGACCGCCTCGTCGGCATGGCGTCGGTCTCGCTGCAGTTCCCGGATCTCGCGATCCAGCAGCTAGAATATGCAATCAAGAAGCTCGGCATGAAGGGCGTGGCGGTCGGCGGCAGCGTGGCCGGCGTGGCGTTCTCCGATCCGATGTTTCATTCGTTCTGGGCCAAGGTCGAAGAGATGGGCCAGCTCGTATTCATTCATCCGCAGGGCACGCCGGAACTCAACAAGCGTCTGGCCGGCAACGGCTGGCTCGCCAATGTGATTGGCAATCCGCTCGATACCACGATCGCGCTGTCGCATCTGATCTTTGAGGGCACGCTCGACCGCTTCCCCGATCTGAAGATCTGCTCCGCGCACGGCGGCGGTTTCCTGCCGTCCTACGCGCCGCGCTCGGACAACGGCTGCCGCGTGGCGCCGGAAGAATGCAATCCGGCAATCAAGCTAAAGAAGAAACCGACTGAATACCTGCGCCAGATGTATTTCGACTCGCTGGTCTTCACCGACGAGGCGCTGCGCCATCTGGCCGCCGAAGTCGGCTCCAGCCAGATCGTCATCGGCACCGATCATCCGATTCCGTGGTGGTCAACCTCGGTCGATCACCTGTTGAGCGCGCCGGGCTTCACCGACGACGAGCGCATTGCGATGCTCGGTGGCACGGCCTCGAAGCTGCTGGGTATTCCGCAGTTCTGAGCGCGGTTTCGCAGTAACGCCGCTTCACCGCGGGCAGCGGGACAAACTTGGTTCAGTTTGTTTTGCTGCCCGTTTTAATTCAGGCGGCCGCCGCTATCGGCGGTGCCTGACTATCCGGCGGGTCAGACTTTTCGTTCGGTAAAAACTACCTTGGCGATTTCGAGCGCGTCTTCGACGTGCGGCCAGCCGCGGTACCAGCCGCATTGCGCAAAGGTTTCGCAGATTTCGTGCCGGGTGAGGCCGGCGTCGAGCGCGTAGCCGATCTGGCGCTTGAGCTGTTTGAAGTGCTGCCGGCACATCAGCACCGACAGCACCATCACCATGCGTTCCTTCGCCGTCAGCGGCGAGCGGTGCCAGATTTCGCCGTAGAGATAGCCGTCGACGATCTCTGCCGCGCCCGGCACCATTTCATGCGTGAGTTCCTCGCAGAGATCGTAGTCGGCGCTCTCGCCCCAGTGTTTGCTGCGCAGCGCGCGACCGCGCTGCATTTTTTCCTCGAGGCTGTCGAGCCAGGGAACATCGAGCGGTATGTCCTGCGCCCTCCACTCGTCGCGTTCGTTGATGACGCGGTCCGCCATCAGCAGCGCAAACACCGAGGCCGGCACGCCGGCGTAGAACTTCAGTTCGACGAACATCGCCTTGATCTTCTGCACGCTGATGCCGAGCGTGAGGCCGACGCGGATCTGGTGCATGAGGCCGAAGTCGTGGCCGTTGACGCATTGCGCGGTGATGGTGGCGATGCTGCGCAATTGCGTATCGAGGCCCGGTTCGCGCCAGATGCCACCCCACATAACCTCGTTGCCGATCAGCGTGTGGTCGGGCGAAATGCGGATCATCGGGCTGGGTTTGGGCAGGTGGGCGTCGATGATGGCGCGGAATTCCTCGGCCTGCGCGGCGAGTTGTTTGGCGGTTTTCACGGCGTGTTCCTCCAGAGGGTGTGCCGTCATTCTACTGCCGTGTCTGCCGGCTTGACGAAACCGCCGGCGGGCGTGTAAACCACTGCTTCGCCCGCGCCCGGCGCCGGCATTGCATTTGCACATTCAAACCAAAGGAGAAAAACATGTTGTGGGCCATTTCCTGCGTCGACAAACCGGACACCGCCGCCATCCGCGAGAAGCACCTGCAGGCGCACCGCGAGCATCTGACGAATTCGAAGGGCATCCTGGTGCTGGCCGGTGCCACGCAGAACGACGAGGGCACCGCAGCAATCGGCAGCCTGTTCATCGTCAAACTCAACAGCCGCGCCGAGGCGAAGAAGTTTTCCGACGGTGATGCGTTCGCGCAGAACGGCGTCTTCGCCAGCATCACCATCACGCGCATGCGTAAGGGGCAGTGGAACCCCGGGGCCTGCGAAGGCGCCTGATTGTGGCGCTGCGGGGGCGTTCAGCGCTTTGCCGCGTCCCCGCAGATCTCAGTGCAACGTTGCTTGGCGTATTTCAGTGCGTCGAAGCGCGAGATGTTGGTCGAAGTGCCACCGAGGCGCAGGATCACGGGGCGGTCGCCGCGCTCCGTGTAAATGGTATAGAGCGCATCGGCAGTGATGCCCTTGACGGCGTTGTCCCTGAATTCGCGAAACAAAAAAGAATCAATCAGGTGTTTGGCCGCCGCCATCGCCTCGTCGTTGTTCGGGTACTCGCCGACGCGGCGCGCCGACGGCTTGCCGTCGGGCAGTTTGAACAATGCGTCTATGCAGAACGCCACGTTTGTTTAGTCTCCATGTTTCGGCAAGGGCGGAACGCCGCCTTTATTTCCACGCGGAGTATACCGGACGGCTCATCAGATAGGCCGGGTTGGCGCCCCTGCGCGGGGTGAATTTCTGCACGCGGCCGTTATCGACTTCTGCAACATACAGATTGCCTTGTTGGTCGACGCTCATGCCGTGCACGCCCCAGAAGCCGCCGGGGAAATCGCCCCAGGTGCCCCATGAATACAGCAGCCGTCCTTGCAGATCGTACTTGAGCATTTTCGAGGTGCCGCGGTCGTGTGCCCAGACGTTGCGGTCGGCGCCGATATAGAGCAGGTGGATGTCCGAGGGGTCGGCGCCAAAGTTCCATTCGTATAAATACTTTCCGTTTTCGTCGAACACCTGCGCGCGATGGTTGCCGCGGTCGTTGACGAAGACGTGGCGCGTTTCCGGATCGACGGCGATGCCGTGCACGTTGTTCATGTAGCCGGGGCGTTTTTCGTTCGGCACGGTGCCGCGCTGGCCCCAGTCGAGCAGGAATTTGCCGTCGCGGTCGAATTTGGCGACACGCGTGCCGTTGTAACCGTCGGCAACGAACAGCGTGCTGTCGGGCAGCCACGCCAGATAGGTCGGGCGGTTGAAGTGCGTGCCGTCCGCGCCCTTGACGTCGCGCGTGCCGAGCGTCTGCACGATCTTCTTGCCGTCGTTGGTCATCTTGTAGACGACGTGCGAATGATCGTCGACGATCCAGACGTGTTTCTCCGGATCGTACGGATTGATGGCGACGAAGTGCGGGCGCTTCAGGATCTTGTCGTACTGCGTCCACGATTCGATGATGTTGCCCTTGCCGTCGATGACGTTGATGCAATGCTCCCAGTTGGCATCGACGCCGAGTTTGCCTTTCCACAGCTTGGGGCCGTCTTCGGGTTCGCCGCCGGTGCCGCCGGCGCCGGGTGGTGAGGACACCGTGGCGTCGCGGAAGGGCAGGCGACCGACCGGAAACTGGATGCTCGGCCCGAGCGCCGAGAGCAACTGCGTTTCAGGCCGTTTGACCACCGGCAGTTCGCCGCGGAACAAAACGAAAATGCGGTCGGGACTTTCGGCAAACACGCTCTGGCCCGCACCCCAGGTCCACTTTTCGTTGCCTGGCAGCGTGCTCAGATCCTTCGGCCACGATTTGACGACGTCATACGGCCCAAAGATGTCCTGGCCGCCGGTTTCGCCCGGCACCGCGGCGAAATCATTGCCGGGTTTTTGTGCCTGCGCCTGCACATCGCCGTGCCGGCCGTGCCAGAGGTTGGTGAGAATGATGACCGTTGCAGTGACGGCGAAGATGGTGAGATTTTTTTTCATTGTGCGCTCCCGTTACCGGTTCGCCGGCGTCATGCCTTTGAACGTCAGCTTTTGCATGCCAGAAGATGTCTGCGCGATGTACAGATTGCCCTTCGAATCGACGGTGATGTGGTGTCCCGCGCCGATGATGCCCTTGGGTGCGATGGTGCCGACGATCTCGAGCGTCTTGCGGTCGACGATGGCGATGTCCTTGTCGCTGCCGACGTAGAGATACTGCTGGTCGGCGTCGTGCGAGAAGGCCAGATCGCGCGCGAACGAGGCGCTGTTGCGCACCAGTTGCTTGATGAATTTTCCATCGCTCGTAAACATCTGCACGCGGCGGTTCTCGCGGTCGGCGACGTAGACGAAACCGTCTTTCGACAGGCGCAGCGCGTGCACGGTGCTGAAATTCGGCGGGCCCGCCGGATCGGCGGAAGCCTTGTACTGAACGACATCGCAATTATCGTCGTCCACCGCCTTGTTGCCGAAGGCGCCCCACATGCGCTTGAAGGCGCCGGTGTTGGCGTCGAAGACGATGACGCGGTGGTTGCCGTAGCCGTCGGCGACATACATTTCGTCATTGCGCGGATCGACCCGCACATCGGCGGCGCGGTGCACGTTGGTGGTGTCCGCGTTGCCCTTGCTCTGGTTGCTTTTGCCGATCTGCAGAATGAATTTACCGTCCTGCGTGAATTTCAGCAGCGCGTCGTCGGCCACCTGCTTGAGGCCGGGATGACCCGAGGCCGGGCAGTTGTTGCCGCCAAGCCAGACGTAGCCCTTGTAATCGATGTGAATGCCGTGCTCGCGCTGCGGCCAGTCGTAACCGGCGCCGTCGCCGCCCCAGGCTTTGACGAAGTTGCCGGCGCCGTCGAAGACGATAACCGGCGGCGCTGCTATCGCGAGGTCGGCGCCCTTCAACGTGCGCGGCCGGTGCAGCACCCAGACGTTGTCCTGCGCGTCGATCGCCATGCTCGACGCGTCGCCGAGTTTCCACTTCGGCGGAATTTTCGGCCATGCCGGATCGACTTCGAACACCGGCAGGCTGCGCGCGGTGTCGGCGGCCAGCGCGTTGTCACCTGCATGGAAAGCGGTCAGACCGGCAAACAAAAGTACGGCGATCCCGAGCGTGGTGCGCGTCATGATGGGCCCCCCTGAGATGGTGTTTGCCGCTATTGTTTTTGGCCTCGGCGCAATAATTCTAGCACCACCTTCGCGGCGGGTCCGGTCCGTCGCAAAGCCGCTATGCCATAATCGAAACGCCGGTCCGTGCGGGGCGCGGCATCGACACGGAGGAAGGCCATGGAAAAACCACTCGACGGGTTCAATCTGCCGGAAAAAATCGGCGAACGCATCATCGACAAGCCCGAACTGCCGGCGCAGGGTCTGCTGACCGATTCGACGGTGTATACCGAGATCGTCGTCGGCGAAGGCCAGTTGAAACGCGGCACCATCGGCAAGTTCGAAGTGTTCAGCGACGAGGCCGCCCGCATTGGCGGCACCGACCGTTATGCCTCGCCGATGTCGTATATGGCGATGGGCGTCGGCTTCTGACTGCTGACCCAGGTTGCGCGGTACGCGCACATGATGAAGTTGACGGTGAAGAATGCGAAGTGTTCTGTCCGTTTTCGCAAGTTCCTCGGCGGTTCGGTGTTGAAGGGCACGGTGTTCAACCGCTGGGACGGCGTCGATACCCATCTGACAGTGGAGAGCGATGCGCCGCCGGCAAAACTTGCGCACCTGCTGAAGAATGCCAAGGCCGGCTGTTTTGCCGAAGGGCTGATCACGCAGTCGGTGCCGTTGACGAGCACCATCGAAGTCAACGGCAAGCCGTTTCATCTGGACGGCGTGACGGCGGATTAGGTTAAGAGTTCCGCTTTTATTCCCTCGCCCCCGACAGGGGGAGAGGGCGTGTTTCCGGTTCTCCATACTTTCATTTCATGGACAGGATTGTTTCAATGCCTTCGCAAAAAGTTTCTGCCGATCTCAGTATGCATTACGAGGTCGATGACTTTACCGATCCATGGCGCGCGTCCGAAACGGTCCTGCTGATCCACGGCAACAACGAATCGGGCTATGCCTGGTACGGCTGGGTGCCGCACCTCGCGCGCCGATATCGACTGGTGCGCCCCGACATGCGCGGTTTCGGCCAGTCGACGCCGATGCCGCGCGATTTCCCGTGGACGCTCGACGTCGTCATCGACGACTACTGCCGCCTGATGGATGCGCTGAAAATCGAACGCTTTCATCTGGTCGGCGCGAAGATCGGCGGCGTCATCGGCCGCGCCTTCGCGGCACGCCGGCCGGACCGCGTGCACACGCTGACGGTGGTCGGTTCGCCGCCGCCGGTGCGGCTCGACAACGCCACGCTGGCGCAGCGCGTCAAGGAAGTCGAAGCGCAGGGCATTGCACACTGGGCGCGGCGCAGCATGGGCAGCCGGCTTGGCACAAAATTTCCGAAAGAGGGCGCCGAGTGGTGGATCAATTACATGGGGCGTACGGCGCTCTCGACGGAAATCGGCTTCGTCGGCACCATCAACTTCTCCGATATTACCGAGGACGTGAAAAAGATCCAATGCCCGATGCTGGTTATCACCACCGAAGAAAGCGGTCTCGGCTCGGTGGCGCAGATGCGCGCGTGGCAGCAACAGGTCGCGCATTCTGAATTGGTGGTGTTGAAAGGTGATTCGTTTCATGCGGCGGCGACCGATCCTGATGCGTCGGCAACAGCGACGCGCGATTTCGTCGCGCGTTATCCAATAGGCGCATGACATGCGACGTTTACTGATGGCGGTATTGGCGGGCAGGGTGCGCAACGCGCACGCGGGATCGGCGGCTGATGGTGCGCTTTGCGCCCCCTACGCGTTGAGGTTTGCATGCGCTGCGGTTGCCATGACTTGCACCCTGTTCGCATTTGCCCAGCAATATCCGACCAAACCCATCCGCATCGTCGTGCCGTGGCCACCCGGCGGCGGCACCGACGTCGTGTCGCGCACCATCGCGCAGAAAATGAACGAAACCCTCGGCCAGCCGGCGATTGTCGACAACCGCGCCGGCGCCAACGGCATCATCGGCGCCGACCAGGTGGCGAAGGCGCCGGCCGACGGCTATACCGTGCTGATCACGATTGCCTCGCATGCGATCAATCCGACGCTCTACGCAAAGCTGCCCTACGACAACGCCGATCTGCTGCCGGTGTCGCTGCTGGCGGAGTATCCGTTCGTCATTACCGTGCATCCCTCGCTGCCGTCGAAAACGCTGCGCGAGTTCATTGCCATGGCGAAGGCGCGCAGCGGCCAGCTGGCCTATGCGTCATCGGGTAACGGCAGCGGCCCGCATCTGGGCATGGAGCTCTTCATGAGCCAGGCCGGCATCAATATGGTGCACGTGCCGTACCGCGGTTCCGGGCAGGCGATGACCGATCTGCTGTCGGGTCAGGTGCAGGTCTTTCTGAATAATTTTCTCGCTGCCATGCCCATGATCAAGGCCGGCCGCCTGCGCCCGCTGGCGGTGACCAGCCGCAAGCGTTCGCCCGTCGCGCCGGAGTTGCCGACAGTGATCGAATCCGGCGTGCCCGATTATGTGGTGACCGGCTGGTACGGCCTGTTCGTGCCGGCGGCCACACCCGCGCCGGTTGTCGCCACGCTGCACGCCGCCACCGTCAAAGCGCTGCGCTCGAAAGAGGTCAGTGAGCGCCTGTCGGGCGAAGCGGCCGAAATTTTCGGCGGCACGCCGCCGCAGTTTGCGGAATTTCTCAAGGCCGAGATTGCGAAATGGGCCGGGGTCATCCGCAAGGCGAAGGTGAAGGCGGAAAATCTTTGACCGGCGCATGGTCGATCCACTTGTCATAGCGCAATTGCCGCGCCCGATGGACAGTGCCGGCCTCCGGTAGTATCGTTTGCAGGGTTGGGACGACAAAAAATAACAAGCGTTTCATCATGTCGGTGGTGTGGCGGCACGTTGTGGCAAACATTCGACCGGCAAACTCAATTTCGGGGGAAATCCAGTGAAGCTTCGTATCAGTGCATGTGCATTCGCGTTGTTGGCGGTTGTCTCCGTTTCTGTACATTCAGCGCAGGCGTTCGATCCGAAAAGTCCCATTCCGTCGCCGACCGAAAGAGACTGGATGGCGATTTCCAAACTGCCCGACTGGAGCGGCATCTGGGTGCCGATGACCAAGGACCAGGACGCGCAGATCAGAACCAATCCGACACCCTGGACGCCGAAAGTTGCCAAATACATCGAATGGCAGGTCGAGGAGGCCAAAGCGAGTCGGCCCGCGCCGCTGTTCGTAGACTGCCTGCCGGAAGGCATGCCGTCGTGGATGCTGATCACACACAACTCGATGGAAGTGCTGTTTACGCCGGGCCGTGTCACCATGCTCGGCGAATCGGACGGCAACCGCCTGCGCCGCATTTACACTGACGGACGTCCGCATCCGAAAGACGTCGAAGAGACCTTCCACGGCCATTCGACCGGCCACTGGGAGGGCGACACGCTGGTGATCGACACCGTCGGCATTCTGCCGCAGGCCTGGATTGCCACCGCCGAACATCTGGGCGTGCCGAACAACGGCGACATTCATGTTTCGGAACGCATCCGCGTGGATGGCAATCTGATGAAAGATGAAATGACCATTACTGCGCCGAAAGTGATGACCAAGCCGTGGAAGACCGTGCGTTCCTACATCCGCACGCGCAACCGCGGCCACGAAATCACCGAGGGCCAGTGCATGGGCGGCAATTTCGCGGCGAAGACCGATGAAAACGGGTTCGATATTTTCGTACCGATCCCGCATGAGAAATACGGCAACTATCCGGCGCCGCCGAAGCAGCGTTAACCGATTGCAACTTTAGAAACGTAAGGAGAAGACATGAAACCCATGTTCAGAAAAGCAGCACTCGTATCGGCGATCGCCGGACTTGGCATCGCCGCCGTGCCGGTATCGGCGCACCACACCGCATCGATGTTCGAGTCGGTGAAAATCATTCAGCTCACCGGCACCATCACTGAAGTGCGCTGGACCAATCCGCACGTCAACATCATGGTCAACGCGACGGTGAAGGCCGGCGCCGCAGAGGCGCCGTGGCTGCTCGAAATGACGAGCCCCGGCAACCTGACGCGCAACGGCTGGACGAAGACCGCGCTGAAACCGGGCGACAAGGTGGTGCTCGACATCAATCCGCTGAAAGACGACAGCGCCAACGGCGGGCGTCTGGTCAAGGCGACGCTGGTCGACAGCGGCAAGATCTACGACACCAACTACAAGCAGCTCGAGGCCGAAGGCCGTTACTAAGCCATCGCAAATCAAAACAAAAGGCCCGCAGTGCGGGCCTTTTGTTTTTTCGGCGTCATTGGATTCCCGGAGTGTTCAAGCAGCGGGCAGTTCGAGCAGACCGGCCCACCACTGAAATTTGCCGCCGAGTTCGACATCGTATTTGCGCACGAAGTCGAGCCGGCCGTCGGCGCCGATGCGAAACACACTCAGCGCCGCCGGCACGTAACGCAGCTCGTTGCCCTCGCGCACCCACATGTCAACGATGCTGGCGGCGATCAGCAGGCGTCCGCCGGGATCGATCGAAAAGGTGCGCACGTGGTAGCTGCGCGGATCGGCGTTCTGGATGAGCGTCGGCTCACCGCTGGCGGCGTCGATCGAATACACCGCTATGCTGTTCTGGCCGCCGCGGAATACCTGTTTGCCGTTGAATTCGAGTGTGCTGTTGGCGCGGTTCGACACGTAGACGAAGCGCCCGCTCGGATGCACATGGATCGGTCCCGCACCTTGCGGCAGATGTTCGTCCTGTTTTGCGGCCAGCGTGGTCTTGATGAACGCCGGTTCGGCGGCGATGCCGTCGCCCTGCAGGCGGTGCATATGCAACTGGTTCTGGCGTTCGACCGAAACGTAGACCCACGGTTGCGTGCGATGGAAATCCAGATGGCGCGGCCCGTAACCGAGGCCGCCGCGCCCGCCGACTGCCACCGATGTGCCGGGCGAAAGCACGCCATCCTTGAAATTGTAGATCTTCAATGCGCCGGGATCCTCGCCTTTGCCGTTTTCAGGATTGTTGCCGCGGGTCGGGAAATACACCGTGCGGTTCGACGGTGAGGTCAGGATCTGGTGCGCGAATATTCCGGTGTCGAGTTTGGCCGGTTGCGCGACCAATGTGCCGAGCGTGCCGTCAGCATTGATGCGGTGCACGGTGAGGCTGCTCGGGTTGTTGTAGGCGGTCAGCGCATAACTGCCGCTGGCATCGACGCTGTTGTGGATCGGCCGTGCCGTCAGCGCCTGCGCCTCGCCATGCATCTGCAGATCGCCATCGGCGCCGATACGCACCGCACAGAGACGATGCACCTTGCCCGGCACCGTAGCATTGCCCGAGGCGCTGTCGCTGGTCGAAACGTAGAGGTAACGGCGCGACGGGTGCGGCCACACATACTGGATGTTCGAGGGCATCGCCAGCGCGGGCCGCGGCGTCAACGCGGCATTTTCAACATCCACGTCAAACGGCCGCAACTGGTTACCCACGCCCTGATAAAGGACGACGCGTTTGTTGTTGTCGCCAGATGTCGTAGCGCAACCGAAGAGCGGGGTGGCGGCGATGCCTGCGAGTGCGGTGTTAAAGGTACGACGGTCCATGGCGTTCTCCCGGTCGGATCAGCTGGTTGAACAATTGAAAAAGGTGTTAACGCACCATCGCGCCGTAGACCAGCGACGCAATTTGTTCGCGGTAATACTTGCGGATCTCGCCCGGCCCGACCGACATGACGACGACGACCAGTTGTTCCTTCGGATCCGCCCAGAAGATGGTGCCATTGGCGCCGTTCCAGGTGTAATCGCCGACCGAACCGTTGGTGGCGGCCACCCCGGGTTCGGTGCGCACGGCAACACCGAGACCGAAACCGTAACCGTCGCGGCCCGCTTCGGTACCGGCGACAAAGTTCTTGATGTTTTTGCCGAGTTGATCGGAGGTCATCAGGCGCACCGTCTTCGGGCTGAGTATGCGCACGCCGTCGAGCACGCCGCCGTTCAACAGCATCTGGCCGAAGCGGATGTAATCGGCCGCCGTGCTGTAGGCGCAGGAGCCGGCGCAGTCGAATTTCGGCTGCTGTTTGTAGATGCCGATTTCCTGCGGTTTGCCGCTGATCGGATCAACGGCCAGGGCCTGCGCGAGGCGGCCGCGCTTTTCCGCCGCCAGCCTGAAGGTGGTGTCGCGCATGCCGAGTTTCGACCAGACGCGTTCCGCCGATGCTTCACCGAGCGACTTGCCGGTGATTTTTTCGACGACGAGGCCCAGCACGTCGATCGAAAAACCGTAGTCCCATTGGCTGCCCGGCTGGAACAGCAGCGGTGTCTTTGCCAGCGTGTCGAGAAACTCCGGGCCGTACATGGCGAATGCGGCAGCCGCAGACGAAGCCGGCCACAGTTTGTGTATGGG
>JANXSE010000343.1 GCA_025356695.1 Betaproteobacteria bacterium
CTGAGTTTTTCTCCTGCGGCATTGACCGCCACCGGCACGTGCAGATAACGCGGTGTCGGCAGGCCGAGCAATTGCTGCAGATAAATCTGTCGCGGCGTGGAGTCGAGCAGATCGGCGCCGCGCACGATGTCGGTGATGCCCTGCTCGGCATCGTCGATGACGACGGCGAGCTGGTAGGCATAAACATGGTCGGCGCGATAGAGCACGAAATCGCCGATTTCCGTTTCGAGATTCTGCGCGACCGGTCCCTGTACTGCGTCCTCGAAGGCGATGGCGGCGCCGCGCGTGTCGAGCCGCCACGCCCGCGCTGCTTTACCGGAAATGCCGTTGCGGCAGGTGCCCGGATACACCGGGCCTTCAATGCCGCGCAGCGCCGAGTCGGCGATTTCGCGCCGGCTGCACGCGCAGGCGTAGGCATGACCGTGCTGACGCAGTTGATGGAGCGCAGCGTGATAGGCGTCGTTGCGCGTGCTCTGGTAAACGATGTCGCCGTCGTGTTGCATGCCGCAGGCGGCGAGTGTGCACAGAATTTCTGCGGTCGCGCCGGCGACGGTGCGTGGCGTATCGACATCTTCGATACGCAGCAGCCATTCGCCGTTGTTGTGGCGGGCGTCAAGGAAACTGGCGACCGCGGCAACCAGCGAGCCGAAATGCAGCGGGCCGGTCGGTGAGGGCGCAAAGCGGCCACGATAAATTGCAGTCATATTTGTTAGTATAACGATCACGCGAAATCAGGATGGAGCAACAATGAAAGTCAAAGCGGCAGTTGCAACCAAAGCCGGTGCGCCGTTGAGTATCGAAACCGTCGATCTTGACGGCCCGCGCGCCGGCGAAGTGCTGGTCGAAATCAAAGCCACGGGTATTTGTCATACCGACGAGTTCACGCGTTCGGGCGCCGATCCCGAAGGCCTGTTTCCAGCGATTCTCGGTCACGAGGGCGCCGGCATCGTCGTCGATTGCGGGCCCGGCGTCAGCAGCCTGAAGAAGGGCGACCACGTCATTCCGCTCTACACGCCGGAATGCCGGCAGTGCGAATACTGCCTGTCGGGCAAAACCAATCTCTGTCAGGCCATTCGCACGACGCAGGGTCAGGGCGTGATGCCCGACGGTTCGAGCCGTTTTTCCATCGGCGGCGAGAAGATTTTTCATTACATGGGCACGTCGACCTTTGCCAATTACACGGTGGTGCCGGAAATCGCACTCGCCAAGATTCGCGAAGACGCGCCCTTCGACAAGGTTTGCTACATCGGCTGCGGCGTTACCACCGGCATCGGCGCGGTGATCAATACGGCGAAAGTCGAGCCGGGTGCGAACGTCGTGGTTTTCGGCCTTGGCGGCATCGGGCTCAATGTCATACAGGGCGCGCGCATGGCCGGCGCCAACATGATCGTTGGCGTCGATCTCAATGCATCGCGCAAACCGCTCGCCGAAAAATTCGGCATGACGCACTTCGTCAATCCGCAAGAGGTCGGCAACGATCTCGTTGCCTATCTGGTCAATCTGACCAAAGGTGGTGCCGATTACAGTTTCGAATGCATCGGCAATGTCGATGTGATGCGGCAGGCGCTCGAATGCTGCCACAAGGGCTGGGGCGTGTCGGTCATCATCGGTGTTGCCGGCGCCGGGCAGGAAATCAAAACGCGGCCGTTTCAACTGGTGACCGGGCGCGTCTGGAAGGGCACGGCTTTCGGCGGCGCCAAGGGCCGGCGCGATGTGCCGAAAATCGTCGACTGGTATATGGACGGCAAAATCAATATCGATGATCTGATCACGCACAAGCTCGCACTTGCCGACATCAACAAGGGTTTCGACCTGATGCACGCTGGCGAATCGATCCGCAGCGTGGTGGAGTTCTGACGACCGGCGGCGGTGGCGCATTGCGCCGCCGTATTGCAAAATAAGAGGCTATGTCAGGCTTTCTGCGCACCGAACTGCCGTACCGCGAGAACAGCGCCGCGCTTTTTGAAGCGGTTGCCGATCTGCCGTGGGCGGTTTTTCTCGACAGCGGCAGCCATGATCTGACGCAGTCGCGCTATGACATCATCGCCGCCGAGCCGTACGTCACGCTGGTCACGCGCGGCAATCTGACTGAAGTGCGCGGCGAAGACAGCGAACTGTCGCGCGAAGATCCCTTCGTCCTGCTGCGCCGCCATCTAGCCGTCGATGTCGCTGCGGGCTGCGAGTTGCCGTTTTGCGGCGGCGCGCTCGGTTATTTTTCCTACGATCTGGCGCGCCGCTTCGAGCAATGGCCGGTGCACGCGCGCAGCGAGGAAAAAATGCCCGAAATGGCGGTCGGCATCTACGACTGGGCGCTGGTGGTCGATCATCTCGAACGCAAGAGCT
>JANXSE010000369.1 GCA_025356695.1 Betaproteobacteria bacterium
TGTCGGCGCGGCTCGGTGATATTCTGAGTCAGTTGTATCTGGCCTCATGCGCGCTTAAGCGCTACGAGGATTCCGGCAGGCAGGCCGACGATCTGCCGCTGCTGCACTGGGCGATGCAGGACGCCTTGCTGCGCACGCAAGAGGCGTTCTACGGGCTCTTCGACAATCTGCCCAATCGTCTGGTCGCACTGGTGATGAAGCATTCGATCTTCACCTACGGCGCCGAATGCACGGCGCCGAGCGACCGGCTCGGCCAGCAGGTAGTGCGCACGCTGATGGAGCCGGGGCCGGCGCGTGACCGCGTCACCGCCGGTGTGTTCATTCCGAAAAATGAAGACGAGGCGCTCGGCGCGCTCGAAGCCGCGCTGGTGGCGGTGATCGCGGCCGAGCCGGTGGAAGCGAAGATACGCGCCGCGGTCAAGGCCGGCACCCTGCAGGGCCGAGCCGAAACGCTGGCGGCCAAAGCGGTGATGGCGGGCGTGATCAGTGCAGCCGAATCGGCCATGCTCGAGCGCGCGCAGCTGCTGCGCCGGCGCGTCATCATGGTGGACGACTTTCCGCTTGATCTCGGCAAGTCGGAAATCTTTCAGACCACGCAGGCAGTGACCTTCGAAGCCCTGCAGCGCGGATGAGCCAGTCGTACGCCGATTCGCATGGCGAATCGCTTATTTATGCGGTCGATGGCGCGGTTGCCACCATCACCTTCGACCGTCCGCAGGTGATGAATGCGCTTGATGGCGCGACCATCACCGCCCTGCGTGACGCCTGTGAGCGTGCGCGTGATGACACGGCGGTGCGCGTCATCGTGCTGCGCGGCAATGGCCCCGCGTTTGTGGCGGGCGGCGACGTGGCGTGGTTTCACGCCAATCTTGCAGCGATGCCGGCGCTGGTGCCGCAGATGGCGGGCGCTTTGCATGCGGCGATTCTCGCGTTGCGCACTGCGCCCAAACCGGTGCTTGCCAGTGTGCACGGCGCGGTGGCCGGCGCCGGCATGAGTTTGCTGGCGGCCGCCGATCTGGCGATCGCCGCTGACGATACCAAATTCTCGATGGCCTATAGCCGCATCGGCGCCAGCGCCGATGGCGGTGCGACGTGGTTTCTGCCGCGCCTAGTCGGCGCGCGCCGCGCGCTGGAACTATTGTTGCTCGCCGACCGCTTTGATGCGGCCACCGCCCTGCAGATGGGGCTGGTCAATCGCGTGGTTGCCGCCACCGAACTCGCCGCGGCCACCGCGCAACTGGCGCAACGCCTGGCGGCGGGGCCGACGCTGGCTTATGCGGTTAACAAGGCGCTGGTGAACCAGTCATTCGAAACGTCGCTGGCGCAGCAGCTCGACGCCGAGGCGGCGGCGTTCGCGCGCTGTGCGGTCAGCGGCGATTTCGCTGCCGGGGTGACGGCGTTTGTCGAAAAAAGCCAGGCGGAGTTCAAGGGACGTTAATTCGCGGGGCGGGACATGACACTGAAAAACAAGACGGTATTCATCACCGGTGGCAGTCGCGGCATCGGCCGCGAGATCGCGCTCAGATGCGCGCGCGACGGCGCCAACATCGTGGTGGCGGCCAAGACTGTGGATCCGCATCCGCGCCTGCCCGGCACTGTGCACACGGTGGCGGCCGAGATCGAGGAGGCCGGTGCTCACGCGCTGGCCCTGCAGCTCGATGTGCGCGAAGAGTCGTCGGTGCAGACGGCGGTCGAACTGGCGGTGGCGCGTTTCGGCGGCATCGACATCCTCGTCAATAATGCCAGCGCAATCCAGTTGAGCGGCACGCTGGACACGCCGATGAAGCGTTTCGATCTGATGCTGGGCGTGAATACGCGCGGCACCTACGCCTGTGCGCAGGCCTGCCTGCCGCATCTCATGAAGGCGGCCAATCCGCACATCCTCAATTTGTCGCCGCCGCTGTCGATGCAGGCGAAGTGGTTCAAGGACCACACCGCGTACACGATCTCCAAGTACGGCATGAGCATGTGCACGCTGGGCATGGCCGCCGAATTCGCCGGGCGCGGCGTGGCAGTCAATTCGCTGTGGCCGCGCACCACCATCGCCACGTCCGCGATCGAATTCAATTTTCCGCAAGCTATTTACAAGGCGAGCCGCCACCCGGCGATCGTCGCCGATGCCGCATATGCAATCTTTCAGCGCGACAGCCGCGCGCATACTGGCAATTTCTATATTGATGAGGCAGTATTGCAGCAGGACGGTGTCACCGATTTCGAGCAGTACGCAGTAACGCCGGGGGGGCGTTTGTACACCGACTTGTTTCTTGAGTAGGGTCGCTTCGAGGAGGCAATAATGGCGGCAGATCTCAGTCATGCGGTGACGCCGGAGGCGGCGCGCACCCTCGACGGGTTGTTGCGCGAGCGCGTCAGGCGTACGCCGGATGCTGTTGCCTATCGCGATTTCAACCGCGCGCACGCGAACTGGCGCGATTTCACCTGGGCGCAGGTCGATCATCAGGTCGCGCGCTGGCAGGCGGCGCTCGAAGGCGAGGGCCTGCAGCCCGGCGACCGCGTTGCCGTCATGATGCGCAACGCGCCCGAGTGGGTGGTATTCGATCAGGCCGCCCTCGGCCTCGGCCTGGTTGTGGTTCCGCTCTACACGCAGGATCGCCCCGACAACGTCGCCTACATCCTCAATGATTCCGAATGCAAGGTGCTGTTGTTCGGCACGCTGGAGCAATGGCATAGCTTCGCCGGTGTGCGCGATCAGCTCGGCGGTCTCAAGCGCATACTCGTCAATGAGGCCATCGCGGCGGCCGATGATCCGCGCTTGTCCGCCGTGGAGACATGGCTGCCGGCAGACGGCGGCGCGACGCGGCATCTGCCGACCGACCCGAACGCACTGGCCACCATCGTCTATACCTCGGGCACCACGGGTAAACCCAAGGGCGTGATGCTGAGCCACCGCAATATCCTGACCAACGCCTACGCGAGTCTGATGATCATGACGGTGGGGCGCGCCGATGTGTTTCTGTCGTTTCTGCCGTTGTCGCACACCTTCGAGCGCACCTGCGGTTACTACCTGACGGTGATGTCGGGGTCGCTGGTGGTGTTCGCGCGCTCGGTGCAGCAGCTGAGCGAAGATCTGCAGAACATGCATCCGACGCTGCTGATTTCGGTGCCGCGCATTTACGAGCGCATTTATGCCGCGATCAGGGCCAAACTCGATGAAGGCACGGCGCTGAAGAAAAAAATGTTCGAACTCACCGTGGCGGTCGGCAACACGCGCTTCGAATACACGCAGGGCCGCGCCGGCTGGTCGCCTTCGCTGCTGCTGTGGCCGTTGTTGAATGCGCTGGTGGCGAAAAAAGTGCTGGCGCGCCTCGGCGGCAATCTGCGTGCCGCGCTGTCGGGGGGTGCCGCGCTGCCGCCGGACGTGGCGCGCGTGTTCATCGGTCTCGGCCTCAATCTGCTGCAGGGCTATGGCCTGACGGAGACGAGCCCGGTGTCCTGCGCCAATCATCCGGACGACAATATTCCGGCGAGTGTCGGTACTGCCGCGCCCGGCGTCGAAATCCGCATCGGTGAACACAACGCGCTGATGATCAAGGGCCCCAACGTCATGCTCGGTTACTGGCGCAACATGGAGGCGACCGGGGCGATGATCGGTGCCGACGGCTGGCTGAACACCGGCGACACCGCGCGCGTGGATGAGCGCGGCCACGTCTACATTACCGGACGCCTCAAGGAAATCATCGTCATGTCGAACGGCGAGAAGATTCCGCCGGTCGACATCGAATCGGCGATTACGCGCGACACCCTGTTCGAGCATGTCATGCTGATCGGCGAGGGCAAGCCCTTCCTTAGCCTGCTAACGGTGCTCAACCGGAAGACGTGGGAGCAGTTTGCCGCGGAAAAAGGCATCGCCAGCGATTTCGCCGCATTGTGCACACCGGCGACGGAGAAACTGCTGCTGGCTCGAGTGGCCGCGCAGATGAAGGAGTTTCCGGGCTATGCACAGGTGCGCAAGATCACTGCGGTGCTCGAGCCGTGGACGGTCGAGGCGGGCCTGCTGACGCCGACGCTGAAACTGAAGCGGCCGCGCGTGACGGAAAAGTTCAATGCGGAAATCGACCGCATGTACGAAGGACATTGAAAAGGGATTGCCGATGGCAGCCGAAAACCCAACTATGACCGGATTGCCCGAGGGCAAGCAGCCGACGCTGCGTTTGGTGCCGATGCCGGCCGACTCGAATTCAAGCGGCGACATTTTCGGCGGCTGGGTGATGTCGCAGGTGGACATCGCCGGCAGCATCCCGGCGATCGTCGCGTCGAAGGGGCGGGTGGTGACGGTGGCGGTGAATTCATTCGTGTTCCGGCAGCCGGTGCTGGTCGGCGATGTGGTCAGCCTTTACGCGGAAATCATCAAGATCGGCCGCACCTCGATTACGGTCGGTGTCGAGGTGTATTCACAGCGCAATCCTGCCGAGCCGGAATGCGTGAAGGTGACCGAGGCGACGCTGACTTACGTGGCGGTAGACCAGCAGCGCCAGCCGCGCGTTGTGGCGCAATAATAATTACGCTGTGCGTTGTGGCGGCGCGGGAATTGAGTAAACTGTGAGGTCCAAGGGGAACATGCCGCGCAAGGGGTGCGGCGGGTGAGGGAGGGGAATCGTGAACAAAGCAAAAAATCTGGTCCGACTGTCGGTACTGGCGGCGCTGGCTGCTGCGACTGGCAACGTGTCGTCGGCGGGCTTCGCATTGATCGAGCAGAACGCCAGCGGCCTCGGCAATGCCTATGCGGGACAGGCCGCCGCTGCTGAAAATGCCAGCACCGTCTATTTCAATCCGGCGGGCATGACGCTGTTGCAGGGGCGCCAGGTGTCCGGCACCATCAATGTGATCCGGCCAACGACTGAATTTACGGATAACGGCGGTTCGCGTTCGCCGGCCGGTGCGGCGATGCCCGCCGCCGGCAGCAACGGCGCCGATGCCGGTGGCTGGAACTACGTGCCGAACGGGTTCGTCTCGTGGGAATTGACGCCGCGTTTGTGGGCGGGCCTCGGCCTGACGGTGCCGTTCGGTCTGAAGACCAACTACGACCCGACGTTCGTCGGCCGCTTCCAGTCGCAGAAATCGCAGTTGCAGACCTACGACATCAATCCGAGCTTCGCCTTCAAGTTCAACGATACGTTTGCCGTCGGCGGCGGCATCAGCTACCAGTATGCGCGCCTCGGCCTCGACCGTTCGTTTTTTGCCGGCAGCACGCGCGCACAGGTGGTGTCGCTGCATGATGGCGCGTGGGGCTGGAACGCCGGCGCCATGCTCAATCTCGGCAAGGACACACGGCTCGGCCTGACTTATCGCTCAACCCTGAATTACGATCTGGCCGGCGGCGTGACAGTGTCGGGCATCGGCACCGCAACGGCCAAGGCATCATTGAGCATGCCCGATTCGGTATCACTTGCGCTGTCGCACCAATTGAACGACAAGTGGCAGCTGCTGGCCGATACCACGTGGACGCACTGGAGCCGTGTGCAGAATGTGCCGCTGTTTCTGACCTCCCAGCTCGGTGCCTCGCCGGCAGGCACCGTGTCCGACACGCTCGATCTGCAGTTCAAGAACAGCTATCGCGTCGGTGCGGGCGCCAATTTCCGCTGGACCGACAACTTCATGTTCAAGCTTGGCGTTGCTTACGACAAATCGCCGGTGCCGGATGCGGCGCACCGCACGGTGTTCCTGCCCGACAGCGACCGTACCTGGCTGTCGTTCGGCGCCAAACACCAGCTGACCAAGGCGGGCGTGTTGGATGTCGGTTATGCGCGGATCTTCCTCAAAGGTGACGACACGCTGCGCAACAAGGGTGTCGGCGCGGCCGGTGCGCAGGGCATCGTCAGCGGCAGTTACAGTTCGCACGTCGATATCGTCAGTCTGCAGTATACGCATTCGTTCTAGCGGTCTTTGCCGCAGCGGGCGGTGGGCGGCAGACTTCGTTTTGAGCGCTTAACAGCGCGTGTTTTTGCCGCCTGTTCCGGGCGTGCGTGAACAACGCGGATGCTAGAATCGCCGCATTACTCCGGGGTGCCCTATGTCGACGAACCAGCCGTTGAGTCAGCCGTTCATGGTGCGCAAAGCCGCGGTGCTGGGCGCCGGTGTGATGGGTGCGCAGATCGCCGCCCATCTCGTCAACGCCAATGTCGACGCACTGCTGTTCGAGTTGCCGGCGAAAGAAGGCGACCCCAACGGCAACGTGCAGAAGGCGATCGAGAACCTGAAAAAACTCGAACCCAGTCCGCTGGCCGTTGCGCGCAAGGCGGCGCTGATCCATGCCGCCAACTACGAACAGCATCTCGATCTGCTCAAGGATTGTGACCTCGTCATCGAGGCGATCTCCGAGCGCATGGACTGGAAGGCCGATCTTTATCGCAAGGTTGCGCCGCATCTGGGTGAACATTCGATCTTCGCCAGCAATACTTCGGGGCTTTCGATCAATGCGCTGGCGGCGGCGTTTCCAGAAAATTTGCGCCATCGTTTCTGCGGCGTGCATTTCTTCAATCCGCCGCGTTACATGCACCTGGTTGAGTTGATCGCCTGTCACGAAACAAACCCGGCGATGCTCGACGATCTGGAAAAATTTCTTGTCACCACGCTGGGCAAGGGCGTCATCCGCGCCAAGGACACGCCCAACTTCATCGCCAACCGCGTCGGCGTGTTCTCGCTGCTGGCGACCATCCATCACGCGCAGCAGTTCGGACTGGGTTTTGACGTTGTTGATGCGCTGACCGGCCCCTTGATCGGGCGGCCGAAGAGCGCGACCTTTCGCACTGCGGACGTCGTCGGCCTCGACACCTTCGCGCATGTCGTCAAGACGATGGCCGACACGCTGCCCGACGATCCCTGGCTTAAATACTACGCGATTCCCGACTGGCTGAAGAAGTTGATCGAGCAGGGCGCGCTGGGACAGAAAACCAAACGCGGCGTTTATCAGAAGGTCGGCCGCGATATCCAGGTGCTCGACGTCGCGAGCGGCGCCTATCGCGTTTCGGCGGGCGAGGCGGACGCTGCCGTCGTCGAGATACTCAAGAACAAGGACGTCGCCGCGCGTTTTGCCGCGTTACATGCCTCGCCGCACCCGCATGCGCAGTTTCTGTGGGCGATTTTTCGCGACACCTTTCAATATTGCGCCGTGCATCTGGCGGCGATCGCCGACAACGCGCGCGATCTCGATCTCGCCATTCGCTGGGGCTTCGGCTGGAACCAGGGGCCGTTCGAAATCTGGCAGGGGGCGGGCTGGGCGACGGTGGCGCAATGGATCGCCGACGACATCAAGGCCGGCAAATCGATGACAGCGACACCGTTGCCCGACTGGGTCGGCGAGTCCGGCCGCGGCGGTGTGCACAGTCCGCAGGGTTCGTATGCGCCGGCGACTAACACGACGATGGCGCGCTCCACCTTGCCGGTCTACCGCCGCCAGTTGTTTCCGGATCGCCTGCTCGGCGAGCAGGCGACCTACGGCACAACGATCTTCGAAACCGGCGGTGTGCGCTGCTGGCACACCGGCGACGACATCGCGATTGTCAGCTTCAAGAGCAAGATGCATGCGATCGGCGACGATGTGTTGGACGGCGTGTTGCAGGCGATCGATGAAGCCGAACGCAATTACGCTGCCCTCGTGGTGTGGCAGACCGAGCCGCCGTTTTCGGTTGGCGCCAACCTGAAGAAGACTACGCCGGGTGATGGTCCGCGTACGCCGCCGACTGCTGCGAGCAAGTTCTTGCGTCAATTCAAGAAGGCAGCCGAATCGGCGATTCTGAAAGCCGCGCGCACGCTGAACGTGGCCGACCAGTTGATGGCCGGCAAACTGGCCGAGGTCGAGCATCTGGTCGAACAGTTTCAGATCACCACCGGGCAGCTCAAGTATTCAATGGTGCCGACGGTGGCGGCGGTCGACGGGCTGGCGCTCGGTGGTGGTTGCGAATTCGTTATGCATTGCGACCGCGCGGTGGCGACGCTCGAAAGTTACATTGGGCTGGTCGAAGTCGGCGTCGGTCTGCTGCCGGCGGGCGGCGGCTGCAAGGAATTCGCGCTGCGCGCGGCGCAGGAGGCGAAGGGCGGCGACGCTTTTCCGTTCCTGCGGCGCTACTTCGAGACGGTGGCAATGGCGCAGGTCGGCCGCAGTGCCGAACATGCGCGAGAAATCGGTTATCTGCGTGCGAGCGACCGCATCGTCATGAACCGGTTCGAGTTGTTGTCGATCGCCAAGGCCGAAGCGCGCGCGATGGCCGAAGCCGGTTACCGGCCGCCGCTGAAGGCGCACGATATTCCGGTATTGGGTCGTTCGGCTGCGGCCACCATCAAGGCCTTCATCGCCAACATGCACGAAGGACAGTTCATCTCCGAACACGATTTTTTGATTGCGGGCAAGATTGCCGACATCATGTGCGGCGGCGACATCGAGGCCGGCAGTTTGGTCGACGAACAATGGTTCCTCGATCTCGAGCGGCATCACTTCATGGAACTGCTGGCGACCGAAAAAACGCAGGCGCGCATCGAGCAGATGCTGAAAACCGGCAAGCCCTTGCGTAACTAGATGTGGAGCCTCTCATGAGCAAACAAGTACAGGACGCCTACATTGTTGCTGCCACGCGCTCACCGGTCGGCAAGGCGCCGCGCGGCATGTTCAAAAACGTGCGCCCCGACGATCTGCTAGCGCACGTGCTGAAGGCGGCGCTGGCGCAATGTCCGGGCATCGATCCGCAGGCGATCGACGATGTGATCGTCGGTTGCGCCATGCCCGAGGCCGAGCAGGGCATGAATGTCGCTCGCATCGCGCTGCTGCTGGCGGGATTGCCGGACACGGTGTCGGGCATGACGATCAACCGTTTTTGTTCGTCCGGTGTGCAGGCCGTGGCGCTGGCGGCCGATCGCATCCGCCTCGGCGAAGCCGATGTCATGATTGCCGCCGGCACCGAGAGCATGAGCATGCTGCCGATGGGCGGCAACAAGCCGTCGTTCAGCCCGGCCATTTTCAGCAACGACCATATCGCGATCGGTTATGGCATGGGCATTACCGCTGAAAACGTCGCGAAGCAGTGGAGCATCAGCCGCGAGCAGCAGGATCTGTTCGCCGCCGAAAGCCACCGTCGCGCCCTGTTTGCCACCGATCACGGCGAATTCAACAATGAAATCACGCCGTATGAAGTGGTCGAGCGCGTGCCGGATCTGGTCACGCGCGAGGTCGGCGAGAAGCGCCGCAACGCCACTGCCGACGAGGGGCCGCGGCGCGATACCTCGGTGGAAGGTCTCGCCAAACTCAAACCGGTGTTTGCCGCCAAGGGCTCGGTCACGGCGGGCAACAGTTCGCAAATGTCGGACGGCGCGGGTGCCGTGGTGTTGATGAGCGAGGTGGCGATGAAACGCTTCAATCTGAGCCCGCTGGGGCGGTTTCTCGGCTACGCGGTGGCCGGCGTGCCGCCGGAGATCATGGGAATCGGGCCGGTGAAGGCGATTCCGAAAGTTTTGCGCCAGACCGGCCTCAAAATCGAGGATCTGGACTGGATCGAGCTGAATGAAGCGTTTGCCGCGCAGTCCCTGGCGGTGATCAAGGACCTCGGACTTGACGCAGCGAAAGTGAATCCGCTTGGCGGCGCCATCGCCCTGGGGCACCCTTTGGGTGCAACAGGCGCGGTGCGCACGGCCACCCTGCTGCATGGCATGCGCCGGCGCAAAGGGCGTTACGGCATGGTGACGATGTGCATAGGAACCGGTATGGGGGCTGCCGGCGTGTTCGAATCCCTGTAAAATCCGCTACATGGATATCCAAAACGCATTTCGAAATCTGTCGATCGCGAGCTTGCCGGTGTTGCTGCTGGCAGCCGTGTTTGCTGTTGCGCCCGCCGTTGCGCTTGAACTCGAAGGCGTGAAGCTCGACGAAAAAATCGAATTGTCCAAAGGCGGGCCGACGCTGGTGCTGAACGGCGCCGGGGTGCGGCACAAACTGGCCTTCATCAAGGTCTATGTCGGCAGCCTTTACCTGCAGGAAAAGAAATCGGACAGCGACGCGATCTTCGCCGACACCGGTGCCAAGCGCGTGACCATGCACATCCTTGCCAACGAAGTCACCGCGCAGGACCTGGTGTCGTCGGTGAACAACGCGCTGGCCGTCAACCTTTCACCGCACGAACTCGCGCTGGTCGAAAAACGCATCCGTGACCTCAACAATATGATGAGTTCGATCAAAACGCTGGGCAAAGGCGGCGCGGTGCAGCTCGATTATCTGCCGGACGTCGGCACGCGCATTACCGTCAACGGCGAAGAAAAAATCACCATTCCCGGCGCCGATTTTTTTGCCGCGCTGCTGCACATCTGGCTGGGCAACAAGCCGGTTGACGGGCGCCTGCGCGACGCCATGCTGGGAAAAAACCGCTGAGATTTGCGGGCGCGCCGGCAACCCCATCGTTGCCGCGCACCCTCCGCACTACATATTCGAGTAGTTCGGCCCGCCGCCGCCTTCCGGCGTTACCCACACGATGTTCTGTGTCGGGTCCTTGATATCGCAGGTCTTGCAGTGCACACAGTTCTGCGCGTTGATCTGCAGGCGCGGGCTGCTGCCGTCGTCGTTGCGCACGATTTCGTAAACGCCAGCCGGGCAGTAGCGCTGTTCCGGCGCATCGTACAACTCCAGATTCACATTCACCGGCACCGACGCGTCTTTCAGCGTGAGGTGTGCGGGCTGGTTTTCTTCGTGATTGGTACCCGACAAAAATACTGACGACAGACGGTCGAAGGTCAGTGTGCCGTCGGCTTTCGGATAGGCGATCGGTTGTGCTTCGGTTTTGCGCACCAGCGTTTTGTTGTCGGCGTGATGGTGATGCAGCGTCCACGGCGCCTTGCCGCTGAACACCACCTGGTCGATGCCGACCATCAGCGTGCCGGTGTAGAGGCCCTTGGCCATCCACGGTTTGAAATTGCGCGCACGATGCAGCTCGTCGTAGAGCCAGCTTGAACGGAAGGCCTCGGGATAGCTCGCAAGTTCGTCGGCGCTGCGACTGGCTTTGAGCGCGTCGAAAGCGGACTCGGCGGCCATCATGCCCGACTTGATGGCGCAGTGACTGCCCTTGATGCGCGATGCATTGAGGAAACCGGCGTCGTCGCCGATCAGGCAGCCACCCGGGAAAACCAGTTTCGGAATCGATTGCAGGCCGCCGGCGGAAATCGCGCGCGCGCCGTACGAGATGCGTTTGCCGCCCTCGAGGAAACCGCGGATGTCGGGGTGGGTCTTGTAGCGCTGGAATTCTTCGAAGGGACTGAGGTAGGGGTTGGTGTAGGCGAGGCCGACCACATAACCGATCGCCACCAGGTTGTTTTCCATGTGGTAGAGAAACGAACCGCCGTAGGTCGAACTGTCGAGCGGCCAGCCCGCCGTGTGGATGACCAGGCCCGTCTGGTGCTTCTCGGGCTTGATCTCCCACAATTCCTTGAGCCCGATGCCGTAGAGCTGCGGATCGGCGCCGTCGCGTAATTTGAATTTTTCCTGCAACTGCTTGCCGAGATGGCCGCGGCAGCCTTCCGCAAAAAAAGTATATTTGGCATGCAGTTCCATGCCGGGCTGGTGTGCTTCGGTCGGCTTGCCGTCCTTGCCGATGCCCATGTCGCCGGTGGCCACACCCTTGACCGAACCGTCGTCGTTGTAGAGCACTTCAGCGGCGGCGAAGCCGGGAAATATTTCCACGCCGGCGGCTTCGGCCTGCTGGCCGAGCCAGCGCACGACGTTGCCGAGGCTGATGACGTAGTTGCCGTGGTTTTGAAAACACTTCGGCAGCATGAAGGTCGGAATACGGTACGACGACTTCTCGGTGAGGATCATGAAGCGGTCTTCACTCACGGGCGCATTGAGCGGGGCACCGAGTTCCTTCCAGTCCGGGATCAGCTCGTTGATCGCGCGCGGGTCCATCACCGCGCCCGAGAGGATGTGCGCGCCGACCTCGGAACCTTTTTCGATCACGCAGACGCTGACTTCATGGCCCTGCGCCACGGACAGTTGTTTGAGGCGGATTGCCGCGGCCAGTCCGGCCGGGCCGGCGCCCACCACTACGACGTCATATTCCATCGATTCACGTTCAGCCACCGCGCGCTCCTTCGTTCAATGTGTATGCCGAACCCGCATTATACCGTCGCGGCGGCGCCCGCCGGCACGCTCAGGCTTGGCCTGCAGCGATGTGTGCGGCGCAGGCGATGCCGCTACGCACCGCCGATTCGATGGTCGCGGGGTAGTCGCTGGCGGTGTAATCGCCGGCCAGGTAAAAATTCTGCAGTGGCGTGATGTTCGGCGGGCGGCACAGATTGGGTGTGCAGGCGAAGGTGGCGCGTTTTTCGGCAATCACGCGCAGCCATTGCAAGGCGGGCAGGCCGCCGATGTGGCGGCTGATTTCAGCGTGGGCCAGCGCGCCGAGTTCGTCCTGTGACAGTTCCTGATGCGCACCCTCGGCCGAGATGACGGCACCGATCAGGCCCGTCTGTCCGCACAGCACGCCACGGTCGAACAGCCAGTGCAGCGGGCCGTCGGCGAAGCCCAGCATCGGCGCCGGCAAAGTCACCGGTGCAGCGTATTGCAACCATACCGAATAAATCGGTTGATATTGGAATTGCGCGATCATCGTCGCGATGTCAGACAACACCGGAATACCATCGAGGAATGCGCCGACCTGATGCGGTGGCAGGGCGCAGATGATGTGGCTGAACGATGTGCGATCGTTGCCGGTGGCAACTTCAAATGCGCTGCCGCTGGCCGAGAGGGCGGTGACGCGCGTGCCGAGTTCAACCTTGCCACCATGCTGTTGCACGTAGGCGGCGGCGGGTTCGGGAAACAGCGCGCTGAGATCGACGCGCGCGAGCAGCAGATCGCTGGCGGCACGCGAGGCGTTCATGGTGTCGCGCAGCACGTTGACGAAAATCTGCGCCGAGGCCATCGCGGGCGGCGTGTTCAATGCCGCCACGCAGAGCGGACGCCAGAACACGCGCTGCATGAATTCGCTCTGATGGTGTTGTGCGAGCAGTTGTTCGACGCTGCAGTCAACAGCGAGCCGGTAAGACTGGTGTTTGAGTGCGGCGAGAAAACGCACCATCTGCAGGCGCTCGCCGAAGCCGGCGCCGCGCGCGCACAGCAGCGCGGCGAGCAGATGCAGCGGTGCCGGCAGACGCGGTGCCGTCAGCTCGAATTCGCCATGCATATGCCACGCCAGCGGAACGCGCAGCAGGGCAGTGTCGTATTGCGGATTGACCGAGCGAATGAGCCGCAGTGTTTCGCTGTAGGCGCCGCTCAGAATGTGCAGACCGTTGTCGAGCGCGGTGTCGCGGTGTTCGACGCGGCGCGCACGGCCGCCCGGTTGTTTGCCTGCTTCGAAAACGGTAACTGCGATATTCTGCGCGGCCAGTGTTGCCGCTGCCGCCATGCCGGCGTAACCGCCGCCGATGACGGCGACTGTGGATGCGGTCGCCATCGCAGCCGGCTCAGGCGGCGCGTGGCGCGCCGTTCCACACCGCCGACGGCACCAGCACCTGGCCCTCGAAAATGCGGCGCGCGGTGCGTACCAGCGCGGCGCGGCGCAGGTCCTGGCGGCCGCCAGTGAAGTCGGCGTCGAGGTCGATCAGAATCATCCCGGAGGGATGCTCGATTTTCACCATGCCCTGCGGCGCGGGTTTGAGCGGGGCGATGTCGGCGGCGATGGTGCCCGCAATCGCGCAGGCGGCGCTGATGCACACCGTGCCGGTCACCGGATGCGACTTGTGGCAGGTTTCCGGCACGAAGTAGCGCGAGCTGATGGCGCCGCCCGCGCGCGGTGCTGCCAGCAGCGCGACCTTCGGCACGACATTTTTCGAGACGTCGCCCATGCCCATCAGCGCGCCGGCCTGGCGGCGGATGGCCTCCATGCGCTCAAGCAGCGCGCGGTCGGCGTCCAGCTCCGTCGCAGTTTCGTGGCCGCTCTTGCCGAGGTCGGCGGCGCGCATCATGACAATCGGCATGGCGATGTCGACGCAGCTCACCTCGACGCCATCGATGACGTCGCGCGGCCGCCCGGTCGGCAGCATTTTGCCGGTGACGGAGCCGATCGCATCCTGAAAATTGATGCCGACCGGCGCGGCGGTGCCCGGCACGCCGTCGATCGCCGCGTCGCCTTCGTACTGCACGCGTCCGCCCGGCGTTTGCACGATGGCCTCGACCAGTGCTTCGGTGTTGACGCTGTAAATCCGCACGCGGGTTTCGTCGCCGGTTGCCGGCACAAGGCCGGCATCGATGGCGTAGGGGCCGACCGCGACCAGCATGTTGCCGCAGGTCGGTTTGGTGTCGACGAAATTTTTGTTGATCTGCACCTGTGCGAAGAAATAATCGACGTCGGCGTCGGCGCGCTGCGACTTGCTGATCATGGCGACCTTGCTGGTCACCGAATGCGAGCCGCCGATGCCGTCGATCTGGATTTCATGCGGCGAACCCATCACCGCCAGCAGCACGGCGTCGCGCGTCGCCGGGTCAGCGGGGAGGTCGGCAGCAAGAAAGAACGGGCCGCGCGAAGTGCCGCCGCGCATGATGACGCAGGGAATCTTGGTTTGCATGGTTTGTACTCCCGGAGGCATCGATTATAGCGAGACGCGAGCGCGCTAAAACGCGTAGCGGCGCAGGCCGCCATCCACCGGCATGACGGTGCCGGTAATGTAGGCAGCCACCGGGGATGAGAGAAACACGGCCAGTGCAGCGAGTTCCTCCGGTTCGCCGTAACGGCCCACCGGGATTTCGCGCGCCGACTGCTCGGCGCGGAATTCCGGTTGGTACTTGCGGCGGATCTGTTCGCTCATGATGCGGCCGGGCGGAATCGAATTGACGGTGATACCGTGTTTGCCGACTTCACGCGAAAGCCCTTTGGCCCAGGCGTGTATCGCCGCCTTGGCCGATGTTGCAGTGAGCAGGCGTTCGGGTTCGGATTTGCCGCTGATGTTGATGATGCGGCCCCAGTTCTGCGCAATCATCTGCGGCAGAATCGCGTGCGTGAGCTGGCGCACGCGCACGAAATTGAGCGTCATGCCGTGTTCCCAATCTGACTCCGGCGCGTCGAGCGGAATTGCCGGCTGGCTGCCGCCGGCGCTGTTGATCAGGATGCCGGTGCCGCCGAGCACGCGCCCGGCTTCTTCGGCGAGACGTTGCGGCGCGCCTTCCTCCATGATGTCGACGACGACGATGGCGGGTTCAATGCCGCCCGCTGCGGTAATTTCTTTGGCGAGTTCTTCCAGGAGTTCGCGCCGGCGCGCCGCGATGCAGACGCGCACGCCTTCGGCAGCGAGACCTTTGGCGATGGCGCGGCCGATGCCCTGGCTGGCGCCGGTCACGAGTGCGGTTTTGTCTTTGAGTTGAAGGTCCATGCGGTTCCGTCGGTGAAGTGAAGTTAAGTTAAGTTAAAGCGTTCAGCCTTTGATCCAGGTGCGCCACGCAATCCACAATTTTCGCAGCGGTGTCAGTGACGTGCGCTGGTTCAATACCTGCATGCCGTCGGCGCGGATTTCGTCGAGCAGCGTGCGGTAGATAGCGGCCATGACGAGGCCCGGCCGCTGCGCGCGGCGGTCTTCCCGCGGCAGAAAGCCCATCGCATCGCGGTAATAGGCAAGCGCGCGCTCAACCTGAAAGGTCATCAGCTGCACGAAGGCCTCGCTGTGACGAGCGTGCATGATGTCCGCTGCGGTGACATTGAAGCGCGCGAGTTCATCGACCGGAATATAAATGCGGTCGCGCCGCGCGTCTTCACCGACATCGCGGATGATGTTGGTGAGCTGGAAGGCCATGCCGAGGTTTTCGGCGTATTTGAGCGTGTCCGGGTTCGTGTAGCCGAAGATTTCTGCGGAGACGAGTCCGACGACGCCGGCGACGAGGTGGCAGTATTGTTTAAGGGCTACGAAATCGGCGTAGCGGTGCTGCGTGAGGTCCATCTCCATGCCGTCGATGATTTCCTGCAGGCGTTGCTGTTCGATTTTGAACGCAGGCAGCAATGCGGCCAGCGCCTGTGCCACGGGGTGCTTGGCCTTGCCCTCGTAAATCGCGGCGACTTCGATGCGCCACCACGCCAGTTTGGTGCGCGCGACGTTGATGTCAGTGCATTCATCGACCACATCATCGACTTCGCGGCAGAAGGCGTAGAAGGCGGTGATGGCGCGGCGCCGCGGCAGCGGCAGGAACAGAAAGCTGTAATAAAAGCTTGAGCCGCTTTGCGAGGCTTTCTGCTGGCAGTATTCGTCAGGCGACATGCGTGACCCTGGTCCCGTATTGAGGTTTCGTTTATCGGATCGAGAGCGTGCGCAGCAGCATCAGCGGCCAGTCCCAGGCGCGCAGAACCGGGCGGTGTCTGAGCACGTTATAACGAACGCCGGCGATTTTGGACAGTATGCGGTCGCCACCGGCGATGATCATGCGCATTTCGAGGCCGATGCGCCCCTTCAGTATGCCGCCGAGCGGCGCGCCGTCCAGCAGCAGGCGCCGCGTGCGGTTGTTCTGGAATGTCATGAAGCTGCGCCAGGCGTCGTTGACCTTGCGCGCGGCGATCAGTTCTTCTGTTACGCCGAAACGCGCGAGTTCGTCCTGCGGCAGGTAGATGCGGCCGTTGGCGTGGTCGATGGCGATGTCCTGCAGAAAATTGATGATCTGCAGCGCCGAACAGATGTTGTCCGAGTAACGCAGGTTCTGCGGTGTCGCTGCATCGTACAGTGCGAGCAGCAGACGGCCGACCGGATTGGCCGAGCGGCGGCTGTAGTCGAGCACCTCGCTGTAATCGGCGTAGCGCTTTTTGGTCACGTCTTGCGCGAAAGCGGACAGCAAATCGTGAAACAACTGGACGGGAAGCTGGTGCTGCTTGATGACTGCGCCGAGTTCTTGAAACAGCGGCAGGCGCGAACGTTCACCGCGTTCGATCATGCGCAGTTCGTCGCCGTAGCTGGCCAGCAACATCAGCCGTTCCTGGTCCGGACGCTCGCCTTCGTCGGCAAAATCGTCGGCGCTGCGGGCAAATCGATAGATCACTTCGACGGGCTTGCGCAGGCGTGCCGGCAAAAGCACGGAGGCAACGGGGAAGTTTTCGTAGTGATCGATGGGCACGCGGTGGGGAAACAGCCGGTTATACAAGGGATTACCATGCGTTGGCGGCCTTTTGGGCGCGGCAAACGGGGGCGGCGCAATTATATTACAATCAAGATGTTGCGAAAGTGGCGGAATTGGTAGACGCACCAGATTTAGGTTCTGGCGCCGCAAGGCGTGTGGGTTCGAGTCCCTCCTTTCGCACCAGGACCCGCACCCTCAGCACTCTTAAGACACAGGTATAGGAAATCAAATGGCAGCAACTATGGAACAAACCAGTCAGCTCGAGCGTCGCCTCGACATCACCCTGGCCCCGGCGGAGATCGACGGCGAGGTGCAAAACCGTCTCAAGCAGCTCGCGCGGAATGTAAAGATGCACGGTTTTCGTCCCGGCAAGGTGCCGCTGAAAGTCGTCGCGCAGCAGTACGGCGAGCAGGTGCGGCGCGAAGTGATGGGTGACGCGCTGCAGAAAAACTTCGGTGATGCGCTGCGTGAAAAGAACCTGCGCATTGCCGGCTATCCGCGTTTCGAGCCGAAAGCGGGCGGCGAAGCTGCGGCCGCCGTTGAGTTCAGCGCGACCTTCGAGATTTATCCCGATGTGGTGGTGGGCGATGTCAGTAAGGCCACCATCGAACGCCCGCTGGTCGAGACCAGCGAAGCCGAGGTCGACAAGACCATCGACATCATGCGAAAACAACGCGCGACCTACGAAAACGTCAGCCGCGCTGCGGCGCTGGCCGACCGTGTCACCATTGATTTTGAAGGCAAGATCGGCGGCACGGTATTCGAAGGCGGGGCCGGTACCGATGTCGCCGTGGTGCTCGGCGAAGGCCGCTTGCTCAAGGATTTCGAAAGTCAGGTCGTAGGTATGCTGACGGGGGCGGCCAAGTCGTTTGAATTGCGCTTCCCCGACGACTATCATGGCAAGGAAGTTGCCGGCAAAACCGCAACTTTCGAGGTCAAGTTAAAGCAGGTTGGCGAACCTAAGCTGCCGCCGGTGGATGCGGATTTTGCGAAGCTGCTCGGCGTTGCCGATGGCAATGTCGAAACGATGCGCAAGGAAGTGCGGGAAAATCTCGAGCGCGAGGTGAAACGTCGCGTCAACGCCAAGGTCAAAGATCAGATCATGCAGGCGTTGCTGGACAGCACGCAGGTCGATGCGCCGAAGTCGCTGGTCGAGATGGAAGTTGAGCGGATGCAGGCGTCGATGCGACAGGAACTGGAATCGCGCGGCGTGAAAAGCGAAGGCATGCCGATGGACGCATCGATATTCGAGGCTGCGGCGCAACGGCGCGTCAAGCTCGGTTTGATCCTGTCGGAAGTCGTGCGCATCAACGGGCTGCAGGCCAAGCCCGAGCAGGTGCGGGCGATGGTCGATGAGCAGGCGCAGACCTACGAAGCGCCGGAGCAGGTGGTGAAGTGGTACTACCAGTCGCCGGAGCGTTTGCAGGAAATCGAATCGATGGCAGTCGAGGACAATGTGGTGGCGTGGGCGCTGGCGACCGCCAAAGTGGAAGACAAGAAAACCGATTTTGACGAATTGATGGGAAACTCTAAATGATGCAACCGGAATGGCAGCGCACGGCCCCCGAACCCCAGGGGCTCGGCATGGTGCCGATGGTGATCGAGCAAAGCGGCCGCGGCGAGCGCGCGTACGACATTTATTCGCGCCTGCTGAAGGAGCGGGTCGTCTTTCTGGTCGGCCCGGTCAATGAAGTGACGGCCAACCTGATTGTTGCCCAGTTGCTGTTCCTTGAATCGGAAAATCCCGACAAGGACATCTCGTTCTACATCAATTCCCCGGGCGGCTCGGTGTCGGCCGGTCTTGCCATTTACGACACCATGCAGTTCATCAAACCGGATGTGTCGACGTTGTGCGTCGGCCAGGCCGCCAGCATGGGCGCGTTGCTGCTCACGGCGGGCGCAAAGAACAAGCGTTACTGCCTGCCGAACTCACGCGTGATGATTCACCAGCCGATGGGCGGGTTTCAGGGGCAGGCTTCCGACATCGAGATTCACGCCAAGGAAATCCTGTATTTGAAGGCCAAACTGAATGAAATCATGGCCTACCATACGGGCAAATCGATTGACGTGATCGAGAAAGATACCGACCGTGACAATTTCCTCTCGGCGGCGCAAGCGGTCGAATACGGATTAGTGGATAAAGTCCTGTTAAGCCGGGCCGAATCCGCGAAATAATACCTGTCAGTCAGGACGCTAAGGAACACTTACTATGTCAGACAAGATCGGCGGCGAGAAGCTTCTCTACTGTTCTTTCTGCGGCAAGAGCCAGCACGAGGTGCGCAAACTGATTGCGGGCCCGTCGGTGTTCATTTGCGACGAATGTATCGAGCTGTGCAACGACATCATCCGCGAGGAAACGCAGAGCGAACACGGCGGCAAGGGGGCCAAGTCCGATCTGCCGGTGCCGCATGAAATCCGCGAAATTCTCGACCAGTACGTAATCGGCCAGGAAAACGCGAAGAAGATCCTGTCGGTGGCGGTCTACAACCATTACAAACGGTTGAAGAACCTGTCGAAGAACGATGACGTCGAACTCGCCAAGAGCAACATCCTGCTGGTGGGGCCGACCGGTTCTGGCAAGACGCTGCTGGCGCAGACGCTGGCGCGCCTCCTGAACGTGCCGTTTGTGATGGCAGACGCGACGACGCTGACCGAGGCCGGTTATGTCGGTGAGGACGTCGAGAACATTATCCAGAAGCTGTTGCAGAAGTGCGACTACGACGTCGAGAAGGCGCAGCGCGGTATCGTTTACATCGACGAAATCGACAAGATTTCCCGCAAGTCCGACAACCCGTCGATCACCCGCGACGTATCGGGCGAGGGCGTGCAACAGGCGCTGCTGAAACTCATCGAAGGCACCATCGCCTCGGTGCCGCCGCAGGGCGGGCGCAAGCACCCGAACCAGGAATTCGTGCAGGTCGATACGACCAACATCCTGTTCGTCTGCGGCGGCGCCTTCGACGGACTCGACAAGGTGATCCGTGCGCGCTCCGAAAAAGGCGGTATCGGCTTCGGTGCCGAGGTGAAAAGCCAGGATAACCGCAAGGACATGAGCCGCGTGCTGCGCGACGTGCAACCGGAAGACCTTATTAAATACGGGTTGATTCCGGAATTCGTCGGCCGTTTGCCGGTAGTGGCCACGCTGGAGGAACTCGACGAGGTTGCGTTGATCCAGATCCTGACCGAGCCGAAAAACGCCCTGATCAAGCAATACCAGAAGATGTTTTCGATGGAAGGCGTGGAGCTCGAGATCCGCGACAGCGCTTTGCGCGCGATCGCGCACAAGGCGCTTGAGCGCAAAACGGGCGCACGCGGGTTGCGTTCCATCCTCGAACAGACGCTGCTCGACACCATGTTCGACCTTCCCTCGCTCGAGAACGTCATCAAGGTTGTGGTCGATGAAGGCGCGATCTTCACAGATACGCGGCCTTTACTGATCTATTCCGACCAGCCCAAAGTGGCCGGATCGGTATAATTGTTCCTGTGCTCCGGCCCCTGTGCATGCGCGGGGGTCGCGCAAGTGCTTGAATTGGGGCGCATCGCCCCCACAACCTATTTGTTACTTTTTACCAGGAACCGTAATGTCCACTCCCAATGACCCTGTAACTGCCGCCCAGCTGCCGTTGTTGCCGTTGCGCGATGTGGTTGTGTTTCCGCACATGGTCATCCCGTTGTTTGTCGGCCGCCCGAAATCAATCAAGGCGCTCGAAACGGCCATGGAAGCGGGTAAAAGCATCGTGCTGGTGGCGCAAAAATCGGCCGCCAAGGATGAGCCGACGCCGGAAGACATGTACGCGGTTGGCGCAGTCGCCAACATCCTGCAGATGCTCAAACTGCCCGATGGCACCGTCAAGGTGCTGGTCGAGGGCACGCAGCGCGCGCGCATCGACAGCATCATCGACCTGAAAACCCATTACGGCGTCGAATCGACGCCGGTCCCCGCCGACAACGAAATCACGCCGGAAACCGAGGCGCTGCGCCGCACGCTGGTCGCGCAGTTCGACCAGTACGTGAAGCTCAACAAGAAGATCCCGCCGGAAATCCTGACCTCGCTGGGCGGCATTGACGAGCCGGGGCGCCTGGCCGACACGATCGCCGCGCATCTGCCGCTGAAGCTTGAGCAGAAACAGGAAGTGCTCGAAATGTTCGAGGCGAAAAAGCGTCTCGAACATCTGCTGATGCTGGTTGAGGGTGAACTCGACATTCTGCAGGTTGAGAAGCGTATCCGCGGCCGCGTCAAACGCCAGATGGAAAAAAGCCAGCGCGAGTATTACCTGAACGAGCAGGTCAAAGCGATCCAGAAGGAACTCGGCGAACTCGAAGAGGGCGCCGACCTCGACGAAATGGACAAGCGCATCAAGACCGCGCACATGCCCAAGGAAGCACGCAAGAAGGCCGAGGCCGAACTGAAAAAGCTGCGCCTGATGTCGCCGATGTCGGCGGAGGCGACGGTGGTGCGCAATTACATCGACGCGGTGGTGTCGCTGCCGTGGCGCAAGAAAAGCAAGATCAGTTCGGATCTCAAGCACGCCGAGGCGGTGCTCGATGAAGATCACTACGGGCTTGAGAAGGTCAAGGAGCGCATTGTCGAATACCTCGCCGTGCAGCAGCGCGTCGAAAAGATGAAGGCGCCGATTCTGTGCCTGGTCGGTGCGCCCGGCGTGGGTAAAACGTCGTTGGGCCAGTCGATCGCCAAGGCGACCAACCGCAAGTTCATCCGCATGTCGCTGGGCGGCGTACGCGACGAAGCCGAGATCCGCGGTCACCGCCGTACCTACATCGGTTCGATGCCCGGCAAGATCCTGCAGAACATGACCAAGGTCGGTGTCAGGAATCCGCTGTTCCTGCTCGACGAAGTCGACAAGATGGGCATGGATTTCCGCGGCGACCCGGCCTCGGCGTTGCTGGAAGTCCTCGACCCCGAGCAGAACCACACCTTCGTCGACCATTACGTCGAAGTTGAGTACGATCTGTCGGACGTGATGTTCGTGGCGACTGCCAACACGCTGAACATTCCGCCGGCGCTGCTCGACCGCATGGAAGTGATCCGCCTGTCGGGTTACACCGAGGACGAGAAGGTGCACATTGCGACCCATCATCTGCTGCCGAAGCAGATGAAAGGCCACGGCCTGAAGGCGGATGAAATCTCCGTCTCGGACAGCGCAGTGCGCGACATCATCCGTTATTACTCGCGCGAAGCGGGTGTGCGCAGTCTTGAACGCGAAGCGTCGAAGATCTGCCGCAAGGTGGTGAAGATGCTGGTGACGCGCGATGGCGAAAAAACGCCGTCGAAGATCACGGTCAATTCGCGCAACCTCGACAAATTCCTCGGCGTGCGCCGTTACAGCTTCGGGCTGGCCGAGAAAAACAACCAGGTCGGCCAGGTCACCGGTCTGGCGTGGACGGAAGTCGGCGGCGAGCTGCTGACGATCGAGAGTTCGGTCATGTCGGGCAAGGGCAAGACCATCACGACCGGCAAGCTTGGCGACGTCATGCAGGAGTCGATCCAGGCGGCGCTGTCGGTGGTGCGCATCCGTTCGCGCAAGCTCGGCATCAATGAGGACTTCTACCAGAAGAACGACATTCACATCCACCTGCCGGAGGGCGCGACGCCGAAGGACGGCCCGAGTGCGGGCATCGGCATCTGCACTGCGATGGTGTCGGCGTTGACCGGAATACCGGTGCGCGCGGACGTTGCGATGACGGGCGAAATCACGCTGCGTGGTGAAGTGCTGCCGATCGGCGGGTTGAAAGAGAAGCTGCTCGCGGCGCATCGCGGCGGCATCAAGACGGTATTGATCCCGCAGGAGAACGTGAAAGATCTCGCGGAGATCCCGGACAACATCAAGAACCGCCTCGACATTCATCCGGTGAAGTGGATCGACCAGGTGCTCGAGTTCGCGCTCGAACGCAAGCCGGAGCCGCTGGTCGAGAAGCCCGAAGCGCCGCCCCCCGCGGTGGAGCAGCCGGCTGCGCCTGCGGTAAAGCACTGATGTTCGATTGTCAATGCGGCGCGGCGCGGTTTTCCGCGTTGCGCCGCATGGCGCAAAAATTGCGTTGAGACAATTGTTACACGGCATTCATTTGCGCCATCGAATCGCGGCGTAATTCCTTGACACCGCAATTTCACGCTTGTTATAAATCGGCTGCATTTATTCGAACCGGTCGGAGGCCGCCACCGGGTGAGTTCATCCTGGATGAGGCGGCACAAAAAACAGGCCATCGACGATCATTCCGTTTTTTATTGTTGTAATACAAATTTGCACGAGATTTGAAAGGGGAGTTTTGTGAACAAAGGCGAACTGGTTGAGGTCGTCGCAAAGGCCGCGGACATTTCAAAGTCTTCGGCTGAAAAGGCGCTGGACGGGGCATTGAACGGCATCAGGAACGCGCTCAAAAAGGGCGGTAGCGTCACGCTGGTAGGGTTCGGTACATTTCGCGTTGCCAAGCGCGCGGCGCGCACCGGGCGCAATCCGCGCACCGGAGAGGCGATCAAGATCAAGGCTGCAAAGGTGCCGAAGTTCACCGCTGGTAAGGCACTGAAAGATGCGGTAAACTAGCAGCATCCAACGGGTTCCGGCAGGTTCGTTTGGGGTAGATGCGGATACGTATCTACCCCAAATCGCATCTTGCCCCACGGTAGGTCGCAATTGCAGGGGGTGCTTAGCTCAGTTGGTAGAGCGTCGCCCTTACAAGGCGAATGTCGGCGGTTCGAGCCCGTCAGCACCCACCAGATCGGTTGGTAGTTTTTGCTGCAGGATTGGAGTGGTAGTTCAGTTGGTTAGAATACCGGCCTGTCACGCCGGGGGTCGCGGGTTCGAGTCCCGTCCACTCCGCCAGCTTTACCGAGGCGAACTTTGTTCGCCTTTTTTTTTGCGTTCAAACGCGTCTTGCTGATCGGTGAACCGATATGTTCGATTTTGTCCATAAACACAAAATGCTGATCCAGATCGTGCTGGCGGTGATATTCCTGCCGTTCGCGTTCTTCGGCGTCGATTCCTATTTCCGTAGTTCCGATTTCGGCGTCGACATCGGCTCGGTCAACGGTCGCTCGATCACCCAGCAGGAATACGCGCAGGCGTTGCAGGAGCGGCAGGCCGCGCTGCAGCGCATGATCGGCGGCAGCGTGCCGCCGGGTCTTCTCGACAGCCCGGAAATTAAAGCGGCCGTCGTCGACGGCATTGTGCGCCAGCGTTTGTTGATCGACCGCGCGGTATCGGGCCGCATCCTCGTGCCCGACAGCCAGTTGCAGCAATTGATCGCCGAGCAGCCGGTGTTTCTCGAGGCGGGAAAATTCTCGAATGCGCGTTATGCCGAGATCCTCAAACGCCAGAACATGACGCCGATCCAGTTCGAAAACGGCCTGCGGCGCGACCTGATGGTGGAACGCGTCAATGATGCCTATCGCTCGACAGCGATCGTTTCGAATGCGGTGGCCGACCGTCTGTTGCGCATCAATGCGCAACAGCGCGAGGTCAGCCAATCTGTGATCGAGGCGCAGCGGTTTGTCGCCGGAGTGAAGCTTGCCGATGACGCGGTCAAACAGTATTACGACAGCCAGCAGGAAGAGTTCAAAGTGCCGGAACGCGCGCGCGTCGAATATCTGGCGCTGTCACTCGACAACGTCGCGGCGCAAACCGAGGTGTCGGCCGATGAAGTCCGTCAGCACTACGAGCAGAATCTGAAGCAGTTTGCCAAAGGCGAGGAACGCCAGGCCAGCCATATCCTGATTACGGCCGACGCAAGCGCGAGCGCGGAGCAAAAAGCGAAGGCGCGTGCGCAGGCCGAAAGCCTGCTGCAGCAGGTGCGCAAGAAGCCGGCATCGTTCGCCGATCTGGCCAGGAAAAATTCGCAGGATCCCGGCTCTGCCGTAAAGGGCGGTGACCTTGGTTTCTTTGCCCGCGGCGCGATGGTCGGGCCGTTCGAGAGCGCGGTGTTCGCAATGAAGACTGGCGAGATTTCCGATGTCGTTGAATCCCAGTTCGGATTTCACGTCATCAAGCTGGTCGCGGTCAAAGGCCGCGGCTTCGAAGACGTGCGCAAACAGGTCGAACAGGACCTGAAGCGTCAGCGTTCCGGCAAGCGCTTTGCGGAGCTTGCCGAACAGTTCAGCAATCTCGCGTTCGAGCAGGGCGACAGCCTGAAGCCGGCGGCGGATGCGCTCAAACTCACCGTGCAGATCGGCGGTTGGGCCGGCCGCGATGCGGCGGAAAACAAACTGCTGAACAATCCCAAGCTGCTCCAGGCGATCTTTTCCGACGAAGTGGTGAAGAACAAGCGCAACAGTGAAGTAGTCGATGTTGGCGGCAATACGCTGATTTCGGCGCGCGTCGTCGAACATTCGCCGGCCGGCGTGTTCCCGTTTGCCGATGTCAGCGCCGGCATCACCAAACAACTGACCCTCAAGCAGGCGGCGCAACTGGCGGCCAATCACGGACGCGAGTTGTTGGCCAAGCTGAAGGCCGGCGAGGCGGTATCGACGGACTGGACGCCTGCCAGGCTGGTCAGCCGCAAAGACGCCCAAGGCTACGCCGTGCCCGAACTCGCCGAAATTTTCAAACTGGACGCGGGCAAGCTGCCGGGTTATGCGGGCGTTGAGAACCCGCGCGGTGCGTTTGTATTGCTGAAGGTCACGCGCACGGTCGAGGCGGAATCACCCGATGCAAACAGGCGCAAGGCCGCGGTTGATGAATTGCGCCAGGTTGTCGCGCAGGAACAGAGCAATGCGTTTGTCGGTTATCTCAAGTCAAAAGCGGACGTGAAACTGCATCTGGAGCGTCTGGAACAGCAGAAGCAGCAATAAGGCGGGATTGAGAATCTAGGATTCAGGACCCGGGATTGAGGATTTAGCAAATAGCACGAGTAGACAGGGACTGCGCTCAATCCTCAGTCCCAGCCCTCAATCCCTTTTTTCTACTCGTCGAGACCCAGCGCCGTTGTGTTGAAGCCGCCGTCAACGTAAAGAATCTCACCGGTGATGCCGGCGGCGAGTTCGGACAGCATGAATGCCGCGGCGTTGCCGACTTCCTCGATCGTCGTATTGCGCCGCAATGGCGCGTGCTTGGCATGATGGCCGAGCAGTTTCGAAAAATCCGCAATACCTGCAGCGGCCAGCGTCTTGATCGGGCCGGCCGATATGCCATTGACGCGGATGCCTTTGGGGCCGAGGCTTTGCGCCATGTAGCGCACGTTGGCTTCAAGGCTGGCCTTGGCGAGGCCCATGACGTTGTAGTGCGGGATCGAGCGCACCGCGCCGAGATAGCTGAGTGTGAGCAGAGAACTGTTGCGGCCGCTCATCATCGGCTGCGCGGCCTTGGCCAACGCGGAAAAGCTGTAGGAGCTGACTTCATGCGCGATGCGGAAGCCTTCACGCGTCACGCTGCTGAGATAATCACTGTCGAGCTGCTCGCGCGGTGCGAAGGCGATCGAATGCACGACGCCATCAAGCCCGTCCCAGCGTTTGGCGAGGTCCGTGAACAAGGCTGCAATCTGTTCGTCGGAACCGACATCGCAGGGGAAAACCAGGCCCGACCCGAGCGGTTGCGACAGTTTGATGACGCGTTCCCTGACCGACTCGTTTTGATAGGTGAACGCCAGTTCGGCCCCTTCGCGCCGCGCCGCCTCGGCGATGCCGTAGGCGATCGAGCGGTTGCTGAGCAGGCCGGTGATCAGTATTTTTTTGCCTTGCAGGAAACCCATTTCAAGTCCTTGTCCGGTATGGCGGGCAGGCGGCATTATAGCGTATCGAAGAACCACGCCGCCGCGCTGACGGCGCTATTCCGATTACGCTAAACTGCTTGCCGATGAGTTCGACCTTCACACGCAGACTGCAGGCATGGCGGCTCCTGGTCCTGCCGCTGCTGCTCGCCGGCTGCAGCAGTTCGATGTGGAACGACCCGTATCCGGCAGCCGATGCGGGGCAGAATATCCTCTATTCGTCGTTCGCCGAGCGCCCCAAGCACCTCGACCCGGTGCAGTCCTACAGTTCGAACGAAATCGTTTTTACCGCACAGATCTACGAACCGCCGCTGCAGTATCACTACCTGAAGCGCCCCTATACGCTGATACCCGGCGTCGCCGAGGCGATCCCGCAGCCGTACTTTCTGGATGCCAAAGGGCGCCGCCTGCCGGCCAGCGTTGCGGCGCGCGACATCGCAACCACCGTCTACGAGATCCGCCTCAAGCACGGCGTGTTGTACCAGCCGCATCCTGCGTTTGCGCGCGACGCCGCCGGCAGTTTCCGTTATCACGCATTGAGCGAAAGCGATCTGGCCGGTCGCAACGTACTGGCCGATTTCACCGAAAGCGGTACGCGCGAACTGAAAGCGCAGGATTTCGCGTACCAGATCAAACGGCTCGCGCATCCACGCCTGCATTCGCCCATCATCGGTCTGATGAGCGAATACATTGTCGGACTGAAGGAATACAGCGACACCCTCAAGGCCGCCAATGACGAAGCAGTCAAACGCGGCGAGCATGAAGCGTGGCTCGACCTGAGCAAGTATCCCTTGAGCGGTGTCGAGGTCGTCGACGATTACACCTATCGCATCAAGCTGAAGGGCAGCTACCCTCAATTTCAATACTGGCTGGCCATGCCTTTTTTTGCGCCGGTACCCCACGAGGTCGACCGTTTCTTCGGTCAGCCCGGCATGGCGAAAAAGAACCTGACGCTTGACTGGTATCCGGTCGGCACCGGCCCCTATATGCTGACCGAGAACAATCCCAACCGGCAGATGGTGCTCGAACGCAATCCGAATTTCCGCGGTGAAACCTATCCGGCGGAGGGCGAGGCGGGGGACGCGGAGGCCGGGTTGCTCGCCGATGCCGGCCAGCGCATGCCCTTCATCGACAAACTGGTGTTTACGCTGGAAAAAGAGGGCATCCCGCGCTGGAACAAGTTTCTGCAGGGTTATTACGACAATTCTGGCATCAGTTCCGATACCTTTGACCAGGCCGTGCGTTTCGGCGTGGAGGGCGAGGCGGGTGTCAGCGAAACGATGCGCGAGCGCGATATACGGCTGTCGACCTCGGTCGGTGTTGCTACTTACTACATGGGCTTCAACATGCTTGACCCGGTGGTCGGAAGCGGTGCCGATGCTGTCAGCCGCGAGCGGGCGCGCAAGCTGCGCCAGGCGATTTCAATTGCAGTGGACTACGAAGAATACATTTCAATTTTTCAGAACGGCCGCGGCATTCCGGCGCAAAGTCCGCTGCCGCCCGGCATCTTCGGCTTTCGTGACGGCGCAGAGGGCATCAATCCGGTTGTGTATGACTGGTCGAATGGCGCGGCGCGGCGCAAACCGCTCGAAGCGGCGAAAAAGCTGCTTGCCGAGGCCGGTTACCCGAACGGCATCGACGCCAGGACCGGCGCGCCGCTGGTACTGTATTTCGACGTCACGGCGCGCGGCGCCGAGGCTAAATCGATCCTCGAGTGGTATCAGCGCCAGTTCGAGAAGATCAACGTGCAACTGCAGGTGCGGCCGACCGATTACAACCGTTTCCAGGACAAGATCCGCAAGGGTAATGCGCAGATTTTCGAATGGGGCTGGCATGCCGATTATCCGGACCCCGAAAATTTTCTGTTTCTGCTGCACGGGCCGCAGGCCAAGGTCAAAAGCGCCGGCGAGAACGCCTCGAATTACACGAGCCCCGAGTTCGACCGCCTGTTCGAGGAAATGAAGAACATGACGAATTCGCCGCAGCGCCAGGTCATCATCGATCGCGCGGTCGAAACGCTGCGTCGCGATGCGCCGTGGTTGTGGGGTTATCACCCCAAGGACTACGTGCTTTATCACGCCTGGTACCGCAACCTCAAACCGAACAAGATCGCCTATAACACCGTCAAGTACCAGCGCATCGACAATGCATTGCGTGCCAAGCAACGGCGCGCCTGGAACACAGCGCAATGGTGGCCGTTTGCCTTGTTGCTGGCGGTGCTGGCGGCATTTGCCGCACCGGCGGTTGCAAGCTGGCGCAAGCGCGAACGGGGAACGGCCCGCACATGATCGCCTACATCATCCGCCGGTTGCTCTATGCGATTCCGATCCTGATCGGCGTAAATGTCATCACCTTCGGCCTCTTTTTCCTCGTCAACACCCC